>JAABSN010000003.1 GCA_011390385.1 Thioalkalivibrio nitratireducens | reverse complement strand
CAGGTTGGCAAGGTGGCTCAGCATTGGTACGCCCCCGCCAGGAACCCGGGCAGTCGCCCGGCAAGTTGTCCGATATCGCCGGCTCCCTGTGTGATCACCACATCCTCAGGCTGAATCAGCCCGCTCAACACTCTGGGGACATCGTCGACCGTCTCCACGAACACCGGCTCGACCAGGCCTCGCAAACGAATGGCCCGTGCCAGACTGCGGCCGTCGGCACTGGGGATCGGGGTCTCTCCAGCACGGTAGACATCGAGAAGCAGAAGGACGTCGGCACTGGAGAGCACCTCGGCGAAGTCCTCGAACAGGTCGCGCGTTCGGGTGAAACGATGCGGCTGGAAGATCATCACGAGCCGTCGCCTCGGCCATGCCGCTCGCGCTGCCGCCAGGGTCGCGGAAATCTCCGTCGGGTGATGCCCGTAGTCGTCGACCAGGGTCAATGCACCACCCGGAACCGGACACTCCTGCACCTGGAAGCGGCGCGCGATTCCCTGGAACGCTTCCAGCGAACGCTGCATCGCTTCAGGTGCCACTTCCAGTTCGTGGGCGACCGCCACCGCGGCCAGGGCATTCAGAACGTTGTGGCGGCCCGGCAGATTCAGGGTGACGGGAATCGGCGCGGAATCCGGCAGGTGCAGATCAAAATGTGTCCGGATCCCACTCTGCCGCAGATTCACCGCCCGCACGTCGGCGTCATCTCCCATCCCGTACGTCAGCCGGGGACGCTCCAGCCGTTCGAGTAACAGGCGGACCTCCGGGTCGTCCGAGCAGAGCACGGCAAGCCCGTAAAACGGAAGGTGATGCAGGAACTCGAGGAAGGTCTCGCGCAGGCGGCCGAAATCGCCCTGATACGTGCCCAGATGGTCCCGGTCGATGTTGGTCACCACACTGATCATCGGCTGCAGGTGCAGAAACGACGCATCACTCTCGTCCGCCTCCGCGACCAGATAGGCCCCCTCTCCGAGACTCGAGTGGCTGGCGCTGCTGTTGAGGCGTCCGCCGATCACGAAGGTCGGATCCAGACCGGCTTCCGCAAGAATGCTCGCGATCAGGCTGGTGGTGGTGGTCTTGCCATGCGTGCCCGCCACCGCGATTCCGTAACGGAAGCGCATCAGTTCCGCGAGCATCTCCGCGCGGCGTACGATCGGTATGCCTTGCTCGCGCGCCGCGCGCACTTCCGGATTCGAGGGGTCGATTGCGGTGGAGACGACCAGAACGTCCGCATCCGCCACGTTACCTGCATCATGTTGATTGGCGATCGGAATGCCGAGCCGTGCAAGACGCTGCGTCATGGCCGACTCATGCAGATCGGAACCCGAAACCCGGTAGCCCAACTGATGCAGGACCTCGGCGATTCCGCCCATCCCGGACCCACCGATCCCGACACAGTGGATCCTCCGAATCCGGCGCATCGCCTGTCGGGTTGGCAGAGGACTGTTCGTCATGATCCCTCCCGCCAACTCACCGGCAGCGCATCGATGCACGCGACAACCAATTCGCCGGTGGCATCGACACCGCCCTCTGCTCGCGCCCGCTTCGCCCGATCGAGCAATGTTTCCCGTTCCATTCCTGCCAGCAGATCGTGTAACCCTTCCGGTGTGAGCTCCTCGTCCCGAATACACCATGCGGCCCCCGCCCGGACCAGGAAGCGCGCGTTTGCAGTCTGGTGATCATCGACAGCATGCGGATACGGTACGAAGACCGCCGGGAGTCCGGCAGCGGCGATCTCGGCGACCGTGAGCGCGCCCGCACGACAGATCACCAGATCCGCCCAGCCGTAGGCCTCGGGCATGTCCTCGATAAAGGCTGTCACTTCGGCATCGACACCGGCGCACCGGTACGACTCCAGAGCCAGATCCAGGGTCTGCTCCCCCGCCTGATGGCGCACCTGCGGCCGTTCCTCCACGGCATCCAGAGCCAAAGCGGCCGGCACGATACGATTCAATGTGCGTGCTCCCCGGCTGCCACCGAGAACCAGCAGCCGCAGGCGTCCCTCGCGCGCTGCCCAGCGCTGCTCCGGCTCCGGCAATTCCCGAATCTCGCGCCGGACCGGATTGCCGATCGTGCGGTAGGTTACGGATTCAGGGAAACTCCCGGGGAAGCCGGCAAACACCTGCTCTGCGATTTTGGCAAGCCACCGGTTGGTGAGTCCCGCAACCGCGTTCTGCTCGTGGATCAGCAGTGGCCGACCCAGAGCCGATGCCATCAGCCCGCCGGGACCGGAAGCGAAGCCACCAAACCCCACGACGACCTGCGGTCGCAGCCGAAGCAGCAGGAACAGGGCACCCCAGAGCGAGAATGCAAGGCGCCAGGGAGCCATCAGGCGACTTGCGAGCC
The DNA here is from genome assembly GCA_011390385.1 of Thioalkalivibrio nitratireducens. The sequence continues at coordinate 47,567 of JAABSN010000003.1, read as the reverse complement.
CCTTGCCGCGCAAACCGGCGATCGGCAGGGTATGCAATTCGATCCCCGCTCGAGGCACCAGGCTCGCCTCGATACCACGCCCGGTGCCCAGCCAGGACACCCGAAAACCCCGATCGCGCAGAGCAGAGGCGAGAGCGAGACCGGGGAAGACATGGCCTCCGGTTCCCCCCGCCATGACCAACACATGCGGCATCCGGGCATGCATCAGTTTCGCCCCCGGATTTTCGGTACCGGGACCTGGGCCTCGCGGTAAACCCGCAGAAGGAGCCCGACGGACGCCAGCGTCACGATCAGCGAGCTTCCGCCGTAACTCAGGAACGGCAGCGTCAGGCCCTTGGTCGGCAGGAGGCCCATGTTGACCGCGAGATTGACCGCAGACTGCAGACCAATCCAGATGCCGATACCAAAGGCCACGTGCGAACCGTAACAGTGGCCACCGCGCTCGGCGAGCAAACCGATCACGAATGCTCGCCAGACGAGAAGCGCGAACAGACCGATCAGGATCACGACACCGACGAAACCGAACTCCTCGGCGAACACCGCAAAAAGGAAATCGTTGTGGGCTTCGGGCAGGTAGAACAGCTTCTGCACGCTGCCACCCAGACCGGTCCCGAGCCAGGATCCGGATCCGATCGCGATCAGCGACTGGGTCAACTGAAACCCTGTCGCGAAAGGATCCTCCCAGGGGTCGAGGAACGCGGTCAGACGGGCCACCCGGTACGGGGTCGCAAGCGCGAGCACGCTCATCGCCGCCAGAATGGTGCCGGCAAGGGTCAGGAATTGCCAGAGCTTGGCGCCGGCAAGAAACAGCATACCCATCCCGATCGCGAGCATGACCGCAGCCCCGCCGAAATCGGGTTGCAGCAACAGCAGCACCGTACCGAGTCCAAGCACGATCAGCGGCCTGACGAAACCCAGAAAATGCAGCCGAAGAGTGGTGTAGTGGCGAACGATATAGCCGGAGAGATACAACACCACCAGGAGTTTCACCGGCTCGGATACCTGAAGGTTGAAAACTCCCAGCGGAATCCAGCGTGTGGCCCCATTCACCGTGCGGCCGACACCAGGCACGAGGACCATGATCAACAGCAGCATGATCAACAGCAGCAGCAGGGGGCCGGCCGTTTCCCATCGACGCAGTGGAATGAGCCATAAAATGACCGCCACGGCCGCGCCCAGCGCCGCGAACAGCAACTGCCGATGGAAGAAGTGGTAGGGGTTGTCAAAATTGCGGGCGGCCAGCTCGAGTGACGAGGAAGCGACCATCACCAGACCGAGCCCAAGCAATGCCAGCACGGCGAACAGCAGCGGTGCGTCGACCCCCGCGGCAAGCCGTGCCGGACTGGCGAGACGCGCAAGCGCATACTGCCGAATCATGACTGCAGCCTCCTGACCGAGGCCGCGAACCTTTCGCCACGCTCCGCGTAGCTGGCGAACATGTCGAGACTTGCGCAGGCTGGTGAGAGCAGGACGGTGTCGCCGGCCTGCGCCCAGGCAGCCGCCCGTGCAACCGCATCCTCCATACTGTCCGCACGCTGTACCGGCACCGAACCACGTAATGCCTGATCAATGAGCGGCGCGTCTACGCCCATCAGGATCACCCCGCGCGCCCTACCGACCAGAGCGTCGCCGAGCGGCTCGAAATCCTGACCCTTGCCCTGCCCGCCGGCAATGAGGATCAGTTGGCCCACGATGCCGCGGATCGCAGCGAGCGTGGCCCCGACGTTGGTCCCCTTGGAGTCATCGACGTAGTCGACCCCGTCGTGGCGGGCCACCAACTGAGAGCGGTGTGGCAATCCCGCGAAACCACGGAGGGTCTCGATGACCTTCGAGGGTCGCTCGACCCAAGGCCAGACCAGCGCCAGGGCAGACAGTGCATTGCGCCAGTTATGACGCCCCTTGAGACCAAGTTCGCGGGCCTTCAAGAGGGGCTCGGACCCCCGCGCCAGCCAGGGTTCGCCGTCCAGTTCCATGATGCCGAAATCTTCTGGCGTCGGCGGCAGGTCGAGCCCGAACGTAACGGCCTCGCCAGCCTCGGCAAGCGCCATGAGGGACGGGTCTTCGCGGTCCAGCACCATGCGTTCGGCCCCGGCAAGAATGCGGGCCTTGGCCGCAATGTATGCCGCCATGTCCGGATAGCGATCGAGATGATCGGCCGAGATATTGAGGATCGCGGCGCTTGCGGTCCGCAGGCTGCCAGTGGTTTCCAGCTGAAAACTGGACAGTTCGAGTACATACAGATCCGCGTCGGACTCGAGCAGATCCAGGGCGGGGGTTCCGAAGTTTCCGCCGATCGCGACCCGCTGCCCCAGCGAGAGAAGCAGTTCCCCCACGAGGGCCGTCACCGTGCTCTTGCCATTCGAGCCTGTGATACCGATCACCGGTCTGCGCACATTGCGCGCGAACAGTTCGATATCGCCGATGAGTTCGGCGCCACTGTCCACGGCACGGATCAGAGCCGGAAGTGCCTTCGATACCCCGGGCGAAACGATGACGCGACGCCAACATCCGGGATCGATTGCCGACAGGGGCCCGGCCCATGCTCCATCGGCTCCGGGAATCTGTGCCAGCCGCACAAGTCCCGCCGGCGCTTCCCGGGTATCCGTGACCGCAAAGGGTGCACCCCGCGCCGAAAGATGACGGGCCACGGAAAGACCCGTCTCGCCAAGACCGACGATCAGATTTTCCCGGAGCGGGTTGGCGGCTGTGCTCATCATCGGATTTTCAGCGTCGCCAGGCCGATCAGGACGAACACCACGGTCAGGATCCAGAAGCGCACGATCACGCGTGGTTCCGGCCAACCCTTGAGTTCGAAATGGTGGTGAATCGGGGCCATGCGGAACATGCGCCGCCCGGTCAGCTTGTACGACGCGACTTGCAGCATCACCGAAACCGTCTCGATCACGAAGATGCCGCCCATGATCAGCAGTACCACTTCCTGGCGCGAAAGGATCGCAAGCATGCCCAGCGCCGCACCCAGCGCAAGGGCTCCGACGTCCCCCATGAACACCTGTGCCGGATAGGCATTGAACCAGAGAAAGCCGAGGCCAGCGCCAACCAGCGCGGCCGCGAAAACCACGACTTCGCCGACCCCCGGTACCGCAGGAATGCCCAGGTATCCGGCAAAGATGGAGTGGCCGGCCGCATAGGCGAAAACGCCAAGAGCCCCGGCGACGAGCACGGCCGGCATGATGGCCAACCCATCCAGACCATCGGTCAGATTGACGGCGTTGGAAGCGCCGACGACCACCAGCCAGACCAGCGGAATGAACAGCCACCAGGCCAGATGAATCTCCACTTCCTTGAAGATCGGGACAAAGAAAGTGGTTTCCACCGGTGTCTGCGCCGTGACCAGAATCACCACAGCGGCGAGGATCGCGAACACCGTCTGCCAGGCGAGCTTGGCCCGGGCCGTCAACCCGCGGCTGTTGCCGTAGCGGAGTTTCAGGTAATCATCCCAACCGCCCAGGGCGCCGAACGCAAGCGTCGTCAGCAGAACAATCCAGACAAAGCGGTTGCCCAGATCGCTCCAGAGCAGAGTAGCCACCGCCACGGCCACCAGGATCAGCGCACCGCCCATCGTTGGCGTCCCGGCCTTGGAAAGATGGGATTGGGGCCCGTCGCTGCGGATCTGCTGGCCGATTTTCTGCGTGGTCAGCCGCCGAATCATGGCCGGTCCAACCAGCAGCGCGATGGTGAGCGCGGTGACGACGCCCAGAATCGAGCGCAGCGTAAGGTACTGAAATACCGAGAATCCGCGATGATACTGCGAGAGATACTCAGCCAGCGCCAACAGCATCGCCCACCCCCGCAGCTGGCCCGTCGGGCTGCGTATCGAGCCCGGCAAGGATGTCCTCCATATGCTGGCTGCGCGAACCCTTGACCAACACCACCGTGCCCGGTCGCAACAGGCTTCTGAGCGCAGCAATGAGTTCGGCATGGGTCTCGAACCAGGTAGCTCCCGCACCGAATGCATCCACCGCCGCCGGAGTCAGGTCCCCCAGCGCCAGCATCTTCTGGATACCCGAATCTCGGGCGCGGCGCCCCACCTCGTAGTGAAGCGCTGTGTCGTCTTTCCCCAATTCGTTCATGTCACCCAGGACGAGTACTTTTTCGCCCTGGTGCGCGGACAGCACGTCCAGTGCTGCGGCAAGACTGTCAGGATTGGCGTTGTAAGTGTCGTCCCAGACCCGTGCACCGGAGGAATCCCGATAGACCTGCAGCCGGCCAGCGACCGGACGCCACGCCTCCAGCCCGTGCACGATCACATCAGGGTCGCAGCCCAGAGCACTGACGGCCGCAGCCGCCGCAAGCGCGTTCTGCGCCATGTGCCGCCCCGGCACTGCGAGCGCGAGATCGCGACGGACGCCGTCGACACTAAGGTTCATTCGGTTCGCACTGTGCCAGACGCCCTGTATCTCGCCCCGACCTTCGAGCGAAAACCCGATGCACCGACGACCCTCGTTCAGGGAAAGCCAGTACTCGGCAAACCGGTCGTCACGGTTGATCACCGCGGTTCCGTGATCTGCAGGCAGCCCCCCGTAGATCTCACCCTTCGCCCGCGCGACCCCCTCAAGACTCCCGAAACCCTCAAGGTGCGCACGACCTGCATTGGTGATCAGCGCGACATCCGGTTGCGCGCAACGAGTCAGTCCGGCGATCTCACCGGCGTGATTGGCACCCATCTCGATCACCGCGTAATCGACAGCCGGCGGCATTGCGAGCAACGTCAGCGGAACACCGATATGATTGTTCAGGTTCCCCTCAGTGGCATGCACGGATCCGACCCGGGACAGAATCGCGCGCAGCATCTCCTTGGTCGTTGTCTTTCCGTTGGAGCCCGTCAGCGCAACGACCTGAGCCGAGACGCGACCCCGCCAGGCATTCGCGAGAACTGTCAATGCCTTCAGAACGTCCGCCACCACCACCTGTGGCCGCGGATCGTCCACCACTCGCTCGACCAGAAGAGCGGCAGCGGCCAGCGATGGACCGATGAAGTCGTGCCCGTCGAAACGTTCACCACGCAGTGCCACGAACAGGGCGGACGCGAGCCGTTTCCGTGAGTCCGTATTCACTCCGCGGATGCGGACGTCACCCGATCCATGAAGCTGCCCACCCACGAGTTGGGCCAGTTCCCGGATATCCATGGAAATCATGGGTTTCCACCCATCGCGATGAGTTCGCTGGCCAGTTCACGGTCGCTGAAGGGATATTCCCTGCCAGCCACGACCTGGATGGTCTCGTGCCCCTTGCCCGCAATCAGGATGACATCGCCATCTTCGGCGTCGGCGACAGCGGTCCGGATGGCCGTGGCGCGATCACCGATTTCGCGGACTGTGGCCGGACCGGTACAACCGTCGATGATCGCCCGGCGGATCGCAGCCGGCGACTCGTCACGGGGATTGTCATCGGTCACGATGACCTGGTCCGCCAGGCGGCTTGCCTCGGCGCCCATGGCGGGCCGCTTTCCGGGGTCACGGTTACCGCCACAGCCGAACACCACCCAGAGTCGTCCGACGGTATGGGGCCGCAGGGCTCGCAGCGCCGATGCCAGAGCGCGTGCCGTATGGGCATAATCCACGACCAGCACCGGCCCGTCGGACACAGTGAAGCGCTCCATCCGACCCGGAACGCCGCGTACCGCGCCCAAGGCCGATATCGCCTGGGCGGGCGGATAGCCCAGCGCCAGCAATGTGCCGAGGGTTGCCAGAAGGTTGGCAACCTGGAAGACACCGAACAGCGGGGCGCTGACCCGGCCTGAGCTGGATCCGATGCGGACAACGAAGGACAGTCCATCCCCGGATGCCGTGACATCCGTTGCCTGTATGTGGCGCGCGCCCGAAGAAGGATCGGGTGATTCGCTCATCCCGTAGGTCCAGCACGGCGGTGCATCGGGCGTTGCACGACTTTCGGACAGCAGGCGCCGTCCGAGGCCATCATCCATATTGACCACCAGCGCCTGCAAGCCGGGCATACGGAACAGGCGTGCCTTCGCTTCGGCGTAGGCGGCGAGCGAGCCATGGTAATCGAGGTGGTCCCGACCGAGGTGGGTGAGCACCGCGACCCGTGGCTGGAGGCCGTCGAGACGACCCTGCTCCAGCGCATGCGAAGAGGCCTCCAGAGCGACCGCTTCGAAACCCGAGTGGGCCAGCCGCGCAAGATGCCGGTGCAGTTCCAGGACATCGGGTGTTGTATGACCGGTCGGAGCCAGCGTCTCGGGCGCACCGACACCGAGCGTGCCGATGACCGCGCAGCGCAGTCCAAGATGAGAGAGGGCAAGGCTGATCTGGTGACTGACCGAGGTCTTTCCATCGGTGCCGGTAATGGCAATCAGCGGTCGTTCCGCAGGCCAGGCCCCGAACAGCCTGCGCGCCAGTTCGGGGAGTCGGCGGCGCAGGTCCGGGACATGCACGCAGCGAGGATCCTCGCATTGCGCGCTGCCGTTTTCGTCCCAGAGCACGGCGACCGCCCCCCGGCTCAGCGCCTCCGGAGCGTAAGCAAGGCCGTGCGCCCGGGTTCCACGCAACGCGACAAAGGCTGCCCCGGGCTCGAGGAAGCGGCTGTCCATGGTCAGATCCCGCACGGTGACATGCGCGAGCCCCGCCCGTTCCGGCAGCAGCGAACCAAGTGCCATGGCCGATACGGTCACGATCGCGGCCCCCCACCTTGTTGCGCCATCCAGAGCCGACGCTCACCCAGATCATCGGGCGGCTCGTTGAACAGGCGCAACGCGCTTTCCACCACCTGCGCAAACACGGGGGCCGCAACGGCCCCGCCGTAGTACACGCCGGCACTGGGTTCGTCGATCACCACGACCATCACGAACCGGGGGTTGCTTACCGGTGCCAGCCCCACGAACAGGGAAACGTACCGATCCGACGCATAGCCACCCGCAATGGCCTTGCGGCTGGTCCCGGTCTTGCCCGCGACCCGGTATCCCGGAATCCTTGCCTGCCGGGCGGTGCCTTCCGATCCGGTGACATGCTCCATCATGGCCAGAATCTGGCGCGCGGTGTCTGCGCGCATCACCGGCTCCGGCTGGCGTTCATCCCCTGCTGCCTCCACCAGCCGCAGCGGAATCCGGTAACCGTCGTTGGCAAAGGCCGTATAGGCAGCCGCGAGGTGCAGCGGTGTCACCGACAGCCCGTAACCATAGCCGAGCGTGGCCTGTTCGACCCGGCGCCATGTCGGGAAGTCGCGTAGCAATCCCCCTGCCTCGCCTGGCAACCCGGTGCCCAGTGAACGACCGAAGCCGGCCTGGTGCAACATGCGCCAGAAATCAGCCGGAGGGGTATCCAGGGCAAGCTGTGTGGAACCCACGTTCGACGACCGTGAAAGCAGTGTCGTCAGGTCTATACGGCCGAAGTTTCGGATATCACGTACCGTGTGGCGGCCGACGCGCATGGTGCCGGGTGCGGTGTCCAGCTGGACGTCGATCTCGACCGTTCCGGATTCCAGCGCCGCCGCGACGGTGAACGGCTTGATGACCGAACCGGGTTCCAGCGTGTCGGTCGCCGCCCGATTGCGTGTCAGACCGAGGTCAAACTGCGCGCGATTATTCGGGTTGAAGCCCGGCTGGTTGACCAGTGCCAGAATGTCACCCGAACGCGCGTCCACCAGCACCGCGGATCCACCGCGGGCATCCTGTTCCTGAACCGCGGCCTTCAGTTCACGATAGGCCAGATACTGTAGACGCTGATCGATCGTCAACCGCAGGTCGTTGCCGTCTCTGGCCGGCAGGATGCTGGCCACATTGCGGATCTGCTGTCCGTGACGATCCCGCAACACCCGCTTCGAACCGGGCCGGCCCGAAAGCCAGCCGTCGAACGCGAGCTCCATGCCCTCCTGGCCCCGTTCGTCGATGTCGGTGAAACCGACGATGTGCGCGACCGCCTCGCCATGGGGGTAATAGCGACGGAATTCCCGCATCAGCGCGACCCCGGGCACGTCCAGCGCTGCCACCTGGCGAGCCTGATCGGGCGGCAGGTGGCGGCGGAGATAAACGAACTCGCGGTTTGCGCGATTTTCGAGCCGCGTCATCAGCGCAGCGGTTTCCATATCAAGCACCTGGGCCAGGCCTGGCAGGTGCTCCGCAGCCGCCAGGAGATCGCCAGGATGGGCCCAGACCGTCTCCACGGGACCGGAGATCGCAAGCGGCTCGCCGTTGCGATCAGTGATCATGCCTCGATACGCGGGTTCGATGACCGTTCGCACCTGGCGCGCCTCACCTTGACCCTGGAGGAAATCCTGCTTGAAGAGCTGGAGGTCCATGGCCCGCAACGTCAACACAATGGCGAGCCCGGCCAGCCCGACCATCAGCACCCTCAGGCGCCAGTGGCTGACCTGGCGTTTCAGCGCTCCCACAAGCCTTCCTCGATGTAAACGATGCGGTCGGGAGTCAGCCTGGTCATCCCCAGACGGTCACGGGCAGTGGCCTCGATTCGGGCCTGGGTCGCCCAAGTCGCCTGCTCCAGCTGGAGCTGGGTCCACTCCAGGTTGAGCGCATCACGTTCCTCGAGTTCGATCTGATGTTCCATGAACGCCTGACGCGCCTCATGGCGTGCCATGACGACGCTGACTGCCGACCCGAAGACGAGAATCACCAGCAGCAAGCAAAGTACAAGGAGGCGCATCACGGATTCATCTCAGCGATCCGCAGGACAGCGGAACGTGCCCTCGGATTGCGCCTGCACTCCATGGCTTCGGGTCGAATCGGTTTTCCGATCATGCGTAACCGGGGACGCGCGATTTCCGGAATGACCGGGAGCCCGCGCGGCAAGCGCGGCCCGTCGGAACGACCCTGAAATGCGCGCTTGACGATTCGATCCTCCAGGGAATGAAAGCTGATCACGGCAAGCCGAGCCCCTGGTGCCAGCACCTCGGGGATGGTATCGAGCCAGGTACGCAGCTCGCCTAGTTCGTCGTTGACCTGGATACGAAGAGCCTGGAACGTCCTGGTCGCGGGGTGCTTGCCGGGCTCCACCCTCGGCACGGCGCGCCGCACCAGGTCGGCCAGTTGACCGGTACGTGTGATCGGGGTGAGCCGGCGGGCGGCAACGATACTGCGCGCGATGCGCCGGGAGAAACGTTCCTCGCCAAGCGTGTGAAGCACATCGGCAATCGTTGCTTCATCGGCGCGATGAAGCCATTCGGAAGCTGGAATTCCGGTGCCGGGATCCATACGCATGTCCAGCGGGCCGTCGCATTGAAAGCTGAAGCCGCGAGCCCCCTGATCGAGTTGCGGCGACGACACTCCAAGGTCGAGCAACACACCCGCGATCCGGCTCTCTGGCCAATGCTGGCGCACCGCATCAACCATGTGCGAAAAGCATTCCTGCCGGAAAGCAAACCTGGCATCGGCGGCCAGCGCAGCGGCGGCCCCTCGCGCTTCCGGGTCGCGATCCATTGCCAGCAACGAACCCCTCGACCCGAGCCGCGAGAGAATCTCCCGACTGTGTCCGCCACGCCCGAAGGTACCATCCACGTATTTCCCGTCGGGACGAATCGCGAGCGCGTCGACGGCTGCCTCGAGCAGCACCGGTAAATGCGGTGTTGTCTCCATGGCGATCAGAGGGCAATGGATTCGAGTGCATCGCTGAGTGCGTCATCCGCATCCTCCCCGAACCAGAGCTCGCGATTTCGGGACCAGGTATCGTCGTCCCAGATTTCGAACTTGTTACCCTGCCCCACCAGTACCACCCGTTTGGACAGACCCGCGAATTCACGCAATGGCGGCGGCAGGAGCAGTCGCCCCTGCCCATCGAGATCGCACTCGGTGGCATGTCCGACCAGCAATCGCTGCAGCTTCCGCACCTGGGGATTCATATTGGGCCTGGACATCAGGGATTGCTCGATCCGCTCCCATTCCGGCGCCGGATACAGAAGCAGGCATCCGTCACGATCGACCGTAACGACCAGCTGGCCCTGGCAACTTTCGTTCAGGGCATCGCGGTAACGCGCGGGCACGGCGATGCGCCCCTTCGCGTCCACACTCAGCTGACTGACTCCTCGGAACATTGAGCGCCTCGACGGGACCCACTCGTCCCCACGTTCCCCCACTTTCCGACACTATAGGTACGGTCTGCGCCGCCCGTCAAGCAAAAAATGCGCGCGCATAGAAAAAATAAACGTTCATTCACAAATACTTACGCGTACAACCTTCGCCCACGACGGGCGTAGGAAAAGTCATGAAAAGCGTGGCTTTGGACGAGTTAGTTAAGAGACCACTTGAGCTAATGTCACGGGGCGGTGGTGCCGCCCCCGCAGCTTGGGTGAATGACGTGGGGAAAGGTGGGAGCCGGCCTGTAAGCCGGGTTCTGTCGAGGACCGTCATTCCTCTGGGACGCCTGTCACCAGGCGCCTCAAGCAGCCTACCCGGGTGCGATGCGGGCCGCATCATGACACCCCTATTTGGCCTTGCTCCGGACGGGGTTTACCCTGCCACGCACTGTTGCCAGGCGTGCGGTGCGCTCTTACCGCACCATTTCACCCTTACCTGTGGGCTGGACGCATCCAGCCCCATCGGCGGTATATTTTCTGTGGCACTTTCCGTCGGCTCACGCCGCCCAGGCATTACCTGGCGTCCCGCCCTGTGGAGCCCGGACTTTCCTCCACGCGTCAGCGCAGCGACGATCCAGCCGACTCCCGCTCCGTCTTTTACTCGCGCCGGACCGCCAAAGCAAGCGTTGGCAGCGAGAATCGGCGGAACAGGCTTGCGATCGGTTACGAGGAACGTTCCAGCGCGCGGGCATAGACCCGGTTTCGCGCGACCCCCGTCAAGCGAGTGGTCAGGTGTACCGCCTGTTTCAGCGGCAGTTCCGCGAGCAGAATGTCCAGCACCTTTTCCTGCTCCGGGGTCAAGAGGCTGTCGTTAACATCCGCAGCCCTGTTGCGCAAGGGGCCAAGCAGCAGCACGAACTCACCGCGTACACGATTGGCGTCGGCAGCGAGCCAATCCGGCAACGCTCCCGCGCTGCCGAAGAAATGCTCCTCGAACTGCTTGGTCATCTCTCGGGCAAGGAAAATTTCCCGATCAGGCGCCAGAGCGGCGAGATCTGCGGCGCTAGCGGTAATCCGGTGGGAGGACTCGAAGCAAACCACCGTGATACGGCTATCCAACAACCGCCCAAGGCACTCACGCCGGGCGCCCGGTGATGCGGGCAGAAAGCCTTCGAAGCGAAAGCGATCCGACGGCAGTCCAGCCACGGACAACGCCGCGAGCACCGCACTGGGCCCGGGGACGGGAAGCACCTGCAGTTGAGCGGCACGGGCCGCCCGCACCAATCGGTACCCCGGATCGGACAGCAGTGGTGTGCCCGCATCGGAGATCAGGGCCAGTTCCTGCCCTTCGCGCATCTGCTCCACCAACCGCGGTACCCGTGCCTCCTCGTTATGCTCATGGAGGCTTATCAGCGGCGTGGACAGACCCAGGTGCCCGAGGAGATGCCCGCTGCGCCGCGTGTCCTCGGCGGCAATCAGGTCGACTTCGGCGAGCACCCGCCTCGCCCGCGCACCCAGATCCTCGAGGTTGCCAATCGGGGTCGCCACGACCCAGAGTTTTCCCACTTGCGTTGACAGCGTCTGATGCTCTTTCAATACTGGTCGCCTCCATTCTCGGCCCAAGGGCCTGCCGTGACTCTAACGCACATGACGAACTCCTCGCTCGGGCCATTGGCTCTCCGGCTTCTTGCCCTTGCCTTGACCGGAGCCATGCTGACCGCCTGCGCCACTCCACGCCCGGCACCCTCGGTGCCGATGCCCGAAGCCCAGGTGGTCGAAATGGCGCCCCTGGACCAGGCCCTTGTTCTTGTCAGCGAAGCCGAACAGTCGCCCGACCCGATCCGGTCCCGGCAGGCTCTGGACGCTGTACTCGTGCTTGATGATCCGCCGCGCAGCCTGTTGCTGCGTGCCGAGAACCTATGGCTGCTGCTGCAGCAGGACGGCCGCACGAACCTTGCAGACCGCTTTCGTGGTGCGCAACTGGCCATGCTGGCAAACGAACCCGGGATCGCATTCGAGCGCCTGCCGCCCATCGATGAAAACGGGGATCCGGAACTCTTTCGTGGCGCGCTGGCCCTGCACGCTGAACTCCTGACCCTGCGCGGCGCATGGCGCGAGGCCTTGCGGGAACGTCTGCGACTCGATGAAATGCTGCTCGACGAACCACAAAGGCACACGGAGAACCAGAAAGCGATCTGGGACCTCATGGCCACGATCGGGCCGTCACGGGTGCAGCGCACGGCAACTGCCAAGGCAGGGTTGAATGCAACCCAAGCCGAAACCCTGGATGGCTGGATCAGCCTGTTCCGTGCACTGCGGCAGGCCGGTCCCGACGCCGAAGCCCTCGCAGGGACCATTCGCGAATGGGAACAGGCATTTCCTCGGCACGCCGGGCGGGTTCTGCTGGCCGACCTTCGCGAAGCCTCGCTCGGTCACACCGAGCCGCCCCGACGGATTGCCGTACTGCTGCCGCTTTCGGGGTTTGCGGCGGAATTGGGCGACGCACTCCTCGATGGCATCACCGCACAGTTCTATCGTGATCATGGAGCGTCGGGGTCGTTACTGGTGTTTGATACCGGTGGCCAGCCCGACCTCGCCGTGGCCCACTACCGAAATGCGGTACAACAGGGCGCCGACCGGATCATTGGCCCCCTGACACGTGAGGCGGTGGAGCGTGTGGCGGGACTCGACTCCGAGACAACCACGATCCTTCTGAATCGCCCCACCATGGCGCTGGAGGCCCCGTTCACAGTGCTTTCCCTCTCGCCCGAGGACGATGCCAGAGCTGCGGCCGACCGAGCCGTGGCCGCGAATCTGAACGGTGCCTTGGTTCTGGTACCCGAGGGCTCGTTTGGCGAGCGCGTGGCCGGCACCTTCCGTGAGAGCTTCGAACTGCAGGGCGGACGGGTTGCGGCCGAACATCGCTTTCGCGCTGGAGAGTCTGATATCAATACCCAGATCGGCTCCACGTTGGGGATCGAGGCGAGCCAGGCTCGCATCAATCGCCTGCGCAGGCAGCTTGGACTGGCACTGGAGGCCGATGCGCAGATCCGCAACGACATCGATGTCGTCTTCGTTGCCGGACCGGCGCGCGATCTGCGCGTGGTCATTCCCTATCTGCATTATCATCGTGCGGGGCACCTGCCGATGCTCTCCACCGCGCATGCCTACGAAGGCCGGCCGCAACCCACGCTCGACAACGATCTCAGCGGCGTCCGCTTCCCGGATGCACCCTGGCTTTATCCCGAACTGAATCCAGCTCCACAGCTGCGCGCAGATCTGACCGCGCCCGAAGACGGCGAATCGGCTGCTACGCGCCTGCCACGCTTTGCAGCGCTGGGCATCGACGCAGCCCGTGTCGCTGCCGACATCCCCCGTTACCGACAGGCGCCTCATCTGACCTTGGAGGGCGTAGCCGGAACCTGGATGCTGCAGCCTCTCTCGCGACTGTGGAGTCGCGAACCTGCATGGCTCGAATTCAGGAATGGGACGCCCCGTCCTCTCGAGTCCGATTCCATCGCGCCCCCGGACGAATGATGGGCACCACGGTCGAACACGGGCAGATCGCCGAGCGCGAAGCCGAGCGCTTTCTGCAGAATGCGGGCCTGCGAATGGTCGCGCGGAACTACCGCAGGCGTTTCGGCGAAATCGATCTCGTTGCTCGGGACGAAGACATGCTGGTCTTCATCGAGGTACGCAAGCGCAGCCACTCGCGCTTCGTCGATGGCGCCGAAAGCATCGACCGGCGCAAGCAGCAACGCCTGTTGCGCACTGCGGAGGCCTACCTGCAACAACACCACTGGCATGGTCCAGTCCGCTTCGACGTCGTGGTACTGGACGCGCGCAATCGGATCGAGTGGCTCCAGGACGCGCTGCAGGCAGGCTGGTGATGACAGGAACAACGCGGCTGCAACGGGAGATCGAGGCCATGCTCCCAGCGGAAGAACGACTGCTGGACCCCGCTGACTGTTGGGCCTACGGCGCCGACAACTCCCGGCTCCACGCAGTTCCGGAGGCCGTGGTTTTCGCGCGTGACTCGCGCATGGTGGTCGAACTGGTGACGCTGTGCCGCCGGCTGCGCACACCTTTGATCGTCCGTGGTCGTGGCACCGGGACCACCGGAGCAGTCGTTCCCATTCGTGGCGGTCTGGTGCTGTCGATGGAACGGATGAACCGCGTGGTCGAGGTCGATCCGGCCAACCGCTGGCTCATCACCGAGCCGGGCGCGACGAACGCCGAGGTGCAACAGGCAGCAGGCGAGCACGGTTTTTTCTGGCCTCCCGACCCGACGAGCAGCGCCTTCTGCACCGTCGGCGGGAATCTCGCATGCAACGCGGCTGGACCGCGTGCGGTCAAATACGGCACCCCGCGCGACAATACGCTGGGACTGGCCGCCGTGCTCGGGACCGGAGCCGCGATGCGCACCGGCGTCTACACAACGAAAGGGGTGGTTGGCTACGACCTGACGCGACTGCTGATCGGCTCCGAGGGTACCCTCGGGGTCGTCACCGAGGCCACCTTGCGCCTGACACCATTGCCGGAAACCCGGCAACTCCTGCAGGCCACCTATGGCGACATGCGCGCGGCCGCTGCTGCGGTCGCGCGGATCATGGCCCAGCCGGTGACCCCCTGTGCGCTTGAATTCATGGACGCTGCCGCGATCGGAATGATCCGCGGGTACGCCGACGCCGCGCTTCCCGAGAACGCAGGTGCACTGTTGATGATCGAAGTCGATGGCTCGAGCGCCCAGATCGGCCTTGCGGTCGAAGCGGTGCGCCGGGCCGCGAGCGGGGACGGCTGCCTCGGCATCGAGGTCGCAGCGACCGCGGCGGACGCCGAACGCCTGTGGCGCACCCGCAAGGCTCTTTCCCCCGCGTTGCGCAACATCGCGCCGAAGAAGATCAACGAGGACGTGGTCGTGCCGGTATCACGGATCCCCGACCTGATCGACGGTCTGCAGGATCTGGGCCATCGCTTCGGCATCACCATCGTGAATTTCGGCCACGCCGGCAACGGCAACATCCACGTCAACCTCCTCGTCGATCCGGACGACCCGGTACAGATGCGGGCAGCCGAAGCCTGTCTGGATGAAGTCTTCGCATTGGTGCTGCGGATGCGCGGCACCATCTCGGGAGAACACGGAATCGGCCTGGTGAAACGGGAGTTCGTGCGCCGCGAGCTGGATCCGGTGGCATTACAGTTGATGCGCGACCTGCAACGTGTGTTCGATCCTGACGGAATCATGAACCCTGGAAAAAGTCTGCCAGATGCCGCGGCAGCGGCTACTTGACCACCTTCAGGCTCGGACCACGCCGCTTCTTTGCCGGTTTATCCGGCTCATTCGGAGGAGCTGCGGAGTCTGGGGAATCGACACTTTCGGGCGACGCCAGATCGTCTCCCGGCTCGTTACCAAACATCATGCCCTGGCCATTTTCGCGCGCGAAGATCGCCAGAACGGCACCCACAGGGACATACACCTGCATCGGTTTCCCCGCGAAGCGCGCGGAAAACGAAATCGCCTCGTTTCCCATCTCAAGCCCCTGTACGGCCGAGGGCCCGATATTCAGCGTGATTTTCCCGTCCTGGATGAACTGTGCCGGAACGCTCACATCGGGCCGCGTCGCATCCACCAGCAGATGCGCGGTCAGCGCGTTATCGCTGATCCAGTCGAGAAGGGCACGCAGCAGATAAGGGCGCGACGACGTCATTCACGCAGTTCCCGTTCGGCCTCGGTCAGGCTGTGCTGAAAGGACTCCCGCTTGCATACCCGGTCAGCATACGCCTGAATCGATTTCGGCAAGCCCTCCAATGCGATGCCTGCGGCAGGCAGGCGCCACATCACCGGGGCGATGGCGCTGTCCACGATACTGAATTCGTCGCTGAGAAAGAAGGGTTTCAGATCGAAGATCTCGGTGGCATTCAGCATGCTCTCGCGCAGCACCTTGCGCGCCTTCGTCAACCCCGCTCCCGTCGATTGCGCAATCAGATCCAGACCCGCATACCAATCGCGTTCGACCCGATAAAGGGCAAGCCGTGCCGCGGCACGTGACACGGGATCCACGGGCATGAGCGGCGGGTGGGGAAACCGCTCATCGAGATATTCGGTGATCACATGGGTTCCATACAGCGCGAGATCCCGATCCACGAGGGTCGGTACTTCGTTGTAAGGGTTGAGATCGGACAGGTCTTCCGGCAGATCGTCGGGAGACAGGTTCACCACATCAACGGCGATATCCTTCTCCGCCAGAATGATGCGTATGCGGTGACAACGAACGCAGTTGTGCGCGGAAAACAGGGTCATCACTGAACGTCGGTTGGCGACAAGCGCCATGGCTTTCTCCCGATCCCGCACGCTGCGCGCGGGCTAACGCGGAAATTGAATGTGTCGCACGGAAAACCCGATGCACCGGAATTCGCCGTGCCCACACTCTCTAGTGTACGTCTTTCCAGTATTCCTTTTTCAACAGGTAGGCCAGCCCGACGAACACGACAAGGAACAGCAACACGTAAAGCCCGATCTTCTGCCGTTCCATCTGCATCGGCTCGGCCATGTAGGAAAGAAAGGTCACGATGTCGCGGATCGCCCGATCATACTCCGGGCCGCTCATGCTGCCGGGCTCCACTACCTGAAGGCGAACATGACCGTTCGTGTCCACGCGCTTTTCCTGCCAGCCCTGCAATTCCCATAGAGGATGGGGCATGCCGACGTTCTCGAACAGCCGGTTGTTCACACCGAGTGGGCGCGAATCATCAAGATAGAAGCTGCGCAGAAAAGTGTACAGCCAATCCTCGCTCCGCACCCGCGTCAGCAGCGTGAGATCGGGCGGTGCCTTGCCAAATGCCTCGTCCCCATAAGCAGCAGTCATCGCGTTGGTCATCAGGGATCCGGGATTGACCAGTTCACCCTCGTCATCCGTGGTGAAGATCATGGATGCGAGCAGTTGATTCTCGGTCAGCCCGAGATCCCGGCCCACGCGTGCGTAGCGCATGTACTCCGCCGAATGGCAACCCATGCAGTAATTGACGAACAGCCGCGCACCCCGTTGCAACGAAGCCTGATCGGTGACATCAATCTTCACTTCATCGAGCGCTATCGAAGGACCGGCCGCCTGGGCAGCGACAGCGCCGAAGATCATCATGCCGAGGAGGAAGGACAGAAGTAATGATTTCATCAGGCGGTCACCCTTTCCGGAACGGGACGATCACGGCCCAGGTCGCGGACCAGGGCGGGTACAACCATCGTCACGAGGAGGTACGCGGTCGGCAGGAACCACATGGTCATCACGAGCGCTACGTCAGCAGCCCCGATGCGCTGCAGATCATAGAAGGTGTAGAGGGCCACGATGACGGCAAAGGAGGCGAGGCCGAATACCGCCGACCGCTCCCGACTGTGGAACCAGAGCACCCAGAAAAACAGGAAGTACATTGTACTGAGCCGAAGGCCCAGTTCGCTGTACAGCGCGGTGACCGGCTGCGCGCCAAGGTATCCGAGGACGATGAAGGTTACCGCAAACACGCCCAGGTTGATCCGATGTGCCAGCGAGCGGTAGCGCACCGACTTGACTGCGTTACGATCCAGCCAGGGCACGAAAAAGAGCACAACGACCGCGGCTCCCATCGCCATGACACCCAGGAACGGATCGGGTACCGATCGGAGCACGGTGTAGAACGACGTGAAGTACCACACTGGCGCAATGTGCTCGGGTGTCGCCAGCGGGTTTGCAGGCTCGAAGTTCGCGTGCTCCAGGAAGAAACCGCCCATCTCGGGGGCGAAGAAGACAACGGCGAAGAAAGCAATGAAGAACACACCGACGCCGACCAGATCCTTCACGGTGTAATACGGATGGAACGGGATGCCGTCCCTGGGCACACCGTTCTCGTCCTTGTTCTTCTTGATCTCGACGCCGTCCGGGTTGTTCGACCCCACCTCGTGCAGCGCGATGATATGAGCAACGACCAGAAGCAGAAGCACCAGGGGCAGAGCAATGACGTGCAGGGCAAAGAAACGGTTCAGCGTGGCATCGGAGATCAGGAAATCACCGCGGATCCAGGTCACCAGCTCCGGCCCGACGTAGGGCACGGTGGCGAACAGGTTCACGATGACCTGCGCACCCCAGTACGACATCTGGCCCCAGGGCAGCAGATAGCCCATGAAGGCCTCGGCCATCAGCACCACGTAGATCAGTACGCCGAAGATCCAGATCAACTCCCGCGGCTTCTTGTAGGAGCCGTAGAGCAGGGCACGAAACATGTGCAGATAGACGACGATGAAGAAGAAGGACGCACCGGTCGAGTGCATGTAGCGGATCAGCCAGCCCCACTCCACATCGCGCATGATGTATTCGACCGACGCGAAGGCGAGTTGCGCGTCGGGCTTGTAGAACATCGTCAGAAAGATGCCGGTGACGATCTGGAGAACCAGCACCAGCAGGGCCAGAGACCCGAAGTAATACCAGAAATTGAAGTTCTTCGGCGTGTAGTAACGGGCAAGATGGTCGTTCCAGAGCTGGGACAGCGGAAAACGAGCATCGACCCACCCCAGCAGGCCGCCCTGGATCTTGTCAGCGGAATTGCCGGCCATTATGCGGTGCCTCCCTCGGCATGTTCACCGACAACGATCAGATCATCGGTGATGAAACGGTATGGAGGCACCTCGAGATTGACCGGCGCCGGTACGTTCCGATACACACGGCCGGCAAGGTCGAAGCGCGAACCATGACAGGCGCACAACCAGCCGCCCGGCCAGTCGCCACCGAGATCCGCAGCGCCAATTTCCGGGCGGAATGCCGGTGAGCAACCCAGATGGGTGCAGATCCCGATCAACACCAGGAACTCCGGCTTGATCGAGCGGTGTTCGTTCTGCGCGTAAGGCGGCTGCTGCCCCTCCGTTTCGGAATCGGGATCACGCAACCGGTCGCGGATTTCCGGGAGAAGCTCCAGCATTTCCGGGGTACGCCTGACGACCCACACGGGCCGACCACGCCAGCCAACGCTGATCCGTTGTCCGGGTTCGATCTGTGCCACATTCACCTCGACTGGGGCTCCGGCTGCCTGAGCACGCGCGCTCGGCTTCCACGATGCCAGGAACGGCACGGCAATCGCCACCGCTCCCGCGCCGCCTACGACCGAGGTGGCTGCCACCAGAAACCGGCGGCGACCCCGATCCACGCCTTGGTTTGCCATCTTGCCTCTCTCCAGCTGCTGTTTCGGATGGATTCACGCTGGTCTGCGCGTGCCGGATGTCAGCGGATCCGGTGCAGTTCTCTGCGCGCCACCGCAGTCCCCTATGGGGCGATGTAATCAAATAGAATTCCTTAAAACGCTAATGAGGTCAACCCTCGCACTGTACCCAATTTCGGTTGCGGCAGGCTTCCCCACACCGCAAACCCCGTTCCTGACGGGCCCACCGGGAGGTCGGTCGGACTCGCGCCGCCAGCGTGCAGACGACGCCATTTTCGGCACCCCAGTTCGGACTCCAGCACCGGCAGCTGGTTCGATATCCTCAAGCTGGGTTGGCAATATCAATGAACCGGTGCTCGACCCCGAAACGCCCGGCGCACCATTCACCCAGAGCCTGTGGTCCGTAGCGCTCCGTGGCGTGGTGGCCTGCAGCGTAGTAATGAACCCCGAGCTCGCGCGCCTCGTGGGTGGTCTGCTCGGAGATCTCGCCACTGATGAAAGCGTCCACACCGCGCTCCGCAGCCATGGTGAGCATCGATTGGGCACCACCCGTACACCAGGCCAAACGATGCACCCGATGCACGCCAGCGGGTATCCACAGTGGCTCGCGATCGAGTGCTCTGGCGATGATCCTGACCAATTCAGCGGCATCACAAGGTTCGGAAACGCTGCCCAGCAACCCGATGCCATCGTCGCGCAATGTCCCTTCGATGTTCAGGTCGAGCCGCCGAGCCAGCTGCACGTTGTTGCCCAACCGCGGGTGTGCGTCCAATGGCAGGTGGTAGGCCACGAGGTTGATCTGGTGGCGCAGCAACGCAGCCAGACGCTGTCGCTTCATGCCTGTGACCGGCTGTGGCTCTCCACGCCAGAAGTAGCCATGGTGGACCAGAATCAGGTCGGCACCGTACTCGATCGCCGCATCGATGAGTGCCTGCGACGCGGTTACGCCCGTGACCAGTCGGCGAATCTCGCGGCGACCCTCGACCTGCAGCCCGTTGGGGCAGTAATCCTGGAAGCGCTGGGGCTCCAGTTCGTCGTCGAGGGCCTGAAGCAGCATCTCGCGATCAACGCCTGCCGACATGTCACATCTCCGGAATCGGGGCGGGTGATGGGTCGAATTCCCTTTCGGGATGGTATATTAGCGCCATGGTGAGAGTTTCGCGTTTCCTTCTGCAAGCGGCGCTGGCCGGCATTGCGGTCGCTGTGATCATTGCCCTGTTCTTCCCTGGCCTGCTCGATCAGGGCACGAACGGGAACCAGACATCGGCACCCATGCCCGCATCGCGACCGGCACTGCAGGGCCCGGTATCTTACGCGACAGGCGTTGCTCGTGCAGCGCCGTCGGTCGTGAACATCATGACCTCACGAACGATCGAGGTACCGCATCCACTGACCGGCAATCCCGACCTCCAACGATTCTTCCAGGATGCGCCACACACCTTTCAGGATCGCGAGCAAGCGAGCCTGGGATCGGGCGTGATCATGACCGGAGCGGGTCATGTCCTGACCAACCATCATGTGGTCGAAAAGGCCGAGGCCATCGCCGTGGTGCTCGCCAACGGTGACGCCCACCCTGCGGAAATCATCGGCATCGATCCGGATACGGATCTCGCCGTGCTACGCATCGCCGCCGCCAACCTGACTGTCGCCAGCGTCGGACGTTCGCACGATCTCCTGGTCGGCGACGTGGTGCTCGCGATCGGCAACCCGTTCGGGGTCGGGCAGACCGTGACGCAAGGGATCGTCAGCGCGACGGGGCGAACCGAACTGGGGATCAACCTGTTCGAGGATTTCATCCAGACCGATGCCGCGATCAATCCCGGCAATTCGGGCGGGGCGCTGATCAATGCACTGGGTGAGCTCGTGGGAATCAATACCGCAATCTTCACTCGTTCCGGAGGCTCACACGGCATCGGCTTCGCGATTCCCGTCGACCTTGCACGCGATGTGATGAGCGAAATCATCGAACGCGGGCACGTGGCGCGTGGCTGGCTCGGTATCGAGGTCCAGGCAATGGATCGCGCACTGGCGGAATCCTTCGGTCTCGAACATCCCCGCGGCGTGTTGATAGCGGGAATCCTGCGAAGCGGGCCCGCAGCCCGGGCCGGGCTGCAACCGGGCGACGTGATTCTCCGACTGGACGAGCAGCAGGTCGACAACACACGGCAAGCCTTGAACATCATTGCGCGCAAGCGCCCTGGAGAACAGATCACGATCGAGGCACGCCGTGATGGTGAATCCATCCATCTGGAGGCAATGGTCGATCAGCGGCCCCTCTGAAGCATCCGGACTCCTCAGGCCCTGGCAGCAAGTATCCCGGCGAGAGCGCCGAGAAAAGCCTCATTTTCCTCTGATGTTCCGACGGTCACACGCAGGTGATCGGAAAGCCGGCCGCCCGCGCGACCAACGTCCTTGATCAGGATTCCGGCTCCGCGCAAGTCGTCGAACACGACGGCCCCCAGACTCGGTGCCACCTCGAACAGAATGAAATTGGCATCGCTGGGGACGACTCGACGCACGCCGGGCAGGGACGCCAGCGCATCGGACATCCGCCGACGCTGGTCGCGGAGAATGCGCGCCTGCTCGTCGAGCACCTCCGTGTGCGCCAGCGCGAAGAGCACCGAACGCTGCGTCAGCGAATTGACGTTATAGGGCAGACGCAGTCGATCGAGCGCATCGACCCACTCCGGCGCTGCCGCGAGATAACCCAGCCGCAGGCCGGCCAGACCCAGTTTCGACAGCGTTCGCATGACCATCAGACCCGGCATTGAACCGGCTTGCGACAGGAAGCTGTGACTGGAGAACGGCGCATAGGCCTCGTCGATCACGGTCAGCCCCGGGTTGGCGGCGACCAGCTCTGCAACCAACCCGGGATCGTACATACGCCCTGTCGGATTGTTCGGAAATGCCAGGAAAACGATGGCGGGACGATATGCCTCCAGTGCCCGAAACAGCGCAGGGACATCGAGTTCGAAATCATCGTTCAGTGGCACCCCTGCGAACGGCACGCCGGCGGCGCGCGCAAGAACCTCGTACATCACGAAGGTTGGCACCGGTGCCAGCACCGGGCGCCCGCTGGACTGCACGGCGGTGACGAGTATCTGGATCAGTTCGTCGGAACCATTGCCGAGCAGACAGCCGGCCGTATCCGGAATGCCGTGCGCCGATCGAATCGCAGCCTTGACCGAATCGCCTCCGGCGTCCGGGTAGCGATTCAGTTCAGTCCCGCGCAGCGCTTCCAACCAGGCCCCTTCGAGTTCTCCCGGCCACGGGAAAGGGTTCTCCATCGCATCCAGCTTGATCATGCCGGCGGCGTCGGCTACGGCATAGGCAGGCTGCGCCAGGACCTCCGGGCGCATCAGATCCACAGGACGGGTCATGCCAGGAGGCACCCGATGGTTGGGGAGTCGCTACTCACCACGCATCTCCGCGGAGCGGGCATGGGCCACCAACCCCTCCCCCCGAGCGAGCACCGAAGCGGTCCGGCCAAGGGCTGCGGCGCCGGCGGGAGAACACTGGATGATGCTGGAACGCTTCTGAAAGTCATAGACCCCGAGCGGCGAAGAAAATCGAGCCGTTCGTGAGGTCGGCAAGACATGGTTCGGCCCGGCACAATAGTCGCCGACTGCCTCCGAAGTATGGCGCCCCATGAAGATCGCTCCGGCGTGACGCAGCCCGGCATCCAGCAACGCCTGGGGATTCGCCACCGAGAGTTCCAGATGCTCCGGCGCAATGTGATTCGCGATCCTGACCGCGTCGTCCTCGAGATCACGGACCTGGACCAGTGCACCGCGACCCTCGAGGCTGGCACGGATGATCTCCGCACGCGGCATCTCCTTGAGCAAGCGGCGCATGGACACGGCAACACGATCGAGAAACCCGGAATCGGGCGACAGCAGGATCGACTGCGCCTGCTCGTCATGCTCGGCCTGCGAGAACAGGTCTGCAGCAATCCAGTCCGGGTCGGTCTGTCCATCGCAGATGACCAGAATCTCCGATGGCCCGGCGATCATGTCGATGCCAACGGTGCCGAAGACCTCGCGCTTGGCGGCTGCGACGAAGATATTGCCCGGACCCACGATCTTGTCGACCGCAGGGATGGTCCCGGTACCATATGCCAGCGCGGCGACTGCCTGCGCCCCGCCGATGGTGAAGACCCGATCGACCCCCGCAATCGCCGCCGCCGCCAGCACCAGGTCGTTCAGTTCGCCCGCCGGGGCCGGCACCACCATCACCAGCAACGGGACGCCAGCAACCTTGGCCGGAATCGCATTCATCAGCACCGAGGACGGATAGGCTGCCTTCCCCCCAGGAACGTAGAGCCCGACCGAATCCAGCGGGGTCACACGCTGCCCAAGAATCGTGCCGTCCGGGTCTTCAATCTGCCAGTCTTGCATGAGCTGCTGCCGGGCATAGCGGCGGATGCGCTCCGCTGCCCGTTCCAGGGCCTCGCGCTGGGCTGCTGGAATGTTTTCGAGCGCGGCCCGAAGGCGGCTGGCGGGCACTTCGAGGTCAGCGACCGCAGCGACCCGCAGATGATCGAAACGCTCGGTATAGCGCAGAACCGCGGCATCGCCCTCGCTCCGTACCGAGGCAAGGATTTCGTCGACGATGGCGCGCACGCCATGGTCGGCGACCGATTCCCAGGTCAGAAGCCGGTTCAGGTCTCTCCAGAAATGCTCATGCTGGCTGTCCAGCCGCTGTATTTCAGGCATGCATTCAGCTCCCGTGGCAAAATCCCCTCCGCGCGGCCCGAAACTGCGCGGAGAGCCGTCTCAATTCGGGTTCTGGCGGCGATGTCGAACCGCCTCGGCCAACAGGCGCAACGAGGCCGCGGAATCATCCCAGCCCATGCACGCATCGGTGATGCTCTGACCGTACACCAACGGCTGCCCGGGAACGATGTCCTGCCGTCCGGCCCGCAGATGGCTCTCCAGCATCAGTCCAACGATGCGGCGATCCCCGCCTCCAACCTGCTGACCCACGGATTGCGCCACATCGGCCTGCCGCGCCGGATCCTTGCGGCTGTTGGCATGACTGCAATCCACCATGACCACCTCGCGGAGCTCAGCCGCGCGCAACTGGGCACAAGCCTGGTTGATGCTCTCGGCATCGTAATTCGGCTGGCGCCCTCCGCGCAGAATGATATGGCAATCCTCGTTCCCGGCGGTCGAGAAGATCGCGGAACGGCCGGCCTTGGTTACGGACAGAAAATGATGCGGTCGCGAGGCGGAGCGAATCGCGTCGATCGCCACCTGCAGACTGCCGTCGGTTGAATTCTTGAAGCCGACCGGGCACGAGAGCCCCGACGCCAGTTCCCGGTGCACCTGGCTCTCCGTGGTCCGCGCGCCGATCGCGCCCCACGAAACCAGATCAGCGATGTATTGCGGGCTGATCAGGTCCAGATACTCGGTTGCGGCGGGCATGCCCTCGACCGCGAGATCCCGCAACAGGCCCCGGGCCACACGCAGCCCCTTGTTGATATGGAAGCTCCCGTCCAACTCCGGATCATTGATCAGGCCTTTCCAGCCCACTGTGGTCCGCGGCTTCTCGAAATAGACGCGCATCACGATCTCCAGCGCGTCTCCCAGTTCCCGGCGCAGGGCGGCCAACCCGCGTGCATATTCCATGGCCGCGTCGACGTCGTGTATGGAACAGGGTCCCACCACCACCAGCAAACGGTCATCTTCGCCATGCAGGATCCGGTGGATAGCCTGGCGCGCATGGTAAACCGTCGCGGCCGCCGCATCGGTCATCGGAATCTCGTCGCGCACGACCTCCGGCGCGGAGACCTCCTGTATATCCCTGATTCTCAGGTCATCGGTTGCAAAAGTCATGGTGATTCCAGTGACGCTACGGCGTCGGAGAAACGGCCGGTCTCAGGCCTTCGATCAATTGTTGAATACGTGCATGCTGCATCTTCATCGCGGCCTTGTTGACCACCAGCCGCGAACTGATCGGCATGATCAGTTCCAACGGTGCGAGGCCGTTGGCTTTCAGCGTGTTGCCGGTATCCACCAGGTCGACGATGTAGTCGGCAAGCCCCACCAGAGGAGCCAGTTCCATCGAACCATACAGCTTGATGATCTCGACCTGCCGTCCCTGCGCGGCGAAATGACGCTGGGTGATATTCACGAATTTGGTGGCGATGCGCAGCCGCTCGGTTCCGGGCACATGATCCGGTCGGCCGGCGAGCATCAGCCGGCAACGGGCGATTCCCAGGTCCAGCGGTTCGTAAAGGCCGGTGCCACCATGCTCCATCAGCACATCCTTTCCTGCCACACCAACTGCTGCAGCACCGTGCTGCACGTAGGTCGGCACATCGGTCGCCCGCACCACCACAATGTTCACGTCAGGCCGGCTGGTCTCGATAATCAGCCTGCGCGTCTTCGCTGGGTCCTCGACCGGAACGATTCCCGCCCGCTCCAGCAAAGGCAGCGTCTCTTCCAGGATACGGCCCTTGGACAGGGCGATGGTCATCGCTTGTACCACACTCATCTCAGGCCGGCTCCCTGCGGATGATGGCGCCGATCTGACTCAGCTTTTCCTCGATGCACTCGTACCCCCTGTCGATGTGGTAGATCCGATCCACTGCGGTTTCCCCCTCGGCGACCAGACCCGCCAGGATCAGGCTGGCCGAAGCCCGCAGGTCGGTCGCCATCACCGGTGCCCCATGCAGCGCCTCGACGCCGGTGACGATCGCCGTGTTGCCCTCGATCCGTATGTCAGCGCCCATGCGCTGCAGTTCCTGCGCATGCATGAACCGATTCTCGAACACCGTCTCGATCACCGACGCTGTGCCCGTTCCGACCGTATTCATGGTCATCATCTGCGCCTGCATGTCCGTGGGGAAGGCCGGAAACGGGGCCGTGCGCAGGTTGACACATTTCGGCCGCCGCCCGCGCATGTCCAGTTCGATCCAGTCGTCGCCGGTCTCGATCCGTGCCCCGGCCTCAACCAGTTTCACCAGTACCGCGTCCAGAAGCCCGGGACGCGTGTTTTTCGTCCGTACCCTGCCGCGCGTGACCGCACCCGCGACCAGAAAGGTTCCGGTTTCTATACGATCGGGCATGACCTCGTATTCGCACCCGGTCAGCTTCTCCACCCCAACGACGCTTATGGTGTCCGTTCCCGCCCCATGGATTTTCGCCCCCATGCGGATGAGGAAGTTCGCAAGATCCACCACCTCCGGTTCGCGCGCCGCATTCTCGATCAGTGTCTCGCCATCGGCCAGGGTGGCCGCCATCAGAAGATTCTCGGTGCCTGTGACCGTCACCTGGTCGAACACGATTCGCGCACCCTTCAGGCGACCTGCACGGGCCCGAATGTACCCCGCCTCGACATCGATGTGCGCACCCATCGCCTCCAGCCCCTTCAGGTGCAGATTCACCGGCCGACTGCCGATCGCGCAGCCGCCGGGGAGCGATACCTCGGCCTCACCGAATTTCGCGAGCAATGGCCCGAGCACAAGGATTGACGCACGCATGGTCTTGACGAGTTCGTAAGGCGCCACGCACTGCCTCAGCGTCGTAGGATCCACCTCGATCCGCATGCGCTCATTCACGGTCAGGGTGACCCCCATGCGCCCGAGCAGCTCCATGGTGGTCGTCACATCCTGAAGATGCGGCACATTGCCAATCATCACCGGGCTATCAGCCAGCAGAGTGCCCGCGAGGATGGGTAGCACCGCGTTTTTCGCTCCGGAGATCCAGACCTGCCCCTCGAGCGGACGGCCGCCGGTCACAATCAATTTGTCCATGGATGGCTCGGAAGGGTGCCCGGCCGGAACAGGGGCACGAACGGTAATGGGGCATGATAACAAAATTCAACCTGCCCGCCTTCGTGCGGGTGATGGGTTCATCGACGCTTGCGGCGCTAGTGGGCCATGCGGAGAGTTCGGTGACTATGGAGCATAGCCAGAAGCGCAGGAGCAAGGCGGGCAAGTGCAGGAATAGTGGACCTATTGCAAACTTGCCCAACGCAGCGCCGGTGCTTCTGGTGAAGCGATCTGGTACCGAACTTTCCGCATGGCCCACTAGATGCCCCGGCATTGGCCCGTCTCCGTCTTCGCGTTTCCCGCAGGGAGGTGCCGTGCAGTACATCAGGGCGATCGGCCTCCGATCCATATTGGTGGTCCAGTGGGCTCAGTCCTGCGTTTCGAACAGGTTTTCCAGCCCGTAAAGTTCCAGCAACGGGCGCAATTCCGCCGGCATCGACACGAACGTCAGACGCCCACCCCCATTCTCGCGAAGACGCCAGAATGCGACCAGCATCGCTACGCCGACACTGTCGACTCTCGTCACACGAGCGAGATCGAGCGTGACCACCGCTGGAATACGCTCAAGGATCTCGAGGCCCTGGGCCGCCAGTGCGCTCACGGTGTTCATCGTGACCGGCCCCGAAAGCCTCAGGGTCGAATCCTCGACGACCAGGGTCGCTTCAGCCACCGGGAGCGTTGTCCCGGGAAACGGCTTCGTCGATCGTGTCCTCGATCAACGAGCGGTCACCTGTCTCGAGCCGTTCGATCAGGGATTCGAGACCATGACGGCCGATCTCGGTATTGAATTGGGTCCGGAAATTGCCGACGAAGCTCAGCCCCTCCGCCTCGACATCGAACACCTTCCATTCTCCATCCACGGGCCGCAGCCGGTAATTGACCACGACATTGGGCTCTCCGCGACCCAACTCGATTTCCGTGGCCACCACGGCCATGCGGTCGTCCTGCCTGGACCGGTGCGGAATCATGATCACCCGCCGATCGAGGTAATCTGCGAGCCGCACTCCATAGGCTTGCAGCAGTGTATTGCGGAAAGCTTCGATAAAGCGTTCGCGCTGCTCGGTGTTTGCGTCACGCCAGTGCCGGGCGAGGATCAGACGGGCCATGCCATCGAAATCGACCAACGGCATGATCTCCTCCTCGATCACGCCGAGCACGAACTCGGGTTCCTCCGCGGCACGCGACTCATTCGCACGGAGGGTATCGAGGACCCGGTTGATCGCACTCTCGACGAGTTCCACGGGGTCCGCCGCATGCAGGGGTAGCGTGACGAAAGCGGACAGCAGTGCGAGAACCACGCTCGCGAATGTCGTTTTCAGATGCCTTCTTGTCATCGATGGAACCTCGTCTCAGTCGTCGTGGGAGGGGTCGGCAGGACCGCCATTCAATCGCCCGAGATATTGGTCAGGACACGCCCGATCATGTTCTCGAGAACCAGCGCGGACTGGGTGAACAGAACCTCGTCCCCGTCGGCCAGCACCTCGTAGTCACCGCCCGGTTCGAGTGCGATGTACTGTTCGCCGAGCAGACCGGCGGTGTAGATACTGGCCTGAGTGTCGACCGGCAGGAAATCCTGGCCGGCCTGGATCGCGAGAGTCACCCGGGCCCGAAAGCGCTCGGGATCATACGCGATCGCTGCCACGCGACCGATGCGGACACCCGACACTGTCACCGGGGAGCGCACTTTCAGACCACCGATATGATCAAAGTACGCGATCACATGATAGGTGTCACGATCCCGGTACTCGGCGATGTTGCTGACCTGGATGGCCAGATAGAACAATGCGGCGATACCCAGCAACACGAACAGGCCCACGGATACTTCCAGATAGCGCAGCTTCATCAACAGTCCTCTTGGCTCAAATGTCGCCGAACATCAGCCCGGTCAGGATGAAGTCCAGGCCCAGCACGGCCAGCGCAGAGACCACGACCGTCTGGGTCGTTGCCCGCGAGATCCCCTCGGAAGTCGGTTCCGCGTCGAACCCCTGGAAGACGGCGATCCAGGTCACCACGAAACCGAACACGACGCTCTTGATCACGCCCGACATCACGTCCTCGTGCCAATCGGTGACCGCCTGCATCTGCGAGAAATACGACCCACTGTCGACACCCAGCAGCCCGACGCCGACGACATATCCCCCCATCACCCCGACGGCACTGAACAACGCCGCCAGTAGCGGCAGCGACAGGAAGCCAGCGAAAAAGCGCGGCGCGAACACCCGGCGATAGGGATCCACTGCCATCATCTCCATCGCCGAAAGCTGTTCGGTGGTTTTCATCAGGCCGATCTCGGCAGTCAGAGCCGATCCCGCACGGCCCGCGAACAGCAGAGCTGCCACCACCGGACCCAGTTCGCGCACCAGCGACAGGGCAACGACCCCGCCCAGGGCTTCGGCGGCACCGAACTTCACCAGCGTGATGTATCCCTGGTACCCCAGTACCATGCCAACGAACAAACCCGACACCAGGATGATCAGCATCGAGCGCACACCGACCGAGTAGAGCTCCGCGACGGTGAGGCGGAACCGACGGACCACGGCATCCTGGGCTCGCAGCACCAGAAGCAGAAACATCGATGCCCTGCCGAGGACAGCGACCCAGCGGAGACCGGATCGGCCCAGACCCGCAAGGAGTTCAGTCACGATTCCACCCTGCTTCGTTCAGAAGATCTTCTCGATAGCCCATCCCTGGATAGTGAAACGGAACCGGCCCGTCCGGGTCTCCGTCGAGGAATTGCCTGCTCCACTCGGAGGTTCCGGCACGGACCTCGGCGGTGGCCCCTGAATCCATCACCCGTCCCTCGGCGATCAACACGACGTGGTCCGATATGTCCATTGCCTCGGTCACATCGTGGGTAACCACCACGCTGGTCAGACCCAGCGTACGGTTGGTGCGCTGGATCAACAGGACAATCTGGCCCATGGTGATCGGGTCGAGACCGGCAAAGGGTTCGTCATAGAGGATGATGTCGGGATCCAGCGCAATCGCGCGCGCCAAAGCCACCCTCCGCGCCATGCCCCCCGAAAGCTCGGCTGGCATGAGATCACGCGCAGCACGCAGGCCCACCACCTCCAGCTTCATCAGTACCAGGTTGCGAATCAGTTCTTCCGGCAGATCGGTGTGCTCCCGCAGCGGGAACGCCACGTTCTCGAACACATTCATATCCGTCAGCAGCGCACCAGTCTGGAACAGCATTCCCATGCGCTTGCGCAGCGCATACAGACGCCGGGTAGAAAGGCGCGCGACCTCTTCGCCGTCCACCCAGATGCGGCCACTGTCGGGGCGCAGCTGTCCCCCGATCAGCCGCAGCAACGTCGTCTTTCCCGTCCCGCTCGGGCCCATGACTGTCGTCACCCGCCCACGGGGCACGGTCAATGAAAGCCCATCGAATATCGTCCTGGAACCACGTCGGAAGACGAGGTCCTCGACGACCACGTACGGCGTGTCGGCTCCGGGGGCCTTGTTCACCACAGTCCATGCACTCCAGCCAAGCTTAACCAAAGCAGTCTGAGAGCGACTCCGACTGCAGTCAATCCTTTCGCCTCAACTGCTGAAGACCGCCGAGGCGCAGAATCGTTTCAGCGGCTTCCAGCTCCCGAGGGCCCACCTGCAGGAACACCAGCATGCTCGCAGAACCGTCTGCACTTGTGTGGATCTGCTCCAGAAGCGCTCGCCACCCCGGCAATGAAAGGCCCGGCACCGGGCGCAGCCACAGGACCATCGCCCCACGGGCTGCGAAGGCGGCAGCATCGTCCACCCCCGCGACTTCGGGCGCGGGAACCGGCACGAACCAGCGCCCCTGCAGGAGTGTTTGCGCCGGCGACTCCCGTTCGCCAGCACCGAGGACCCCACCCAGACGCGGGCCGAGCAGGGATGAAAGGCGCACCAGCACGTCGCTCGTCGGTACCTCGTCGACCGGGATCTCGAAGTACATTCTGAGCGTATCGGGCACGTCGGTCACCCAGTCCGTATTCGCGGTGAAGCGCGCCCAGGCACTGGCGGGAATCAGAATGTTCCGCCAGTAGTGCGCGTAATAGGCGAGGCGCCAGTCTTCGGGCAAATCATCGGGATAGAAATCCTGCCAGGCGGCGGCGTCCTCATCGTACGCCGCTGCCAGATGCAGACTGCCCTCGGCCACTGCTGAAGTCACGGCACCCTCCTCCAGATGCTGTGCGCCGGATCACGGCCCGTTGGCCCGAACCAGGGCGCCCGGGAAACGGCAAGGAGATCTATGGTATGCGGGCCGCATACGATCGAAAACCCCCACCGGAAAGACGAATGGGAAAACCGTTAGGCGACAGGAGACGAACAGCTGCCCAGGCAGTACACTCAGGCGCCCACGCAACCGGACGCCGTTGGAGATGCACTTACCCATCATTGCCATGACCCGCGGCCCGAACGCCCTGACCTGGCGCGCGGACCGATTCGTGGCCCGGGCTTCGGTCCTGGCCGGCGGACGCGGAGCCTCGCCACTTCTGGTCGGCCACACCATGATCGCAATCGGGGCCAGCGCACCGGAACCCGCGTCCTCGGTCACCGCGGCCCATAAAGGGGAAACCGATCTTTCCGTCGGGACCAGCACCGGCTCCAACCCACTTACCGTCCCGGCGGTCCTCGGGTCGATGGCTCCCGGCGCACTGGAAAACGCCGTGTTGATCAGGGATTATCAGGAAATGGCCGCACTCACCTTTCTGTCGTTCTTCCCGGCCCCGGGTCTCTGGAAGAATCCCGGTACCGCGCAGCGCGGACAGGGCGCCTCGCTTCTCGCCCCTCTTGCAGGCCACCCCTCACAACGCCCATGGGCTGCACCCGCATGAGATTGGATCCCGAGAACACCCGCAAGCTCGCCCTCGCCGTGGTCGCAATCGAGGCAGAGGCGGTACACGCACTCGCTGCCCGGATCGATGACCGTTTCCTGGCCGCCTGCGAATACGTCCTGAGCTGCCGGGGCCGCATCGTCGTCACCGGAATGGGGAAGTCCGGGCACATCGGGGGGAAACTCGCGGCCACGCTCGCATCCACCGGCACTCCGGCTTTCTTCGTGCATCCGGGCGAAGCGGGTCACGGCGACCTCGGAATGATCACGCGCGACGACACCGTGATCGCGCTGTCCAACTCGGGCGAGACGGACGAACTGCTTACAATCCTGCCGATCATCCGCCGTCTCGGCGTCCCGCTGATCGCAATGACCGGCAACCCCGAATCGCGCCTCGCCCGCGAAGCCACCGTCAACCTCGATGTCAGCGTGGCTCGCGAAGCCTGCCCTTTGGGACTGGCGCCGACTTCGAGTACCACTGCCGCGCTGGCCATGAGCGATGCACTGGCGGTGGCGGTGCTGGATGCACGCGGTTTCACCGCCGATGATTTCGCTCGCTCCCATCCGGGCGGCCGGCTGGGGCGGCGCCTACTGATCCATGTCGGGGACATCATGCGTACCGGAGACGCCATGCCGTGTATCCGCGCCGACGCGCTGTTGCGCGAGGGTCTGGTCGAGATCTCGCGCAAGGGCCTGGGCATGGTGGTCATCTGCGATGCCGAGGGACATATCGAGGGCGTCTTCACCGACGGCGATCTGCGCCGCTCACTGGATCGCGGCCTCGACATCCACCGACTCACGATCGGGGAGGTCATGACCCGCGACGGCTTCACCGCTCGCCCCGAGTGGCTTGCCGTCGAGGCATTACAGATGATGGAAGCACATCGCATCAACGCCCTGCCGGTGGCCGACGAACAGCTGCGACTGGTCGGCGCGATGAACATGCATGACCTGCTCCGCGCTGGCGTTGCGTGATGCCGCTGGCTCCCGAAATCCTGCTCGAGCGACAGCGGCAGATCCGCCTGCTGGTTCTCGATGTGGACGGGGTGCTGACCGACGGCAGCCTGTTTCTGGGTGACGGCGGCGAACAGTACAAGGCCTTCCACAGTCGCGATGGGCACGGGATACGGATGGCCCAGCAAGGGGGACTCGAAGTTGCCGTTCTGACCGGACGGACCTCGGCGGTGGTCACGCACCGCATGCAAGACCTCGGCGTGCGCCATGTGCTGCAGGGACGCCGCGACAAACGGGAAGCCATGGCAGAATTACTCGAGCAAACCGGGTTTGCGCCCGAAACCAGCGCCTACATCGGCGACGACGTTGTCGACCTGCCGGCGATGCGTCAGGCAGCCATTGGTATCGCCGTTGCCGATGCCCACCCGCTGGTCCTGGAGCATGCCGACTGGCACACCCAGGCACCAGGTGGGCGCGGGGCCGTACGCGAGGTCTGCGAGGCATTGCTGGCAGCCCGGAACCGCCTGGAGGACATTCTTCGTGCCTATCTGGAACCCTGAATCCGATCCCATGGCCACGGGCAGCCGGACCTTCGCATGCCGAGCCGCTACCCTGTGCAGGTCCTCCATCCCACTGTTCGTTGCGGCGTTGATCGGGTTGCCCTCCATTGCGGCACAGACGACTGATACCGAGGCGCAACTCGATATCTTCGGTTTCACGCTCCGAATCACGAATACCGAGGGCCAGATCACACATGTCCTGCACGGCGAACGCATGCAGCAGTTCGATGACCTGCAGCAACAGCACACCGAGGAACCGCGGCTGGAACTTCTGACCGACGGCGAGCTGGACTGGATCTGGAGCGCGCCGGCCGCGGTCCACTACCCGGCCGACCAGCGTCTCGTATTGCTCGGGAAGACAGTGGGGTTCCGGCTCCCCGGTGCCCGCCATCTGCAAACCGAAATCGAAACGGCAGATGTCACCATCCTGACCGATGCACGTGAAGTGCTTACAGACGCGCGCGCAACCATGGTCCGGCCGGGGCTGTTCATGACAGGCGTTGGCATGCATGCCAACGTGATCACCGATATCGTCGAACTCAAAAGCAGTGTAAACACCACTTACACTACGCCGGAAATCGAGGAAACAAAGCCATGACCCACTCCGCTCAACCACCGATACTGCGGATCGCCAGCGTTCTACTGTGCTGCCTCGTGCTCGGAACGCTGCCCGCAGCGGCCCGTGCTCAGGGCGCGGTTGCGCTTCCCGTGCAAATCGTTGCAGATAGCGCAGAAATGGATGATCGCAAGGGCATTGGCACCTACACGGGCAATGTGGTGGTCACACGGGGGGATCTGACACTCCGGGCCGACCGAATCATCATATACACCGAGGAGCGGCGGCCCGCCCGAATGGAGGCCGAGGGCAATCCGGTCCGAGCCGAGTCCCCGGATATCAACAACGAACCGCGTATCGCGACCTCCGCGAGGATGGAGTACACGTTCGACGACGAAACCCTGGTGCTGCTGAACAACGCCCGGCTTCAGACCAGCACCGAGGATGCACGTGGCGACCGTATCACCTACGATTTGACGCAGGACATCATGCGCATCGATGGAACCGCGTCAGAACGGGTCCGGATCACCATCCAGCCACGGCCGGAATGAGCACCGGGGCACAAGGCTCAGCCGCAGATCGCGCAACGGTGGACAGTGGCAAACCGACGGATCCGGACCGGCTGATCGGCACGGGTCTCGCCAAGCGCTACGGCAAACGGACGGTTCTGCAGGACGTGAATGTTCATCTCGCCCGTGGGGAAGTCGTTGGCCTACTGGGTCCGAATGGTGCCGGCAAGACCACCTGCTTCTACATTCTGGTCGGCCTGATCCAGGCCGACGCCGGCCGTATCGAGCTGGGAGGCCGCGATCTGACCCGGGCACCGGTGCATCTGCGGGCTCGGCTGGGGTTGGGTTACCTTCCCCAGGAAGCATCGATCTTCCGGCGTTTGAGCGTGTGGAAAAACCTGCAGGCCGTTCTCGAGCTGCGCCGGGACCTCGACGCAGCCGGGCGTCGCGAGACCGGAGACGCCCTGATCGAGGAATTTCAGCTCGAGAACGTTCGGGACAGCCCGGGAATCGCACTTTCCGGCGGCGAAAGGCGCCGTGCCGAAATCGCCCGCGCCCTGGCCGGGAATCCGCAGTTCATCTGCCTCGATGAGCCCTTTGCGGGCGTGGACCCGATTTCAGTGGTGGAAATCCAGGAGGTGATTGCTCACCTCAGACAACGCGGCATCGGCGTGCTGATATCGGATCACAACGTGCGTGAGACGCTGGGCATCTGCGACCGTGCCTACATCCTCAGCGAAGGACGACTGCTCAGCGAGGGCACCCCCGCAGAGTTGCTCGCCGATCAGCGCGTCCGCACCGTGTACCTCGGTCAACATTTTCGCCTCTGACGCTCCCGGAGCCACAGACCAGGACAACCGCCAACGTTCACGCAAATTCCCCGATTCGGCAACAGAGCGATCGGTCAACCGGGGGCCAATGAATACACCCACTTGCCGCTTCTTTCGTTGCCTGTGCGAACCGCACTGCACCAAAAGGCTGCACAAGAACACCGGCTGGCAGTAACATGAACAAATGACGATCCCTGCCGCATCGACCACGAAAGCATGTTGAAGTCCTCCCTGAGCCTGCAGCTTGGTCAGAACCTGACCATGACGCCGCAGCTGCAACAGGCAATCCGTCTTTTGCAGTTGTCGACACTCGAGTTGCAACTCGAGGTCCAGCAGGCGCTGGAGAGCAATCCGATGCTCGAGCTGGCTGATGAAGGCGCTGGCGACGAAGTGGCGGCGGACGCCGAAACAACGGGGGCAGCGGAATCCGAACCAGAAGCCGCCACCATGGAGGGATCATCGGATGAAGACAACTGGGAAGAACTCTCCTATACCAGCGGCACCATGCAATCGGGCGAATGGGGCGACCGCGACCCGTTCGAGAACCAGGCCGAGAGCGAAGGCGGCCTTCACGAGCATCTGCTGTGGCAATTGCACCTGAGCCCACTGAACGAACGTGACCAACGGATCGGTACGACCCTGATCGACAGCATCAATGCCGACGGTTACCTGGAAACCGACCTGGAAGGACTGCAGCAGACGCTTGGCGGCGAAGAAGCCGTTGGGATCGACGAGATCGAAGCGATATTGCACTGGGTCCAGCAATGCGACCCGATCGGTGTCGGCGCTCGGGACCTCCGCGAATGCCTCCTGATTCAACTCCGCGGCCTGCCTGACGATACCCCTGCACGCGCCGCGGCACTCCGTGTCATCGACACTGGCATGCCCACTCTGGCCCGGCATGACTTCCGGGCGCTACAGCGGGATCTCGACATGGATGAGACCGCACTCGCACGCGCCGTGGAACTGATCCGCACACTGAATCCCCGGCCCGGCGGCCAGATCAGTGCGCCGCCCTCCGAATACGTGACTCCCGACGTCTATGTGCGTCGCGAAGGCAAGGGCTGGCGGGTGGAGCTGAATCCCGAAATTGCGCCGCGCATCCGCATCAACAGCCTCTACGCGGGCATGGTGCGTCGCGTCAACGACGCCCGTGACAGCGCCTTCATGCGTAACCAGTTGCAGGAGGCCCGCTGGTTCCTGAAAAGCCTGCACAGCCGAAATGACACGTTGCTGCGGGTCGCCAAAGCCATCGTTGAACGCCAGTCCGGTTTTCTGGAGCAGGGCGAGGTCGCCATGCAGCCGCTGATCCTCAGGGACATCGCGGAGTCCCTGGGCATGCATGAGTCGACCATCTCCCGTGTGACCACTCAGAAGTACATGCACACCCCCCGGGGCGTGCTCGAGTTCAAATATTTCTTTTCCAGCCACGTGGGTACCAGCGATGGCGGCGAATGCTCCGCCACCGCAATCCGTGCGATGATCCGACAACTGATCAGCGAGGAACCCCCGAACCGGCCGATGAGCGATTCCCGACTTGCCCAGGTCCTCTCGGACCGGGGCATCAACGTGGCCCGACGCACCGTGGCCAAATACCGCGAGGCTATGAACCTGCCGCCTTCCAGCGAACGGCGTCAGCTCCTCTGAGACCCGCGGCCCATCAATGCAAGGAGTGTGAGTATGCAAATCAATCTGACCGGTCATCACGTCGACATCACCGATGCCCTGCGTGACTATGTTCAGGAAAAGTTTCAACGCCTCGAACGGCACTTTGACCAGGTAATCGATATCCATGTCGTGCTCACGGTGGAAAAGAACCACAACAAGGCCGAAGCCAACCTGCAGGTCAGCGGCAACCAGATCCATGCGGATTCAGTTCATGACGACATGTACGCCGCAATCGATGGTCTGATCGACAAGACCGATCGGCAGCTGATCAAGCACAAGGAAAAGATGAAGGACCATCACCGCGCCGAGGGCGTACAACGCAACCGCCAGCAGATCGCCTGAGCGATGCAGATCGCCGACCTTCTCAGTCCGGACCGGGTCAGCCTGGAAACCGGGATCGCCAGCAAGAAACGTGCGCTTGAGCACCTCGGTGAGATGCTGGCTGGCGACGATAGAACGCCCGCTGCCAGCCTGGTATTCGACGCGCTGTCGGCACGGGAGAAGCTCGGCTCAACCGGCCTTGGCCATGGGGTTGCCATACCCCATGGCCGCATGGACGACATCGAGACCCCAAGGGTCGCGCTTCTGCGCCTGCAGGAAGGTGTCGATTTTGATGCAATCGACAATGAACCGGTCGACATCCTCATCGCGCTGATCGTTCCGGTGGACTCGACCAGCGAACACCTCGATCTGCTCGCGCAACTGGCCCGCGCGCTGTCGCAACCCGACAATATCGCCGCAATTCGCCGCGCTTCCGATCCAGCGGCACTGCATCTGGCCGCCTCAGCCGCGTTCCGTGATGCCTGAGAGCGTCACCCTGGCGGAAATGGTGGCGGCGCTGGGACCCCGCATCGGGCTCAGTTACGCCCACGGCGAAGCCGAGGCCGGGAACCGGACCCTGCGGGAGACGGACGACAACGACCTGCCGGTGGCCGGACACCTGAACCTGATCCGCCCGAACCGCATCCAGGTCATCGGCGATCTCGAAGCGCGTTACATCGAGTCACTCGGACCCACTGAACACGAGCGTCTGATTCTTGATGTCGCCGCCACGGGAACCGCAGCAGTCATCTTCACCGAGGGGACCTGCCCATTCGAACAACTTCCGGCACGTTGCGAGCACCCCCTACCAGTGATTCTCTGCACATCGGCCGGTAGTCACGAACTGATTGCATTGCTGCGTTATTTCCTGCAGCAACGACTCGCACGCTCGGTCGTCCGCCATGGTGTATTCATGGAGATCCTCGGCGCCGGTGTGCTGATCAGTGGAGAATCCAGCGTCGGCAAGAGCGAGGTGGCGCTGGAACTCATTAGCCGTGGGCACCGTCTGATTGCCGACGACGCTCCGGAATTCGCCCGCATCGCCCCCGACATCATCCGGGGCATCTGTCCGCCACTGCTTCGTGACCTGCTCGAGGTGCGCGGGCTGGGCGTACTGAACGTTCGGGCGATGTATGGCGACTCCGCCGTCAAACGCGGTAAATACCTGCGCCTGATCATCGAGCTTCGCGATCGCGAAGTGGCCTCGCCGGTGCCTGATGACCGCATGAACGGATGCAGGGCGGACAGCGAAGTCCTGGGCCTGCGGATCCCGGTGGTCAGCCTTCCGGTCGCTCCCGGACGCAACATCGCGGTGATGATCGAGGCTGCAGTGCGAGCCCACCTGCTGTTGCTGCAGGGCTACTCTGCCGGTGATGACCTGAGGGAACGCCTGCGCACCCAGCTGCGTGAAGGCGACTCCCCGGCCCTCGCAACCACAGATGGGGCGGAGGTCTGACGATGCGGCTTCTGCTGGTCAGCGGCTTATCGGGTTCCGGCAAGACGGTGGCCTTGCACACGCTGGAGGACGAAGGCTTTTTCTGCGTGGACAATCTTCCACTGGGCCTGCTCGATCGGCTGATTCAGGAACTCCGCGCAGGCCACCATCGCAACGATGGCCGGGTTGCCGTGGGTGTCGATGTGCGCAGTGGCCGGGAATCTCTCCAGCGCTTCTCGAAAACCCTGGCAGGCCTGCGGAGCCAGCCCGTGGACGTCGAGGTGATCTTCCTGCAATCCTCCGACGCATCCCTGCTGCGTCGATATCATCACACGCGACGCCGGCATCCTCTGGCCCGCAATGGCCTGCCGCTGATCGAAGCCATTGCCATCGAGCGTGAATGGCTCGGGGCCATCGCCGCCCATGCGGACCTCAGCATCGACACCAGCGACCTGGCGATGCACGACCTGGCGAGGACAGTCCGTACACGTGTGGCGACGGAGGGGGCAGAGAGACTGTCCCTGCTGTTCCAATCGTTCGGATTCAAATACGGTGCTCCGGTGGACGCTGATTTCGTGTTCGACGTACGCTGTCTGCCGAACCCCCATTATGAGCCCGGGTTGCGGGATCTCACGGGCCTGGATTCGCCCGTGGTCGATTTCCTCGAGACGCACGGCGAAGTTGCGGAGATGTTCGAGAGCATACAGTCATACTTGCGCCGATGGCTTCCGAACTTTGCCAGGGACCACCGGAGTTATCTGACCGTTGCGATCGGCTGTACCGGCGGCCGCCATCGCTCGGCCTACCTCGTCGATCGCCTGGCCAGGGCCTGGCAGAACATCGAGAATTTCACTGTAAGCACCCGGCACCGGGAGCTTGACAATCACCCCATGGACGCGGAGTAAGTAGCGATGTCCGTCGGTTTGATGCTCATCACACACCAGAACCTTGGTGAAACCCTCCTGCAGACTGCCCGGAGCATGCTTGGCGAACTGCCCGAAGCCTGCGAGGCTCTGGCCATGTCGCAAGGCGACGATCCGGACAGGGTGGAATCCAGGGCCCGAAACCGCCTTGGAGTCCTGGACAAGGGCGAGGGTGTACTCATCCTCACCGACATGTTCGGATCCACCCCAGCCAACGTCGCCAGTCGCCTGGCCCGCGATCCGCGGCGACGGGTCATTGCCGGGGTCAACCTGCCCATGCTGGTCCGGGTTCTGAACTATCGGGATCTGCCGCTTACGGAATTGGTGAACAAGGCCATCAGCGGGGGCCACGACGGAATCCTGCTCTGCGACCAGGAATGCTCGGATGCCGCAGCGCGTAGTTCCCATCGTTAATCGTCTCGGGATGCATGCCCGCGCTGCCGCCAAGTTCGTGGGGCTTGCCAGCCAGTACAAGGCCGACGTCTTCGTGGAGCGCAAGGGACGCGAAGTGAACGGCAAAAGCATCATGGGTGTGATGATGCTGGCGGCAGCCCAGGGCACCGAAGTCACGATACGGACCGAGGGCGCTGCCGACGCGGAAGACGCCCTGGACGCGCTCGGCAGCCTGATCGCCGATCGCTTTGGCGAGGACGCGTGATCAGGCAACGATCCACAGACGCCGATAACGGGCGCCGATAACGGGCACCCTGCTCAGGAAAGAAGGCTCAGACCCTGCAGAAAGGCGAACCAGAGGGGCAGTGTGACCAGCGAGATTGCCGTGGTCAGACTGACAGCTGCGGCGTAAAGTCCCGTATCCAGACCAAACCGATCGCAGAAGACGAGCCCGAGAACCATGGCCGGCATGGCTGCCTCCAACACCGTTCCCAGGGCAGGAACACCCTCCATCCCCAGTCCCAATACCAGGCCCAGGGCCACCAGCGGGGCTACCAGCAACTGGACCAGCGTCACCGTTGCCAAAGCCGGCATATCGCGAACACGAAAGCGGTCGAACACCAAGGCGAGGCCAAGGGAAAACAGCATCAACGGGGTGACCGCGTAGCCGAGAAAACCGAGCCAGTCATCCAGCCATGGGGGAATCGAGACCCCCGAAAGATTCAGACTCACCGCAAGCATTGCTGCCCAGATCGAGGGGACGGCGAACAGACCGCGGAGCGCGCCCACTTTGTCGTCACCGCGGTCACCATAGTACCGCGCGATCAGTACCCCCACGGTCAGCAGAAGCGGCAGAGCCCCGAAAAGATCGTACTGAATCGCTACTGCGCGCCCAGGCTCACCGAACAGTCGATCGAGGATCGGGAGGCCGAGGTACACCGCGTTGGGCCAGGCGGCGGCCAGCATCATGGCACCCGTGGCAGCCCTGTCCGGTCTGCAGATCCGGCACGACACCGCGGTCAGTGCCAGCGCCGCAACGACGGTCATCCCGGCCACTGCGGCGATTTGTATGGAAACCAGCCCGAGGGGGGCGGCCCAGAGCACTTTCAGCACCAGTGCCGGCAACAGCAGATAATAGACCAGAGTGGTCAGGACGCGTCGGGTCTCGCCGGCCTGCAATCCTCCGGGGCGTAACCGGCTCCATACAACCCCGCACGCGATCAGCGCGCCCATTTGGGTCATCACACCAAGCATGGGCGCACCGGCCGTGGCAGGATTATTTTCGGGTCAGGCAGTGTCCCCCGCGCCCTCCTGCTGCTTGCGGATATCCTCGTGCACCTGCGCCATGTCCAGGGACTTGACCTTGCCGATCACGTCCTGCAACTGACCTGCGCTGAGCATCCCTGGTTGCGAGAAGATGATGACCTGCTCGCGGAAGATCATCAGGGTCGGAATGGAACGGATCTGGAAAGCCGCGGCAAGCGCCTGTTGATCCTCGGTGTTGACCTTGGCGAACACGACATCGTCGTGCTTGTCCGACTCGGCCTCGAAGGTTGGCGCAAAGGCGCGGCATGGGGCGCACCAGGGCGCCCAGAAATCGACGATGACGATGTCGTTTCCGGTCACTGTGGGTTCAAAGGTTTCCTGGGTCAATTCCTGAACGGCCATGGACAGCTCCTGTTGAGTATTCTGCGGACGATACCAGCACCGAAAGCCCCTGTCAGGGATCATGCGCGACCAGCATGGCCGCGCGCAGGCGTCGCAGCCGCTCCAGCGGGTCATCCTCCTCCAGCAGTTTCTGCTTGATATCCAGATCCAGCGGCAAGAGTTCTGTCAATCGACCTGCCACCCATGCGGAATCGCCAATCTTCCGCTCCAGATGCGACCAGGGGGCGCCCAACTGATCCAGAAGCCTTTCCAGCAGACCAGCCAAAGACGCATATTCGAGGGGCAGCTCCAGAGAAGGCCATTCGTCGACCGCCTCCACCCGGCCGACCAGCAGGCCATCCGGCCGGCGTTCGTGGTCGACCACCCTGACCCTTTCGCGCCCGCAGGCCAGGATTCCCAGGAGCCCATCCGGCCGCTGCTCCCAGTCGATCACTTCCGCGCGTGTTCCCAGCATCGAGAAGCGCACATCGGCCGATGTTTCAATACCCTCGCGAATCGAGAGCACGACGAAACCGCCACCCCCGCCACGCAGACATTCGCGGATCATGTCGATATAACGCGTTTCGAAGATTCGCAACGGCAGCAGCCCATCGGGAAACAACACGGTATTCAGTGGAAACAGCGCGATGGGATTCATCCGTTCTCGCTACCCATATCCGGGGGTGAACCACCCCACCTCGGCACCAGTTCCTGCTCGAGTCCGAGATGGTCGAGGATGCGGGCAACCATGAAATCGATCATGTCATCGAGCGTCCGCGGGCGGTGATAAAAGGCCGGATTGGCCGGCATGATCACGGCCCCCATTCGCGCCAGGCGCAACATGTTTTCCAGATGCACCTCGGAGAAAGGTGTTTCACGTACGACCAGAACGAGTTGTCGCCGTTCCTTGAGAACCACATCGGCAGCCCGTTCGATCAGGCTACGCGAAGCCCCGGTTGCGACCGCCGACAACGTAGCGGTGGAACACGGACATACGACCATGGCACGCGGCACGGCTGATCCGCTCGCCACCGGGGCGGTCCACTGCTCGGGACCATAACAGGAAATCTGGCCTGGCCCGGCACGGAAGCGATCACTGAAAAAACGACCAATCTCCGCCGGACGGCCCGGAACCGCCAGATCGGTCTCGAGCCCGAGCACGACCTGTGCCGGACGGGAAAGCATCAGATGGATCGGTACTTTCGCTGACACCAGGCATTCAAGGAGACGGATACCATACTGGACTCCCGAAGCTCCGGTCAGCGCCAGTGCGATGTCAGGGTGCTTCATGCCATCGCTCTCTGAGCCGAGCCAATAGCCTATCGTGGATACCACCGAATCCACCGTTGCTCATGATCACAACCCAGTCGCCAGAACGTGCGTTTTCAGCGGTCGCCAGCGCAAGTTCGTCGATCTCGCCAGCCATGTGCAGCCGGCTCCCCAGTGTTCGCGAAAGTGCGTCCGGCGACCATCCAAGCGTGTCGGGGCGGAACAGAAAAACCCGGTCGGCATGGTCCAGCGCCCCACCCAGCGTCTCGGCATGCACACCCATGCGCATGGTGTTGGAGCGCAGTTCCAGCAGGACCAGCAGACGGCTGTCACCAGGCATTGCAGCGCGTAACCCGCACAGCGTTGCGCGAATGGCGGTCGGATGATGCGCAAAGTCGTCAATCACTCGCACGCCATTGATCACTCCGCGCAATTCCTGACGTCTGCGCACTCCGCCAAAGGTTGCAAGCGCCGGGATACCCTGCGTCAGCGGCACACCCGCATGCCTGGCAGCACCCAATGCCGCAATGGCGTTGGCCATATTATGTTCGCCGGTCAGTGCCCATTCGACAATCCCCACCGGTTCCCCATCGACCCGGATTTCGAAGCGGGAGGCATCGGCATCCAGAGCCCTGGCGGTCAACTCCGCGGGTCCGGCTACGGCA
Organism: Thioalkalivibrio nitratireducens; assembly: GCA_011390385.1. The sequence goes on along the minus strand of JAABSN010000003.1, from coordinate 4,065 downwards.
AAATGCTGCACCGGTGTCCAGCAGCCCTGCGCCAGTACCCGCTGCAACGCTGAACTGCCGGCATTGACGAGGATCTGGCCCTGCCCTGGCACCGTGCGCACCAAATGATGAAACTGCCGCTCGATCGATGCGATATCCGGGTAGATGTCGGCGTGGTCGTATTCGAGATTGTTCAGTACAAGCGTTCTTGGACGATAGTGTACGAACTTGGCGCGCTTGTCGAAGAATGCACAATCGTACTCGTCGGCCTCGATCACGAAGAACGGGCCACTGCCAAGACGTGCGCTGACCTCGAAATCCCGCGGCACCCCGCCGATCAGAAAACCCGGATCCAGTCCCGCGGCGTCGAGCAGAAAAGCGAGCATGCTGGCGGTGGTGGTCTTGCCATGCGTCCCCGCCACCGCCAGCACCCAGCGGTCCTGCAGGATATGTTCGGCCAGCCATTGCGGGCCCGAAACGTACGCAGCCCCACGATCAAGCATGGCTTCGATCACCCGCAAGCCTCGCCGCATCACGTTGCCAACCACGATCACCGCATCGTCGGGAAGATCCGCCGGGCGATACCCCTCGTGAAAGGGAATACCCGCCTGCCGCAATTGCCCGTCCATCGGCGGATACAGACCCTCGTCGGCACCGGACACGCGCACCCCCGATGCGGCCGCAAGCTGTGCCAGCCCGCCCATGAACGTCCCACCGATCCCGAGCACGTGGATCGGACGCGTCATGCAGACGTCAACCCGAGTGCCAACTGGGTTACGACGCTGGACAGGATCAGGAACCCCAGCGCGATGGCGACACCGGCCATGCGTCCGGCGAGATCCAGCGCATTCTGCAGCACATGGCCGAACACCAGCAGGAGCCATACCAGAAGGCCGAGATAGGCAATGATGGATGGCGCCGAAACCTGCTCCTGTGCAAGGTCCGGGGGAAACGCCCAAAGCAGCAACGCCATCACCAACCCCAGGAGAGCGCTGGTGCCAACCAGGGCAACGTAGGTCTGCAGCCAGCGAGCGGTCAGGCCCTTCAACCCCAGCAGCATCAGTACGAACAGATAGAGCACCGCGAGGTCCAGCGCACTCAGGAAGATACTGGTTGCAACGCCATGCATGGGAGCCGCGACGAACACTCCGGTGACCACGGACACGCCGATCCAGAAGGTCAGAATTCCCGGATCCGCGGGGAGATCCTGCGGGCCACGCCGCAGCCGCAGGATCTCGAGCATCGGAGCGACAGTATTCAGGCTCACAGCCCACTCTCCCCCTGTTCCATGGCCTCGAGCGCTTCCAGCTCGTCGAGTTCATCCAACTCATCCAGCCAGCGTTCATCATTCACTGGCTCACCGTCGCGAACCAGAAACTCCCGCCGCTGCAACCAGACGTCCCGCAGGACAGCGTATCGGTCTTCGGACATCGTCGCCAGCGCTGCTTCAGTCGACAGCAGACCTGCGCGAGTGTCGATCAGATCCAGAATGAACAGAGCCTCCCAGTGCTTGCGCAGATGCCGCCCACCTCGAAAAGAGTAGTTCCGGGGGTGTGTGTAAGCATCGACGACGCGCGCAGGAGCATCGCGCACCGTACTGGGACCCAGGAAAGGGATCTGCAGATAAGGGCCCGAGGGCAAGCCCCACCAGCCAAGGGTTTGCCCGAAATCCTCATTGTTCTTCGCCAGCCCCATCGGGCTGGCGACATCGATCAGGCCCAGCAGACCGAAACTGCTGTTGAAGAGAACCCGTGAGGTGTCGGACGCGGCATGATGGAACTTGCCTTGTAATACATTGTTGAACGCCACCCTGACGTCGTCGAGATTGGAAAAGAAATTGCCAACCCCGGTACGCACCGGCTGCGGAAGTTCCGAGTAAACCTCGGCGGTTGGCTTCAGTATGGCCCGGTCGAGTCCATCGTTGAAGGCGAAAACCGCGCGGTTGTAGCCCTCGAAGGGATCGGACGGATCCCGGTCTTCCGACGGAACGCTTGCGCACCCCGCCAGGCCTGCGATGAGCAGTGCCACGAAGGCACGGGACAGGGAAGCGTGCGAAAGTGTCATGGTACAGACCTCGGTTCCTGGACTGATCGGATCAAATTGCAGACACGCCGAACGGGTGTTGCCGAGCGGCCGTTCGGCACTTGCGGAGCCCGCGCTTCCGCAATGCATCCCTGCGGTGAAAAACCATGGGGTATCGCTCTCCACTACGGCCAGCGCACTTCCCGGCGACGTATATCATCCATTTCGACCACTCCGCGAGACATTCGGTCGGTCGGGACATGGTCGTTCGTTCTGATGGCCCGACTCATCATGAATCTTGACCACGGATAGACACCGATCGGCCATGGTTTCCGATGCCATCCTTCCCCTCCAGCCGCAATCCTCATCCGCGTTCATCCGTTTCCATCCGTGGCCAATCAGCGCGAAAATCCTGAAGCAGGATCAGGCCCCGACGTTTGCGGACCAACGCGAATCCCGATATTCGCGGAGGCTCGGCGAAGCCAGAAAAACGCTGCGCTCAACCCTGTGACCGGTTGCGGCTCGCCGCGATCCGCAGCCGCAACGCATTGAGCTTGATGAAGCCCGCGGCATCCTTCTGGTCGAAGGCACCGGCGTCCTCCTCGAAGGTCGCGATCGCATCGTCGAACAGGCTGTCGGATTCCGACCGCCGCCCGGATACGATGACATTGCCCTTGTAAAGGCGCAGACGCACCGAACCGTTGACCACCGACTGGGTCTCGTCGATCGCTGCCTGCAGCATGCGCCGCTCCGGACTCCACCAGTAGCCGTTGTAGATCAGGCTGGCATAGCGCGGCATGAGCTCATCCTTCAGATGTGCGACCTCGCGGTCCAGCGTCAGCGACTCCAGCGCCCGACGGGCCTTGAGAAGAATCGTGCCGCCGGGAGTTTCGTAGCAGCCCCGCGACTTCATGCCGACATAGCGGTTTTCGACCAGATCCAGGCGTCCGATGCCGTTCTCCCCGCCGATTCGGTTCAACTCGGCCAGCAGTTGCCCCGGGCTCAGCGGCATGCCGTTCAGGCTGACCGGGTCGCCGCGTTCAAACCCGATCTCCACCACGGTTGACTCGTCGGGCGCCTGCTCGGGGGAGACCGTCCAGCGCCACATGTCCTCCTCGGCTTCGGTCCAGGGGTCTTCCAGCGGCCCTCCCTCGTAGGAGATGTGCAGCAGGTTGGCATCCATGGAATACGGCGACTTCTTGCCCTGCTTGGCGAAGTCCACCGGGATGCCATGCTGCTCGGCGTAGGCCATCAGACGCTCGCGCGACGTCAGATCCCACTCCCGCCAGGGCGCGATGACCTGGATTCCGGGCTTCAGCGCATAGGCGCCCAACTCGAACCGAACCTGATCGTTGCCCTTTCCGGTCGCACCGTGCGCAATGGCGTCGGCCCCGGTTTCGTTCGCGATCTCCACCAATCGACGTGCAATCAGCGGCCGCGCAATGGATGTGCCCAGCAGATATTCGCCTTCGTACAGCGTGTTGGCGCGGAACATCGGGAACACGTAATCGCGCACGAATTCCTCGCGCAGGTCCTCGATGTAGATCTGCTGCACCCCCATCGCCTCGGCCTTGGCCCGGGCCGGCTCGACCTCCTCGCCCTGACCCAGGTCGGCGGTGAAGGTGATCACCTCGCAGCCATACTTGTCCTGCAGCCACTTCAGGATCACGGACGTATCCAACCCGCCGGAGTAGGCCAGCACGACGCGGGAAATCTTGGCACTCATTCTTTCAATCCTTTTCCGATACTCGTCGATTGTTCATTGTACTGTTCGTGGTGGCAATGAGCCCTGGGGTTATAACCACGCCGCAGGGTGGTGGGCCCCGGCGGGACACGCTCAAGTCGTCCATGAGCGCTCGACGGCGGCCATCCGTGGCCGCCGACGGTCCCGACGCGCGGCACCCCACCCCGCTTCGAGCGCGGCCCACGCCACGACCTCCCTCAGCTCCCCCCCTTCCAGACCACCTCGTAGAGGTCGCGCCGACGGTCGCGCATGTTGCGTACCGAACCGTGGTTCCGCAACTCCTTCAGGTTATCGAAGTCCAGATCGACGATCAGCGTCAT
>JAABSN010000297.1 GCA_011390385.1 Thioalkalivibrio nitratireducens | reverse complement strand
CGGATCCTGATTTGGTCCAGTTCGGCGCGGACCGCGGCGCCCGCCTGTTGCGCCTCCTGCAATCGGCCCCGAACCGACTCGAGTTCGGCATTGAGGCGGGCGAGGTCTTCGCGCTCTTCGGTCTGCAGCACCCGTAACGCGTCAATCTCAACCGCCTGCTTCTCCGTTTCGCATGCCCGTACGGCCACAGTCAGCAATTGATCATCGGCCCATTGCCAGTGGGCCCAGCGCAGAAAGGGTAGAAGGCGGCGGGACAGGTGATCCTCCGCCGCGGACTGCAGTGCAAACCCGCTTCCCTCGGCAATCCGATAATAGGCCGTTGTCTGATCAACGTGGAACATCGGCCCCTGATTGCCAACCTGAAGCCAGAAAGCCCAATCCTCGTAGGCATCCAGCGGCGGCAAGTAACATCCGCGCGTCAAGACTTCACGACGGAAAACCACGGCATGAATGGGAATGAAATTCTCGTAGGCAAGCCGCGCACGGTCCATGCTCGTGCCGAACTTCTCAACAACGTTCCAGGAATCGTTTTCGAATCGGACAGCCAATACGCTGGAATAAGCGGCAATCGCCTCCGGTTTTCGCAACAGTGCATCCAGCAATCCCGAGACGTGATCAGGAGCGAACCAGTCATCATCGTCGAGAAACACGAGGAACTCGCCGGTTGCCATTGCCAGCGCCTGGTTTCCAGCCGTCGCCCTACCCTGGCTGGCCGCGAACCGGTGGTACCGATGCACCATGATCGCGCCGGTGGCCGTCTGGGTTACCAGATCAGCCACGTCGTTGCCGCCGTCGTTCACGACAACGAGCTCGATATGGGGATAGGTCTGCGTCGCAACCGAGCGAATCGCCTCCTGAAGCATCCGGGGACGATCGCGCGTGCGGATCAATACCGACACTGTCGGCAGCGTTTCGTCCAATGCTTCGGGGGAAGTCCGCGGCAATAGCTGTGCTGCCCACAGGTCGGTCATTGGCCGCGCTTCGGGTGGCCACTCGAAGAACCCCTCCGCATGGGAAACGTCGAGTGGCAATGACCAGGCACGCGCTGCATTCAGACCAAGAACGCGGTCCAGATAGGCGTTCTCGCCCTGCTGGCTCGCATACGCCCTGATCGCAGCCGTCTTGGCGGGAACCACCTCGGTGATGTCGACGAGGGTCGTCACCAAACCCTGCACACTGATCTCATAGCTCCATGGTTTTGCAGGAAAGCCGGCCAGTCGGAGAGCCTCCCAGGCCAGTACGGCGGTCGCGCGATGATCGGGATGCGGTTCCCCTGGCATGGGAAAGAAAACAGCAGCGTACAGGCCCGAGCGGATCGTATCGGCAAGGCGTTCCACCAGGATTCTGGATGGGCGCAGCGAGCGGTCCGGCAAGCGCCAGAACGTCAGGTCCGCTCCACCAAGGCAGGACACGGCGTCGCGAGCCTCGGCTTCACGAACGAGCGCCAGATCGTCGGTGCCCCCCCCCAACGCTCCATCGGTGAGCACAATGACATCGACCGGCTGGCCGCGCTGACGCGAAAGCGCGATCGCCCCCCCCATCCCGAATGTCTCGTCATCCGGATGCGGGGCAAGAACCAGCCAGGGACCTTCCGGGAGTGCGCCCGCAACAAATGGCAGATAGTCGGCTTCAGTGCGCATTGTCCCCTCCCCCTTTTGCAGGCATGGGGTTTACCGAAGGCCCGAAGTTCAAAGCTGCAAGCAACAGGCGACGATGCCCTTGTTGGCTCGCAGCCAAGGGAAACGATTCGGCACGGGCCCGTCCGAGGGTTTTCAGCTCACCCCTGAGTCGCTCCGAGCCGACGACCCGTGCCATCGCGGCAGCCAGAGCACCTACATCCCCGGGAGGGACAAGAATTCCCGCTTCGCCGAGAACCTCGCGCGGCCCGAACGGGCAGTCGGTTGCAATGACAGGAACACCCAAGGCGAGAGCCTCGAGCAGTGTGTACCCGAAGCCCTCGTAGCGGCAAGCATGCACGAATACACCGGCTCGCCACATCCAACGCTCCGGTGTCCGGGTTGACCCGACAAAGTGGACCCGGGCGCCCGCCCCGGATTGCCATGTCTGGCTCCGCAAGGCATCCAGTTCGGGACCATCGCCGACGATGACAAGCGGCCAGTCGACACCGCTGGCCAGATAACCGGCAAGAAGCTCGCCCATGTTCTTCTCCACCGACAGGCGTCCGAGAGCCAGGACAAAGCGTCCCGCGCTGACGCCATCGGGGAGATTCAATTCTTCCTGCGCCCTTTCGGAGAAATCCGCCGGATCGATACCGTTCGGAATCACCTGCAGACGCTCCAGTGTCCCCACGCGATGGCGTAGCAGTTCGGTCCGCGTCCCCGGTCCCGGCACGGTGATGGCAAACAGGCGTTTTCCACTCCGCCGCAACTGCCAGCCGATCCAAAGGCGCCGGAGCCGGCTTGGTTCATAGGCGCGCAGATGTTCGAACACCGGACCACGAAAACTGCCGACCACGCGTGTTTCGGTACCCAGTCGCCGGACCGCCCGCTCGGCCACGACTGCCATGTAATGCATCATGCCCAGAATCACATCCGGGCGGATCGCAGCGATTGCCTGGGCGAGTGTCTGCGCATCCGTGCGCAGGCGTCGAGGGGAAACGAACCACCCCGCGAGCCCCAGCGGGGAGGCATCGACGACTTCGTCCGCGGCCGGCTCCCAGTACACATGCATCGGCTCGGGTGCCAGCACGACGACCCTCGCGAAGCCTTGCCGGGTCAACCCGTTCAGAATGTTCAGTGTCGTCCGTTCCGCGCCACCAAAGGCATTGGCCAGGTGCACGACCAGCAGGGTGCCGGAGACTTCGGGAGCTTCACCACCATCAGCCCCTCCTCTCATATCGTGCCCGGGATCCAGGCTTCCAGAGGGTGCGCCGCGATCGAGAATTCCGGCAACACCAACCCCGATGCCGCGGCACTTGCCCGATCGGCACCCGTGCCAGCGTCCTCGTACCCGCATTGGAAACGGCCACGAAATGGATTCATGTGCGTCGGTACGGAACTTCAGAAGACATCGGTATCCGCCGGCTGGAAAACGAGCGGGGGAGCAACCCCTGCGTCCGCTGGGGTTCGAATCCATACGGCAACGATCCCGGTGGGTTGTGTTCTGACACCAGGCGTGCTCACCGCCGTCCACGCGGAATCCCACCGCAGCAAGGCCCTGCCCGCCTTTTGTGCGGCCTGCGCCAGCTGGCCAATGATCCCGGTCGGCAAAGCCCTGGACCCAATGACTTCCACGACATTCCAGGAATCCTGTTGCTCCTCGACCACCAACCCCGCTCTGCGGCGCCATCCCAAACGCCAAACCCACCCCATGTAGGAGCGCGTGGGGTGCTGATCGAAACGCCATTTCAGATAATTGTCCGTGCGCAGGATGCCTGGACCGCTTTCCGGCGTGTCCAACGCCGCCAGAGCCGCGACGCAATCCACACGCCCGAGCCGCCGCCATCCGGGCCGGGTCCTTGACCCTGGATCGAGCTCCAGCATAGCCAGCTCAATGCGATGCTGAGGCACGTAGAAACCCAGCCGCTCACCCAGGCGAAAAGGCCTCTCGCCCGGAAACCCATAGCACACGCCACCCGGGTACCGTGCGTCGATCTGGCTCTGGAGTGCGCGGACGACACCGCCGAATGCGCCTCCTGAACTCGGGGAACCGCGTGCGCCGGGCGCAACCATTGCGTCACACCCATGCAGCCAATGCATCGGCGCCCCCCGCACCATGTTCGATGGATATACCTGCGCGCCCATGTGTGCACGTATCGTGCCGTTTGAGTCACAACCCACCGCATGGATCGCATCACTCCCGGGAAGGCCGTGGTATTTCCAGCGCCAGATCTCGGGGGTCATGGTCGTGCCGAAGACATTCGAGAACAGGCGGCAGATTTCCGGAATATC
>JAABSN010000296.1 GCA_011390385.1 Thioalkalivibrio nitratireducens | reverse complement strand
GCGCGCAAATGCTCAGGCAGGGTCGGTTTGGTGGTTGTCATGGCCAAGCCTCCATTAAAAAACATCTCCCGGCCATTCTATCCCACCGAAACTGGCCCCGCTCCAGACTGTCCAGGAGAGCGGCTATTTAAGTCGCCGGTAAACCGATAAAAGTCGGCAAGACCGTCGCTAGCGGGCCAGACTACGGGGGCGCGATGATCAGCTGCAAGGCGCAATCTCGAGGATCGACTTACATGGTGCCCTGGCCGCCCGCGTGCCAGTCCTGCTGGAGTCGGGCGAGACGGCGAGCCAGGGACTTCAAGTCCTGGTCGAGTCGCCGGACGCGGTGTCGGAAAGCGTGGTGATGCCAGCGGTCTCTCAGTGCACTACTGCCCGCCTGGACACGCTCGCTTTGGACAGCCTGCCACTGGCTGATGATTTCCCTGAACGCCTGGTACTCGCGCTCGATGGCTTCGCCCCAGGTATCGGTGGCGTCAACCGAGGCCAGTTTGCTTTCCAGTTCCTTGAACTGCATCTGCACCCGGGCGCGTCGGATCTTGAATCGGGGGGTCCGTTTGAGGCTGCCTGCCAGTCCGAGGGCCGAGCAGGTCGAGATCAACCACTTGCCGGGATCGAAATGCCACCAGCGCGCGCCGTTGCGGTAGTCGGCCTGGAAGGAATGATGGAAGTTGTGGTAACCCTCGCCCCAGGTCACCAGCGCCAGCCAGCCGTTGTCGCGTGCGGTGCTGTCGTCGCTGTAACGGCGTTTGCCCCAGGTGTGAGCCAATGAGTTGATGAAGAAGGTACAGTGCTGGCTGAACACCAGGCGGACGGCACCGGCCAACAGCACCATGCCAATGACTTCGCCGACCAGCAGGCCGATGAAAGCCGGCACACCCAGGTTGAGCGACCAGGTCAGCAGCCAGTAATTTCGATGCTGCCAGCGCAGCAAGGGATCGCGCTCCAGATCACGGACTTGACTGAAGTCGACTGCGCTAGACGGCCAGTGACGCAGCATCCAACCGATATGGGCATGCCAAAAACTGGTTCGGATCGAGTGCGGATCGCGATCGACGTCGTCGACATGGCGGTGATGGAGGCGATGCCGGGCGCACCAGACCAGCACCGAGTTCTGTAAAGAAAAGGTGCCGAAGATGACAAAGAAAAGCTTGAGCGGCCAAGTCGCCTGGTAGCTGCGGTGCGACCACAGCCGGTGATAACCGGCCGTAATCGAAAGCCCGCTGAACAGCCAGATCAGGCCGGCGGTCAGCCACGCCCAGCCGCTGAAGCCGACCGTCATCCCCCAAATCGGTGCCGCTACCAGGGCAAGCAGATGTGCGGTGACAAAGTAGGCTACGTTTGCTCTGGCCAGTGGCGGCTTGACGTTTTTCATGTTTTTACAGTCGACTTCTCAGCGCAGCCGCATGTCATTTCTCACCGACTGGACTCCGGCGACGGTTCTGGTGAGTTCGACGGCGGCATTGATCTCTGCCTGCGAACTGACAAAGCCGCTCAACTGCACGACGTTTCTGAAGGTCTCCACGCTGATCTCGGAGGAGCGCAGGCCGGGGTCGTTGAGAATGGCCGCCTTGACCCGGGTCGTGATCGCGACATCGTCAACGTACTCACCGGTTGACGAACGTGTGTCGCTGCCGGCACAGCCCACAAGGGCGGCGAGCATCAAGGCCGTTGCCAGCAAAGCCAGGCTCTTACCGGGAATTTTCATGATCGGATGTCCATATGGTGATCAGAAGGGGCGGAGGACCGAGCCGAGACGGCTCATGTCTAGTAGGCATTATTCTTCTGAGAAGGCCCAGTCGTCGGTTCGCTGGACCACATTGAGGCCGATTGCCGTGGGTAATCCCGGCCTCGACTGTTTCATGCCGGCGCGAAACAGGCGGTAACCCGCTGCGCTGCTGTTCTTGGCGTGGTACATCGCAGCGTCTGCCCTGGTCAGCAATGTCTCCAGATTCGATCCGTGTTCGGGGTAGAGGCTGATCCCGATGCTCAACCTGAGCTTGACCGGGTGATTCTCGACACGAATCGGTTGTGCCGCCGCTGAAAGGATTTTTCGGGCGACGCTGCCGGCATCCTCGGCGCGCTCCACTTCGCCCAGGAGTACGACGAATTCGTCGCCGCCGTGACGGCAGACTATGTCGGTTGCGCGGATGCACGAAACCAGCCTTTCGGATAGTCTTTTCAGTAGATGATCGCCGGCCTCGTGCCCCAGGCTGTCGTTGACCTGCTTGAAACGATCGAGATCGATGAAAAGCAAACCGACCTGTTTGTGGTGACGTCGGGCCAGCTTGATGGCGTGATCGAAGTGTTCGGCGAAGGCGATGCGGTTGGGTAAACCGGTCAGGGCATCGTGGCGCGCCATGTGAGCCATGCGATCGGTGCTCTCGCGCGACATTTTCCGGTCACGAAAGACCACGACGGCACCCGTCAGTCGTCCCTGTGCGTCCATGATCGGGGCAGCAGAATCCTCGATGGCCAGTTCGCTCCCGTCAAGCCGCTTGAGCAGACAGTTCGCCGGCATCTCGACGATCTGGAGGCTTTCCATCGCTTGTTCGGCTGGATTTCGAGTGACTTTGCCAGTGTCGGAATCGACCACTCTGAAAACGCGGCTGAATGCCTGGCCGGAGGCTTGTTCTCGAGACCAGCCGGTAAGATTTTCCGCGACCGCGTTCAGGTAAGTCACCCGCCCGTCGGCGTCTGTGCTGATGACTGCGTCGCCGATGCTCTCAAGTGTGACACGGGCGCGTTCCCGCTCCCGGGAGAACTTCGCCTTGATCGATTTGACGGCCTGCTCCGTGGCCTTGATCGCGCTGATGTTCTCGATCGTGTGGATGCGGCCGGCCGCTGTCCGGGTCGAATTCAGGCTGGCGATCCTGTGCCGCGTCCAGATTCGTCGCCCGGCGCCGGTGATCACGCGCACTTCGAAGGTAAGCGAACGGTGCTGTTGACAGCGTTCCTGCCAGTCGGTGGGGATTGCTGCACGGTCTCGTGCATCGATGGTCTGGAGCCAGTGGGTGCCAAGCAGTTCCGATGCCGAAGCCGCATAAAGTTCGTGGCAGGCAGGATTGGCGTAGCTGACTCTACCATCGAGATCGGTGATCAGAACGCCCACTGGCAGCGCGTCGAGGAAGATCTGATCCGGCCTGGAATACGGATCCCGTGGATGACCGTCCGGCCCGTCTGGGACGATCAAGCGGCACAAACTGCCGCCTTCGCCTTCCCATCGATCCAGCCTCTCGGAATGGATACGGGGAAGGCGAACCTCATCGTGACCGGACTTGTCATCAGACACGAATCCTCTCCTGGGTCAAAAGCCAGTTGCGGAATCCGAATGTCAGCTGTTCTTGCCGGCAAGACGGCGACGGGTGGTGAGCGTGATTCCGCCCAGCAGCGAAAACATTCCGGCCAGTGCAATCATCGGCAGCGGGCCAGCGGTCGCCGGCAAGCGCTCCCTTCGATCGCCCGTGGTCCGTTCCGCCCGGGCCAGCTGCCGGTCAGACTGGCTGGGCTGGCGTGGTTCGCCCCGGGGCTCAGCGAATTGGACCTGCTGGTCGGCTGGCGCACCGGGCTCGGTGGTCAGGGCATAGACGCCTTCCGGCGCATAGAAATTCAGTACCTGACCGCGGCGCAGATCGGAAAAGCGCGTGGGACGACCGTCCAGCAGCACGCGCTGGTCGGAGTCCGGCTCCAGGTTGACGCGGCCCAGGGAACGGCCGTTCTCGTCCCTGAAGTTCGAGATGACGGTGCCATCGCGCGTCAGTTCCTGGAATTCGGCCTCGAAACGGGCCCATTTCTGACCATTGACCATAACGGTCTCGTGACAGGCGTCACCGACCCAGGGATAGTCTTCCACCAAGTTGCGATGCCAGTCGATATCGGTGCAGCTGGCCCGGTCTGTTGCCGGGTCCGGCATTTCGGTCTGGCGCTGCTGGGCCTGC
>JAABSN010000295.1 GCA_011390385.1 Thioalkalivibrio nitratireducens | reverse complement strand
GCCCCAGCCCCTCCGGACCTGTGACAAAGCCCTTCACCCCCGCGGGTGATACGAATGGCTGGTGGGAGGCATCCATTGCGGAAACGTAGAATTCCAGGCGCAGGCCGTCGGGATCGCAACAGTGGAAAAGGGATCGTACTCCCCGCCCAGCCGCAAGCTCCGCATCCCACCGGGGCGCGTGCCCGGCCGCTTCCAACGCCTCGCCCAGGGCCTCCAGGCTCTCGCGGTCCGCCAGCTCGAAACCCGCATACGCGAGGTCCTCGCTGGCACCGGGCTCAATGGCGATACGCCAGGCCTGGCCATCCACACGATAGCGCTGTTGCCCGTCGCCAGCGCCCGCCGGCATCAGGCCGAGAATCTGCTGGCAGAAACGGTCCCAGTCTTCCGCCCTGTCTGATTCGATACCAATGTAACCAAGTGCTCGTACGCCCATTATCCATTTCCTTGTTGTGCCAGCTGTCGGGGCAGGTCATCGCCTCCCCGGGGTTGTGCGACGCCCGCGGCGGAGAAACCTCCGTCGGCGTGAACCACCGTCCCGGTCACGGGCATGTTGTCCGCCCTTGAGGCGAGGAAGACATAGCTCCCCGCATAATCTTCGGGTCGCGGGAGTTCCGCGATGGGCAGGATTTGCCGCGCCATTTCCGCAAACGCCGCCACGGGGAAATCGGCGTTTTCAAGGCCCATTGCCGCGGGCCCCTTCAAGGTCGTCGCGATAGCGCCCGGGGAGACACCGTTGACCCGGACCCAGGGCGCGAATTCGTAGGCGAGCTGCCGGATCACACCGACAAGCGCGTGTTTGGTGGCGGTGTACAGGACCCCGCCGCCCCCGGCGTAGAAAGCGGCGTTGGACAGCGTCACGATCACGCTGCCGCGGCTCTCCACCAGTGCCGGCAACGCGGCGCGGGCGATATTGACAGCGCCCAGAACATTCACCTCGAACAGTTCCTGAAACGCGCCCTGGACGTCCCCGGGAGCGAACTCCACCAGGGCGCGGTTGTAGTCCCAGATACCGGCATTGGATATGACGCAGTCGAGCTTGCCGAAGCACTCGATCGCCGCGGCCACGGCTTCGCCACAGTCGGCGTGGCGGGTGACATCACCCCGCACCGTCACTACGCCGTCCCCCAGGCTTTCCCGGGCGGCGTCCAGCGCTTCTGCCGAACGGTCGAATATGGCTACCTGCGCGCCCTCCGCGCGCATGCGCCTCGCCACTGCGAGACCGAGGCCGGACGCCCCGCCGGTAATCAGGACAGACTGGCCCGTCATGCAATCTGGCATCGCTCATCTCCTTGTTATGAGTCCAGGACAACGCCCGGGCCGCGTCCCCTCAGAAGATCGTGCTGAGGTTTTGCGAAAGTATCGTGGTCTGGTCGAGATAAATGTGTCGCCTGGCCAGCAGGAAGCCATCGCCCTCCCGCCTCAGCACATCGCGACGGCGGCCGATCCAGCTGTCCTCCTCGCTCTCCAGCCGCGTGCGGTAGAGATGAAAGTTGAGCTCCACGGTGATGTCGCGACCCTCGACGCCGACGACACGGACATTCGAGATCATGTGGCGGGTGCGCGAAGGAGGGTCCTCCGCCCAGGCCTTGCCCACCAGCAGGCGGCTGATACGCATGCTCAGGTATTCTTTGTCGTCGTCGAAATAGGACATGTCCCCCGGGCGCGTGAACTCGTTGTCGAGATCATCGGACAGCGTGGTGCGGCGAATCGGCATCCAGTAATGAATGTCGTCGCTGGCAAGTTCGAGCCACTCTTCGTAACGCCGGGAGTCGAGCAAATGCGCCTCATGGTTGAGAAATGCCTCGATCTCGAACTGGAGCTGCATGGCCTCCGCGAGCGTCAAACCCAAACCGTGATAATTCACTCTGCAGCCCTCCACTGCGCACCGGGCACAGTCTTCTGTTGCAGTTCGTCCCAAGTCTCTGCTTCCATCCAGTGCTGCCAGGACTGGTAGAGCCAGCGCTGCCCTTCTTCATTGACGACCGTCGGCAGTCCGGCCTGCCCTCCCTCTCGCATGAAGGGCTTGTCGAGCCCCATCCCCATGGCAAAATTCAGGGGGAAGCGGCGGGCGTAGTCGGGCTGCGTACCGCGGGTGGAGTGGCTCCAGTTCTCGCCATCGTCCTGCTCCAGAAGCCCCGCGGGGCCGAACATGTGAGTGGCGAAATTGATCACATTGCGCCGCGTTTCGGCGGGAATGTCCTTCTGCACAAAGGTAAACCACCAGAGCTCCGTTTCCAGAGGCCCCCTGGGGATGCGCAGGCAGATCTGTGTGCCGCCGGTCGCTATCCACAGGTTGGGGAAGATGTTGGGGTGGCCAGCGGCGTGAATGCCCACGGGGCCGAGTTTCTCGCGGCTTTCCTCCTTGCCGCGAAAGGCCACGTAGTACTCTTCAAAGGTCTGCGGAACGGCGCCGTCCTCACCGCCGAAATGGGCGCGGAAGGCGGCCAGATCCTCATCGCTGAACATCGGGCCCGAAATCGCGTGTCCGTAGTCCCCCAGCATCACCATCTGCTGCTGCAGCGAGAGCAGGGACTCCTCGATGAAATTCACTTTCAGTGCCGAGCCGTGGCTGAACTTGGGATGGTACCAGTCAAAGACATTGTCGACGGCAAGCTTCCAGTTGCACTGCAGGCGGTTTTTCTGGATACCGTCCACCAGCTCGATTTCACCTCGGGAGGTCATGAAGTCGAAGCCAAGGCGGCCAACCCAGCCAAGGAATTCAGGCAGCTCCGGCGCCTCCTCATCGAAGCAGGCAAAATGGAAACCCTTGTAGGAAGCCACGCGCGGTACCCGGGTCATCCCCCACTCCTCCTTGTCCAGGCAGGAGCCGTAAAATTCGTTGATCCCGGGAACGCCTTTAAGTGCACCGTCCAGCGCGAAGTTCCAGCCATGGTAAGTGCAGACGAAGCGGCGCACCTTGCCCTGCTCCGCGCGGCAAAGGCTGTTGCCCCGGTGGGGGCAGGTGTTGAGCATCACATTGATCTCGCCTGCCTCGTCGCGGACGGCAATCACGTGATGCTCGCCCATGTAGGTAGTAAAGAAGTCACCCGCCTCACGCAGCTGGGATTCATGACAGATGAAATGCCACGCACGCGCAAAGATTTTCTCCTGCTCCAGGCGATATACGGCCTCACTGGAGAATATCTCCCGGGACACCGTGCCTTTCCCGGCGTCGTAGACAGTGTCCGCTGCAATAATATCGGCTAGCTTGCCAGTCATCTTGTTATTCCCGTAGGGCTGCAATGTCCTGCCGCGCAGACAGCGCGACCTTTGCCGTAGCAGTCTACGCACGCAATCTTCAGGATCGTTACTCACGCATACTGAAAAATGTACACATCGTTCAAGCGCTTCCTGGCCTGTACGATCTGTATATTTATTCGAATTTCCGGGTGAGCTTCTGGCGGGGTTGATGCGGTAGCCTCTGCGCAACCGCAAACGGGGTGGTCCCCGTGATTGCGAAAATAAACGCAAGACGCAAACCCGAAGCATTAATTCCAAACTCACCGGAGAACTATAATGAAGCGACGCCTACGCCCGATCGCAGTCTATTTCGCGCCCTTTATCGCCCTTCCCCCGATATTGGCGACTGCACAGCCGATGCTGGAAGAAGTCGTGGTGACCGCCCGCAAGAAGGTTGAAACCCTGCAGGATTCTCCGGTTGCCGTCTCGGTAGTTTCCGGAACGCGCATGCGTGAGACGGGCATCACCAACCTGGAACAGGTCAGCGCCACCGTCCCCGGCCTGCAACTCGGGAGAGGTGTACAGACCAGTTCCATTTATATCCGCGGCATCGGCTCCGGGCTGAATCGTGGTTTCGAGCAGTCCGCGGGAATGTACCTGGATGGCATCTACCAGGCCCGCAGCCGGCAATTCACCCAATCACTCGTTGACCTTGATCGAGTCGAGGTCCTGCGCGGACCCCAGAGCCTGCTCTTC
>JAABSN010000294.1 GCA_011390385.1 Thioalkalivibrio nitratireducens | reverse complement strand
TGGCCGTAAAATCAGGATGCAGCCAGGCCTGCCGTTCCTCCCTGTTCAGCCAGGTGTTGAGAATAAGATGCTGGGTTGCCAGATCGGGCAGGTGCTGTTGCCCGTATGCCCGCTGGATGGCCTGGTCAATGAGGCCGGGATGTTCGACCGCAGTGCGCGAGGCACGATCGAAATCAAACCCGGCAAAATGGGCAATGGTGTAGCCGCCGAAGATCTCGTCGGCGCCCTCGCCGCTGAGCGCGACGGTGTATTCCTGCTTCAGCGCCCTGGCCAGCATCAGGATCGGCACTTCATTGGGCGTTGAAAGCGGCAGGCCGTTGCGGCGGATCAGCCATTCCCAATCGCGCGGGTAATCCCGGGCGTCGAGCGCGATCTGCCGGCAGCGCATCTGGTAGGCATTGGCCGCTTCGGTAACGAAGGGAAACTCGTTGAAGCCCGGCTCCGGGTAGCCGACATTGTAGGCGTGGTAGTTGTTCCCGGAAAGCGGGGAGGCCAGGGCGGCGATGATTGTGGAGTCGATCCCGCCGCTAAGGAATCCACCCAGCGGGACATCGCTGATCAGACGATGCACCACGGCGTCGTGCATCAGCGCCTGGAGCGAACCGGCGCAGGTCTCGATCGCCTGCTGTGTCTTCTGTCCGGCATCGGGGCAGGAGGGCTGCCAGTATTGCCTGATCAGCGGCGCGGCGGCGGGGGTGATCCGCATCCAGTGGCCCGGCTCGAGCAGTTGCACGCCCGCAAGCAACGTCTGGGCCCCCAGGTTGACCCGGACGGTCGTCAGGTAATGCGAAATGGCGGCCGGATTGAGACCGGGGGTATCGTCCAGCAGCGGCAGCAAGGCGCTGACCGACGAGGCAAAACAGACGGTCCCGTTCTTTTGGGACCAGAAAAGCGGTTTGACGCCTAGCCGATCGCGAGCCAGGAACAGGCTGTTGTCCCTTGGATCATGAATGGCGAAGGCAAACATACCGACCAGGCGATCGAGGCAGTCCGCCCCCCATTGAATGTAGGCGTGCAGCAGGACGTCGGTATCGGAATCTGTAAAGAACGTGTGTCCGCAGGCCTTGAGTTCGTCCTGCAGCGCCTTATAGTTGTATATCTCCCCGTTGAAGACAATCGTTACCTGGGTGGCGGGGTCGATCATGGGTTGCTGCCCGCCCTGGAGATCGATGATCGCGAGGCGCCGATGTGCGAGGCCGACCCCCGGGGCGTGGTAGATGCCGTCGCCGTCCGGCCCGCGCAATGCCATTTGCGCCGATGCACGCTGTAGCCGTTCCCGCCAGTCCGGGCGTTCCTTGGAGCCTGTGTTGAAATAGCCGGCGATTCCGCACATGGCAGCCTCGATTAATTAACTGGAAGACGGGCTGCCAATCTGCCCCATCAGGTATTCAAGACCGGATTGCATCTTGCCGATCGCCTCGTCCATGGCCCCGAATTGGCGCCATAGCATCACCTCTTTCATCTCCAGCTCGCGGATCACGCGTTCGATTCGCTCATCCTGACGGCCGATCTCGTCGTTGATATTCTCGATCTTGAGGTCGATCCACCCGTCCAGCTCCGATGAGAAGTTTTTGCTGGTCGTATAGATCGATTTGGCAATGCCACCGTCGCGGACGCCGGGCTCGGTTTCGGAAGGGACGCCCCGGAACAGGTTCTCGACCTCGTCCGGGTACAACTCGAGCATGGCGTCGAGGCGATCCTCGTCAAGAATGGCAAGGCGGTTCGACTGGTCGGCGGTTCCGATGCCGATCGCCTGGAGTGTATTCATGACGCCGTCGAGTCCGCCGAAGCTGTAGGCGGCATTATCAACGGTATGCGTATTGCTCATCAACTGTCCGGCTTCGCCGCGCAGCTTGTAGATCATATCGCGCAGCATGCTTTCGTTCTGTAGCATGCCTGGCAGGGGTTTGGCGGGGTCCGAGCGGTCCCAGCTTCCGTAGAACTCATTGACTTCCGCGGCGGTGTTGTAGGCCTCGATGAAGGCGTTGATCGCGTCCTTGATCGCCGCGTTGTCGCGTCCGACCCCGATCTCCGTGGTGCCCGTCCCGTAGAGGTTCAGGGTGACGCCTTCGGCGATATCGTCAATGCCCGTATTGGATGAACGGGAGATGAATGCGCCATTGACGGTGAACTCGGCATCCTGGGCCGCCAGCAGCGTGTTGGCTGGCGCCCCGGTGCCGTCGATGATGCCGAGCGATTCAAGCGGTGTGCCGGCGGTGTCTGAAAGGGTGATGTTGCTCGCACCGGTCTGCACGCGCTGCAGGACCAGCCGGTTATCCAGGATCGAGGCCGTGATCTGATCGGCCTCCGGCATGCTGGCCGTTGCCGCATTGATCTTGTCGCGCAGCGAGGCGAGCGTGTCGGCCGCCTCGATCGTGAAGGTCTGGCCCGCAATCGCGAACTGGTCGCCGAGATTGACGCCGGTGATGTCGGTCAGCAGGGTTGCTGTCGTGACTGGATTCGCGCTGGCATCCGTCAAGCCGGAGGCCGATGCAATGGTGTGGGCCCGCGCCAGTTGGGCGACGTCGACCGAATAGGTGGCGGTTGCCGCATTCGAGGCGGCAATCGAGGTGGCGACAGTGGGATTGGTTGATGTCGTGGCCATCTTGCGCCAGACATCCATCCAGCGCAGGGTGTCGGCCGCCGTTGTCAGGCCGGAAAGGTTATCCTTGACGTCGATCCAGGCGGTAATCTTATCATTGCGCAGCCCTTGGGACTCGCGCAGGTTCTCGAGCCGTCTGCCTTCCATCTCCATGATCTGGGAGATGGTGCTGCCGACATCAAATCCGGACGCCAGCCCACTGATACGAAAATTGATATCACTCATGGTTACGATAACGTTAGCAGGGGTAATGCCACTGGGAATCAAAAAAAAAGGGAGCCCGCCCGGAGGCGGGCTCCCTGATGGTCATTAACCGATCAACTGCATCACGCTCTGCGGCAGGGCATTCGCCTGTGCCAGCATCGCCGTACCCACCTGGGTCAGGATCTGGTGCTTCATGAACAGGGTGGATTCCAACGCCATATCCACATCGCGGACCTGGCTTTCGGCCCCCATGATGTTCTCCTGATAGCTCCGGATACCTTCCAGTGAGTGTCCCAACCGGCTGGCTTCCGCGCCGATAATTGCACGCTGCTTGCTCAGGTGGTCAACGGCAAGCTTCAGCACGGCCGTGGCGCGCTGCGCACCAGGAATCGTCGAGATATGAATCCCGGCAGCTGTTGCAGACCCGGCTTCACCGCCACGCGCCAGCACCATCGACCAGCGAACCGGTGCACCACCGGTCGTGCTGTCGGTAATGATGGCACCACTGGCGTCCAGTGCGTACACACCGCATGAGAAGGTGGTTGCCGAATTGCCGAGCAAGGCCGTGCTGGCGCTGTGCAGAGCCATCGAGGTTCCGCAGAAGAGCTGTCCGGGATCGGCACCGACCTGTGTGACCAGACCATTGCCGCCCTGGAACAGATTGCCGGTGTTGAACTTGCCACGCGCCAGGCTGCCCGAGGTGATGCGCACGATCTCCTGCTGCATCTGCTCAAACTCAACCTGTAGGTTGTTGCGGTCCGTTTGTGTCTTGGTGCCATCATTCGCGCCTACGGCCAACTCATTCATCCGGTGCAAAAGATCATGGATCTTCTGCATCCACGAATCCGCCGTCCGCATGTAGGCCTGCGCATTCTGAATGTTCTGGGCCGCCATGCCTGAATTACGAATCTGTGAACGCATGCGCTCACTCATCGCCAATCCGGCCGGATCGTCCGCCGCGGTATTGATGCGCAAGCCGCTCGAGAGCTTGGACATCGAATTGCGCATATTGTTGACGCTTTGTGAATAGTTCGCCCAGACACCGAATGCTGGTACATTATTATAAACCTGCATGACTTTCCTCCTTGATTTGTTTCTTGTCTTTTTTGTTTCTACTTTCAGAGAATGCA
>JAABSN010000293.1 GCA_011390385.1 Thioalkalivibrio nitratireducens | reverse complement strand
AATTATGTCATTGGCGTTACTGCCATTCAGCGTGTCATCGTCCATGGTTCCCCTGATCGGGGCAACGTCACCAGTTCCTGAGCTGAGACTGGCAAAGTCCAGCTTGGCGTTCACACTGGTGTGGGGTGTTGGCTCGAGTACGCCCTTTGGCGCAATGAACGATAAAGCCGCCGGCCAGTTCCAAACCTTGGATCCGTGTACATGCACCATTTTTTACTCTCCTGAGGTTATTTTTTGTTAGGTCTCCGGAGAGACCCGACTTTGCCTGCGGCAGCGCACCAGCAAGAGCGGCTCCCTAGCTTTTGAATTCAAGTGTGCTCAAGTTCGTTCCATTTCCCAGGAGCTTTTGTCGAGCGACGAAGGTGCGACACTGACATAGCCATCATGTTTCCATGCGCGGCTCAGCGATGTTCTTGGCAAGATCGCCCAGTGCAACTGGAACACCCGCTTTGTCAGATCGATCCCGATAATGGTAGCCTCGGGCATCAATGCTCTCTCCTTCTGTGATGCCTCCAACTAACATCACCTTGGCGCATTGCTATGCCATCGGGAGGGGCATCCATGCCGTCAACAGAGCTCCTCCACCGACTTGCTCGTGACTTTACGTGCAGACAAACTGCTGATTTCCGCACTCGCTCGCTTTTCGCTGTGGTCGCGAAGTACTTGGAAGGATGGGTGAAAGCGGACCTTCGCTAAAATCCCGAAAAAGGGGTACGTTTCGCGGGAACGGGGTGACCTCTGGCTCATATCGGCTTCGAGCTTGGCCAGGATATCGCCTCTGCGCGAACCGCGAGCATGCATTTTCGTATCGAGGGCTTGCGGATAGCCATTTGACATCCATATAACATCCATGTGGATGGAGAAACGCAATGAGCAACATCAGGCAGCTTCGTGACAAGACGCCGGACAGCGAAAAGATCACCATAAACCTCGGCTATGTGGATCTGGGGCGGGTCGATCTGCTGGTGCAGGAAGGTTTCTATTCCAACCGGAGCGATTTCATTCGTTCCGCGATACGCAATCAACTCGCCACACATGCCGAAGTCGTCAACAAGTCGGTCGAGCGTCATACGATGGAGCTGGGCCTGCGCGACTACACGCGGCTCGACCTAGAAGCTCTGCGTGACGCGGGAGAGGTCCTGCATGTGAAGGTCGTGGGGCTTGCTCGTATTGATCCGGACGTGACGCCCGAACTCGCGTTGCGGACCATCGCCTCGATCACCGTTCTGGGCGCCCTGCAAGCCTCACCGGAGTTGAAGAAAGCCCTCGCCGACCGCATTCGTTAAGCCGACACACCTCACCCAAGGACCAAAAACATGTTTGATTTCAACACTGGCGCATGGTGCCCGGTGACCGATGACGCGCGTGCAACCAAGCTGGCCGCCGCGCAGGACCTGGTGCAGCGCACGCTTGCGCAGCACGGGCTCGCCTCCCCCGCCTCGCGCTCTTCCCCAAGCGATGCGCAGGGTCTGATGAGTCTCTTGAAGCTGGCGCTTCCGGCGGGCGACGGCCTGACCGGGCCGACGCCCCGCCCGAGGCCTATCTCGAGGCAGGTGGACATTCCCGACGGGGCTCAGTTCCTCTCCGGCACGCATCAGGGCAAGAACGGAAGCCGTGCCTATCGCACCTATGTGCCTGCTTCGGCCGAGGCCGGAGCCTCCGCCATCGTCGTTATGCTGCACGGTTGCACTCAGACACCTCAGGATTTCGCCATCGGCACCGGCATGAACGACCTTGCCGAACGGCACGGGTTCATCGTGCTCTATCCCGAGCAGTCGCGCGGCGCGAACGCGCAGACCTGCTGGAACTGGTTCAGCCCGAACGACCAGCACCGCGATCGCGGGGAGCCGGAGATCCTGGCCGGCATCGCCCGGTCGGCGATGACGCGATACGATGTCCCGCCCGACCGCACATTCGTGGCAGGCCTTTCCGCGGGGGCAGCGATGGCGGTGACCCTCGGGCACACCTATCCCGACGTGTTCGCCGCCGTTGGGGCGCATTCCGGCTTGCCCTATGGGGCGGCGAAGGACATCGCCTCCGCCTTCGGCGCCATGGCAGGCCAGCGACCGGACCAGGCGGCAGAGACACAGAGTCTGAGCAGCCGCACTATCGTTTTTCACGGGTCCGCGGACAACACGGTGCATGTCTCCAACGGCGAGAGCATCGCCCGGAGCGCCGAACGGCACGCACCGTCGCCAAGCCTGCAGACGACCCGCAAGGGCACGGCAAACGGTCGAAGCTATACCGCCACGATCTGCAGCGGTCCGGACGGGCGCGATCACCTGGAACACTGGGTGATCGATGGCCTAGGCCACGCATGGTCGGGCGGCCAGCCCGGCGGCTCTTACACCGATCCAAGCGGCCCCGATGCGAGCGCGGAAATGATACGCTTCTTCTTCCAATCCACGGACCGACAGACATGACCATGACACTGACCTTCGACGCCGTCAGCGAGGCAACACCTGGCTTGAAATGGCACAGGCGCTGGCTGCGATCCTGGCCCGCCTACGAGGCGTGGTTCATCGCCCGCGGCGGCGATGCCGGGCCCGACAGGCTGGCCTGCCGAACCGCGTTGGCGCAGTACATGCCAGAATTGCTCCCGGTCTATGACCAACTGGTCGAGATCGCGGGCGGCTGTGACCGTGCGGCGCGGTTCCTCTCCACATGGTGTCCGCCGCGATATCTCGGCGGCTGTTCATTGGCCGCGATGTCGGACGGCACCGACGTGCGCCTGCTGCGCAACTACGATCTTTCGCCGGATCTGAACGAGGGCCTGCTGCTGCGCAGCGAATGGACCGGCAGGCCGGTCATGGGCATGGTCGAATTCCTCTGGGGTCTTTCCGATGGCATCAATGACGCCGGCCTCAGCGTCGCTCTTGCCTATGGCGGTCGGTCCGAAACGGGCGTGGGTTTCGGCGTCGCGACCATCCTGCGCTACGTGCTGGAGGTTTGCGACACCGTGGACCAGGCTCTGGATGTCCTGCACCGGGTGCCGTCGCACATGGCTTACAACATTGTTCTCGCCGATGCCTCGGGCGCCACGGCGAGCGTGGAGTTGGCCCCCGGCGGCGGCGCGAGACAGATGCCTCGGGCCATCGCGACGAACCATCAGAGCGATGTCGCGGCACCGGATCGGGCCGTCTTCACGCGCACCTACGAACGGCACCGGCATCTCAGTGCGCTGCCCGCCGGGGCGCGGGATCTCCACACCACCTTCACCGCTGCGCCGCTGCGGCAGGACCGCTATTCCGAAGGGTTTGGCACGCTGTTCACAGCCGAGTACGACCCGTTGGCACAGTCGCTTCGGCTGATCTGGCCGGAGGAGGACTGGCATCAGACACTTGCGCAATTCGATGAAGGTCAGAGGGTCATCGACTACACCTCGGCAGATCGTCACGACGCAGGCTCCGGTTGGACTACGGGGATCGACTGGTCGCGGTCGGCACAGGTGGATTGGGGCAGTGTGGGACGGGACTATGCCACAGGCGCAGGGCGACCGATTGAAACCTACCTGTCGGAACTGCGTCCCTCTGACGTCCCAGGCCGCGGCCACTAGGCTGGCTGGGGCGCTTATGTCCCGGCCTGCGAGCCGCGGCGCGGCACGAGCGGCACTCGTCCAGCGACGGCAGAGGACCGGAAGCGCATTTTCCGGACTTCTGCATCGGCGAAACGCGGCGCCTACAGAGTAAGGCTGTTAGGGCCCGCAGCCCGAATTTCGCCACATAGGTCGCGAACGGCTGCTGCCGGACAGAAAACCTCTGGTAAAAAAATTTGGGACAAATACGTTCGCGATCGGTGAAAAACTCAGGCCACCAGATGTTGTTTTTTTGTCAATCATCTTTCCTTGATTTTGGATTAAGGCGCTGAGTCAATATGATTATTGTATCGGCAGGCACGGCGCTGATGGAGCAGCTGCTTAACCGGTTCCGGATGGAGGATCATGT
>JAABSN010000292.1 GCA_011390385.1 Thioalkalivibrio nitratireducens | reverse complement strand
GGGGCGGTATCAAGGACCTGAAGCCGGACGCCCACACCTGGCCCCTGCCGTGGATACAGGCGGAGGTTCGCATCGCCACGGAAAGCGATAGCGCGGGGCGGGCCACTGACTGGCGGCGGGCGGAGCCCGGCGAAAAAGGCGAGCTGGTCATTACGCATCCCTATCCGTATCTGGCGCGTACCATCTGGGGCGATGCCGAGCGTCTTGGCAGTGACGACTGGCGCGGCGATATCGAGCGCTTTACCGAGGTGTATTTCCACCGCTGGAGCGACGGCCTGGCCTACACCCAGGGCGACTATGCGCGGGAGCATGACGACGGCGGCGTTACCCTTCACGGTCGCTCCGATGACGTGATCAATGTGTCTGGTCACCGAATCGGCACTGAGGAGATAGAGGGCGCGATCCTCCGGGACAAGACCCTGCGCAAGGACTCCCCCGTGGGCAACGCGGTTGTCGTTGGTGCCCCGCATGACGAGAAGGGCGAGACCCCGGTGGCGTTCCTTGTGCCTGCGCCGGGTGCACGCCTCGGCGATGATGATTTCGCTCGCCTGCAGAACCTTGTGCGCAGCGAGAAGGGTGTGACAGCCGTCCCCTCGGATTTCCTCGTGGTTTCCGCTGTCCCGGAAACGCGGTCTGGCAAGTACATGCGGCGCACGCTGCGCGCCTTGCTGCTGGATGACCCACTTGGCGATCTGTCCACCCTGCGCAATCCGGAGGTCGTCGATGAAATACGCGACACGGTCGCCGGCTGGAAAGCTTTCGGCCAGCTGGCCCAGGCAAGACAGATTGTCCAGAGCTACCGCCACTTGCGCGTTGAAACCCACACAGTAGCCCCCGGACATCAGGTTGCGCTTCTCGTTATCGACTCGCCACCCGTAAACTCGTTGAACGAACGCTCCCTGGACGAGCTGAACACGGTGCTTCAGCACATCGGCCACCAGGACAACATCGAGGCACTGGTTATCACCGGCGCCGGCAGCGCTTTCGTCGCCGGCGCCAACGTCAAGGAATTGCTCGAGGTAGGTGAGGCGGGGGATCTGGAATCTGCGCAGACGCCACCCAACGCGGCGCACACGGCCTTCTCGCTGCTGGAGAACCTGGGCAAGCCGGTGATAGCGGCGGTCAACGGACCGGCCCTGGGTGGCGGCTGTGAGCTGATGCTCGCCTGTGCCTGCGTCGTCGCCGATCGTCACGCACGCTTTGGCCAGCCCGAGATCAATCTCAACCTGCTGCCGGGCTACGGCGGCACACAACGCCTGGTGCGTCGCCTTTATCAGCGTCGGGGCGAAGCCGGTCTTATCGAGGCCGTACGCATGATCGCGTCCGGACGCGCCATGGATGCCGACGAAGCGCTGTCTGCAGGACTCGTTGATCGCGTGGTGGGGCGCGAGGGACCGGTCGAGGCGGCGATGGCCCTGGTGCGCGAATACCTGGCAGGCGGCGGGCCTCTGAAAGAGGCAATGGCAGAGCACGCTGTGTATCTGGCGGCGCGGGAGGAAACCCTGCCCTTCGATGACAGGCTGCTGCAGGACCCGCGGCTGGCGCCGACACTCGCGCAGTTGCGGGCCGGGGGGCGCGGAAAGTGTCTCGAGAGAATCCTTGACGCTGTCAGCTTTGGCGCACGGGAAGGGCAGGCCGCAGGTCTCAGGCACGAGGCTCAGCTGTTCGCCGAGGCCGTGTGCGACCCCGCGGCCGGCCCGGTGGGTATCAGTGCCTTTCTCGAGCGCCGCAGTGCGCCACTTCCCATCAAGTTCACCGCGGTTCCGCCGGATGTCGATGCACAGCAGCGCGGTGAACTCGAGGCCCAGGGCAATCTGTTGCCGCTGGATGCACCTTTCTATCCGGGTGTCACGCCCCTGCCTCGCTACCAGTACGGCATGGGCGTGGCCAAGAGCCCGCGGGACGGTGCGCCCGCTCACGGAGATCCCGCCGACGCAGAGCGCCTGCTGGTATTCCCGACGCCGGCTCCCGGTCCGAACGAGGCGCTTGTCTATGTCCTTGCCTCAGAGATGAATTTCAATGACATCTGGGCCATCACCGGTATTCCCGTGTCGCCCTTCGATGCCCGGGATGCCGACGTGCAGGTTACCGGCTCCGGCGGCGTTGCCATGGTTGCACAGCTGGGAGAAGAGCTGGTGCGCGAGGGGCGGCTCGCCGTGGGTGATCTTGTGACGATCTACTCCGGGCAAAGCGAACTTCTGTCCCCGGACCAGGGCCTCGACCCCATGGCGGCGGATTTCCGCATTCAGGGCTATGAGCGCAATGATGGCAGTCATGCCCAGTTCCTTGTGGTGCAGGGGCCGCAGATGCATCGCAAGCTGCCGGGGCTCACCATTGAGGAAGCCGGCTCCTACGGCCTTACGCAGGGCACCATCCACCGGGCGCTGTTCACCACGCTGGGCATACAGCCGGGGCGTCGCCTGTTTGTCGAAGGCGCCTCCACGGGAACCGGCCTTGACTGCCTGCGCATGGCGAGACAGACCGGTCTGTCTGTTGTCGGCATGGTGTCCTCGGACGAGCGTGGTGAGCGCGTTCGCCAGCACGGCGGTCAGCCGGTGAACCGGCGCGACGAGCGCTGGGCGGCTTGCTTTACGCCTGTGCCGGACGACCCGGCTGAGTGGACTCGCTGGGAAAAGGCCGGCGAGCTCTTCGTCGACTTTGTGCGTGAACAGGCCGGCGGCGAGATCGATTATGTCGTATCCCACGCCGGCGAGAACGCCTTTCCGAGATCCTTCCAGGCGCTGGGGGAGGGTGGTGTACTGACGTTTTATGGAGCGTCCTCGGGCTATCGCTTCTCGTTCATGGGCAAGGCCGGGGCCAGCACGCCAGCGGCGATGTTCGAGCGCGCTGGACTCCGCGCCGGCAACACCCTGCTCATTATCTATGGTCCGGGCGCGGACGACGGCATCGTCGATCCTGTGGCGATCGAAGCTATCGAGGTTGGCTGCAGCCTCGGTGCTCAGGTCGCCGTGCTTGCGGATACCGCCTCCCAGCGCGAATTCGTTACCTCCCTCGGCTTTGGCACCCGACTGACGGGCGTTGTCAGCATCGATTCCATCGCCCGGCGCCTGGGCGAGGATTTCGACCCACCGGGACCGTTCCCGCTGCTGCCGGATGCTTTCAGTGAATCCGCGGAATTCAAGGAAGCGGTGCGACGGTTTTCCGATCGCACACTCAAGCCCATTGGCTCAGCCGTGGCGCCGCTCCTGCGCAACACGCTGGACAAGCGGGGACTGCCGGATGTGATTTTCGAGCGTCCGGGGCGGGACGGCCTCAGCCTCGCCACCGCGCTGGTCAAGCCTAACGTTGGCAAGGTGATTTACGCTGAGGATCTTTCCGGTCAGCGCCTGTCCTTTTATGCACCGCAGGTCTGGATGCGTCAGCGTCGCATCCTCATGCCAAGTGCCGAGATCCGCGGCACCCACCTCAACACGGCTCGGGAGTTTGCCGAGATGCAGGAGCGTATTGCCGCCGGTATGGGTGACGTAATGCCTCCGGTGCCGATCGCATTGCAGGATATTGCCGAGGCGCACCAGGCCATGTGGGAAAACCGCCATGCGGGTGCCAATTACGTGGCAGTACACGGATTACCTCGCGCGGGACTGAAAACCCGCGACGAACTTTACCGGGCATGGGCCATCAGCGAGGCAGAGAAGCGCGGTGAGTCCCTGGCACACATTGATACAGGATCAGCAGGAGCACTGCGATGAGCGACAACACAGCTACCCCTGAAAGCACCAGCGGCGCGCGACTGGCGGGCAAGGTCGTCGTCCTGACCGGCGCCGCTGGCAACATCGGCAGCTGGATCAGCCGCAGCCTGCTGCGCGAGGGTGCCCGGGTGGTCATGGCTGGCCGCGACGGCAGCAAGCTCGCTGCGTTTATTGACACGCTGGCCGCTGAGGGCTTCGACCGTGATGCCATGGCAGCTGCCGTCGGCGACAACGCCGACCCCGCAGTATGCCGG
>JAABSN010000291.1 GCA_011390385.1 Thioalkalivibrio nitratireducens | reverse complement strand
AGGCCATGTTTGATGCCTATGACGAACTACGTGCCGACCCCGAACATGCGCCAAGCCTGATGGCCGATCTTGAATGGTTCGGTCTCGACAAATTCGGCGACAATGCCGTTATGCTGCGCGCCCGGATCAAGACACTGCCGGGTAAGCAATGGGGCGTCGGCCGCGCCTACAACGCCATCGTTAAGCGCATCTTCGATGCTCGTGGGATCGAGATTCCCTTCCCGCACACAACGCTCTATTTTGGCGAGAACAAGAAAGGCGCGACCCAGGCGCTCCGCGTCGAGACGGAAGAGGCGTCCGACGCGCAGGTCATCAGCCAGCAGTAGTCGCTAGCGCCCTGAGGAGGATCAGAATGCTGGAGCCGGACACTGCGGAGGGCCAAGGCCCGCGTCCTCGGGTCGAGATCGGGTGGATAATCGCAGGTGATCTTGCCAGAGAGACCCGCTCTGCAGCGCGGGATGCAGCAGAGCGGATGCGCCGCGAGTTGTCGGACTGCATGCAGCGCTTCAACTGGAGCATCGAGATCGTCGAGCGTCCGCTCGAACCCGGCCAAGGGCGGATCGAACCGGTGCGCCTGCTGGACCTGGCCGAGACCGACCGTGACCGGCATGGCTGGGACGTCACCTTTGTCGTCACGGATCGGGAACTCCGCGGCCGCGAGCGGACACAGCTCCTCGGCGCGACCTCCGGTATCTTCGCGACGGCCCTCATCTCGACCGCCTTCCTCGCGGGGTCGTCCTCCGATCACGATCGCACCACTTCCCGCCTCCACGCCCTCGCAATGCACCTCTTCGGCCGGCTGAACGGTCTCGCGCCCGACACCTCTGACACGCTTATGCGGGAGGTCAAGGCACCGGGGGACCTCGACAGGATGAACGGACTCGACGCAGCTGCGATCGCGGAGCTAACGGCCCGAATGGAGGATGTAGCTGATCTGCGGGTCGAGGAACTGGACGACGGCCAGCAAAGCCCGCTACGCTTCTACGCGCGATCGCTCTGGCTCAACCGCAGCGCCCTACCGGGTGCCATCGCACGGATGCGCCCTTGGAGCTTCCCGCTACACTTGCGGCGACTGACGACGGCGGCGGGAGCGGCGCTGGCCGTGCTGGTCATGACGGCGGAATCCTGGGAGGTTGCGGGCAATCTCTCGTTTGCCACGATCCTCATCCTTTCCTTGATCTCGCTATCGGCCACCAGCGCCTATCTCCTGCACGCCCAGCAACTCCTTGTCCGCCGCCGTGGACCGCTCCGCGAACAAAGAGTTGTCAGCGACGCCGGCACAGTCATCGCCGTGGCGCTTGGCATGGTCGTCACCTATCTCGGCGTTTTCGCTGTGGCCTTTCTTATGGCAACCGGCCTCTTCGGCGATGCGCTCCTGATGCGGTGGGTCGACGGGACCGCCGTGCCGCAGGCCCTGCGACTTAACCTTGCTGCCCTCACCGCATCCCTCAGCGTGATCATCGGCGCGCTTGGCGCGTCTTTCGAACCCTATGGCTATTTCCGGCACGTTACCCAAATTGACGACGAGCTTTGAAGGATTGGCATGCCTTGTCATGCACCCACGGTAACCTCAATGAACATCATAATCAGCATCACAATCCAGCTCCATGCCTGGCGAGCCAAGCGGCATAGAACTCCTCTTGCAGCCGGGGCATTGGGTGTAGAGGACTTCGACGGGCTTGGCCCTCGCCTCATCGGCCGCAACGCAGCTTCCCGGAGATAATCACTTGAGTGGTGCGGCGAATTCATCCGCCATATGCAAGGAGTTGTCCGCCGCACTCATCTCCGGCTGCTCCTGGTCAGATCGGGCATAAGAGCTGAGCACGAGCCAATCGGTGATGCTGCGCTCCAGCGCAACCGAGCCGACCAGCGTGATCCGACCCGCCCGCAACTCGTCGCCCAACCGCGCGCGCCCAAAATAGACGGCGACGAGCGCGCGGAGCTGGGCGGTGATATATAGATCCACGTCAAAGCCTGGATCGATGAAGCATACATCCGCGTGAACGCCGGGGCGCGCGACGATCCAGAAGTCGCGCGGCGCCTCTTGCAGGTCCGGGTAGCTGAATTTCAGCACGACCCGTCGCGCGGGCAGCGCATCAGTATTGATGGCGCGGCGGACATTCCACATGAAGAACTTCGGATCGAGCCAACACAGCTGATCATCGGCATCGGTATGGCGAAAGGCCCATTTGCCCAGGGCATCGAGGATAGGTTCGAGGTCCCTGGCCGCCTCGGTCCGCAGGTAATCGACAGTGCCGGTCGCGCGATCCTCGATCCGCTCCACAAGGCCGTGCGCTTCCAGCTCTTTGAGCCGCTTGCTGAGCAGGGTGGGCGAGATGCCGGGCACACCGCGCCGGATGTCGTTGAACCGGGTCGAACCACACCACATCTCGGTGAGGATCACCATGGTCCAGC
Organism: Thioalkalivibrio nitratireducens; assembly: GCA_011390385.1. The sequence continues at coordinate 936 of JAABSN010000291.1, read as the reverse complement.
GCGGCTCCAGCACCTTGCAGGCCATGAGCATCGGGCAGAACAGCGCAGTTTTATTGATGGGCATCGCGGATCCTCCGAGATCAGCATGCGACGGGCGCGGGCGGCGGTCCAGTCCATAATCTGTATCGGGCGTGCTCCAGCTTCTACACTGGGCGGCGGGCATGCAACGAGCTCATGCTCGTTTCTGCGGTGCCGATCTGTGCCGCATAGCAGGAGAGAGAACATGCCTAGGATCGCAGTTATTCAAGAACCGCCCGTTTTTCTCGACAAGGCGCGCTCGGTGCCTCTGGCGGTGGATCTCATAGCCCGGAGCGCAGCGGAGGGAGCCGAGATGGTCGTTTTCCCGGAGGCGTGGCTGCCGGGATATCCCGCCCATGTGTGGCGGGTCGCCCCCGGCCGGGGCAAGGCCGCAACCGAGGCGCTTTACGCCCTTTCGCATGCCAACTCCGTCGACCGGGGCCGCGGCGAACTGGACCCGATCACGCAGGCCGCGCAGGAGCATGGCGTCGTGGTGGTGCTGGGATACCAGGAGGTCGACAGCCGGATCAGCAGCGGCACGCTCTACAACAGCGTGGCCATCATCGACGCCGACGGGACGCTGCTGAACAATCACCGCAAGCTGATGCCGACTTGCCCCGAGCGGACCGTTTGGGGCTTCGGCGACGGCTCGACGCTGAAGGTCGTCCAGACGGCGGTTGGGCGTGTGGGGGCTCTGATCTGCTGGGAGAACTACATGCCCTTGGCGCGCGCGGCGCTCTATGCCCAGAACGTCGAGATCTATGTCGCGCCCACTTGGGACAGCGGCCCGTTCTGGCTCAACGCGATGCAGCACATCGCGCGCGAGGGAGGATGCTGGACGGTGGGCTGTGCGACCACGATCGAGGCCGCCGACATTCCCGAGGATCTGCCGTATCGCGACGAGGTATTTCCAGACCC
>JAABSN010000290.1 GCA_011390385.1 Thioalkalivibrio nitratireducens | reverse complement strand
GGACGAATGGATCAATCCGGGGGACGCGGTCGTCTACAAGCCATTTGACGGGTGCCAAGCGGGGCCGATGACGAAGGAGAAAGGACTCCTTTACGCAAATATCGATCTATCGGACGTCGCGACCTCCCGCCGACGCTTTGACGCGATGGGACACTATTCCCGGCCGGATGTCTTCCAACTCCACGTCAATAGCGCCTCCCAAAGCCCGGTTGTGTTTTCCTGATCTGGAGCCTCGTCATCTGTGACACTCCTATCGCGTCGCTGCAGGAAACGGCAGCCAAGTCCGCACTGCGGACAGAGGTCGGCCCATCGGTGAAGGTCCGCTATGCCGCGTTCAACGGTCAAAACTCATCCGGTAACTGGCGGAATCCACCGTATTTGTCCCACATATCCCGATGAAGCCCGTCGTATCATTAGGAAGCTCGATAAACGGTCGCTCTGCTCACCTTGAAAAGGCGGGCGATCTCAGCCACTGACCGTTTTTCGTCGTCTCGCATCCTAAGTATCTCAGCCCTTGCCTCCTCTGATAAAGCACGAGGCCGCCCCCCTAAGGTGCTTCAAATACGGTCGTTTTCGACCAGTGGCTCGCGCACGATCACCAAGTATTCCAGATACTCCTACAGGTCTTCGGCGATGTCCGAGTATGTTTCGTTGAGG
>JAABSN010000289.1 GCA_011390385.1 Thioalkalivibrio nitratireducens | reverse complement strand
CGGCGCGCTCCGTCAACGCGTCGAGTGGCCGGAGGTGTTCAATGTCGTGGAGCGCGAACCAGAACACGGCCTGCTCCGAGCCCAGGTTGCACGCGCCGTCCGCATCGAAGTGATGGCAGGCGTCGGCCACCAGTTTCCGTGCTTCCACCGTCGTGGCGGGGAAGGCATTCTCGCTCAGGAATTCGGCGCGTCCGGTGAGCTGCGCCAGCTCCTTGAGCCGCTGCGACGTGTTGCGCGCGGCGGGAGGCAGCGACTCGTTCGGCCACGCCCATCGCCAGGTCCCCGAACGTCCCCAGCTCCCGATGAGCGTCGCCTTCGCGCGGACATAGATATCCTCGCCGTCGGAGAACTGGATGAGGCCCGATTCGGGATTCCACTGCTGGTCGAGCAGAAGCAGCTCGGGGTACGCCGAGATTCTCACGTCTAGTTCCGCGATGGGGTCGCTCACAATTTCCGACATGGCATTTTCGTGTTGGTCGCTCTTGGACGGAGGGCTTGGCATGGATACGTCCAACGTTCTAGCTAGCCTGACTGCCGGGTTAGCCCTTGGCTTGAAATGCCGGATGGAATTGGACGTTGCCATGAGCGGAAGAGGTACCAAGGAATAGAGAGAGAAAGAACTCTTGAGGGACGCCCTCAAGCACGAGAGCAGGATTGTTCGCAAACCCAAAGCGGATGTAGAACGCTGGATCGCCAACGAGTACACACCCATTTGCTCCAATCTTGCGTAGTTCGGCAAGACCCTTCTCCATAAGCGCCCTCCCTATGCCACGGCGTTGCAAGTCGGGTTCGACCGAAATTGGGCCAAGCCCATACCAGCCAGAAACACCATCACCAATGGTTACCGGGGAAAGCGCGATATGCCCTACGACGCGGCCGGCATCTTCAGCGACAAAAGAGACTGAAAGCGCATGATCTGCTCGCAGAGAGCGGATGATGAACTGCTCAGTTTGATGGCTGTAAGGATGCGAGAGAAAAGCACGTCGAGTGACTTGCTCAATTGCATCTTCGTCTGAAGGTGTTTCGGGGCGGATAGTTAGCGTCGAGATCATAGAGTAAAGGGATAACGTTTAGCTTGAGGGGCGCGGAACCGGCTTGCCGGCGGAGCTGCCCTCTCAAAGCGATTGTTGAACAAAGCCGCTACGCGGAGAGGCCGCCCTGCGGCCAGTGCTGACTATCCTGCATCCCGGTTCCATCGTTGTGATGGAGCCGATTCTGCAACACTTCGCGAGGATAGAACAGCATGACGAACGACACTCCCCCGGCTTTCGCCCGGCAGTACGACAGCCATCTCAAGCACCTGAAGCTGAAGGGCCTGCAGCCCAAGACGATTGACGCCTATGCCCGCGCCATCCGACGTCTTGGTGGGTATTTCGACTACCGCATCGACGCACTTTCGGAAGCGCAACTGACCGAGTATTTCAGCGATCTGATTGGCACCCACTCGTGGAGCGCGGTCAAACTCCATCTCTATGGTCTAAAGTTCTTCACCACTCACGTGCTGAAGAAACCCTGGGCCATGCCGAACCTGATCAAGCCGCCGAAGACGCAGCGCCTGCCGGACATCGTCACGGTCGACGAGGAGCAGCGGCTGTTTTCCTCGACGCGGGTGTTGAGCTACCGGGTGTTCTACTTCACCCTCTACAGTCTTGGCCTGCGCCTGGGCGAAGGTATGGCGCTGACGGTGGCCGACATCGACGCCGCCCGCATGCGCGTGCAGGTGCGCGATGCCAAGGGCAACCGCGACCGCCTGGTGCCGCTATCCTTGGCCACACTGTCGGTGCTTCGCCGCTTCTGGCAGACGCATCGGTACCCCGAACTGCTCTTTCCCAATTTCAGCGCCGGTCTGAAAGGCGCACAGCGTGCTACTTCGCCGCTCGATCGCGGCGGCGTCTAACTCACCCGGCGCAAAGTGGCAACCGCGTGCGGGTTAACAAAAAGACCGAAGGGCAACTGGATCGCGAAGCCGGTCTGCCCGGTGTCTGGATGCCCGATGCGTTGGGGCGCAAGTACCCTCGCGCGGCGGAATCGTGGCACTGGTTCTGGGTGTGGCCTTCAGACCGAACGTCGATGGATCCTGTGTCGGGGGTTTCGCGGCGACACCACCGTTATGAGCAACGCTTGCAACGCGCGGTGCGCAGGACCGTTGGCGGGCAGCGCGTTAGTCCGTGCGTTACGACTGGGCCGACCGACAACCGACATCGATCTCTCCACGGACCGAGCTGGTACCTCGCATTCAGGGTAAGCTATCTCGTTGCCCACGAACCTTGGGCTTGCCTGCGGCGATCTCGATCGAGGAGAAACAAAGATGCGACAACTCTTGCAACAGCTTGGCGTGATCGCCATGGGGTCTGTACTCCTCGCGACACCATGTGCGGCGTTCGCGTGGGAGATGAGCGGAGAACAGACGATTACGATGCACACCCGAGACGGTCAGGCGATCCCGATCGGCACAGTCGCTTTCCATGCCCAGGATGAACTGACGGCGTTCGAACTGCATCTGGACCACAAGCTGTTCAAGGACTTCTTCCTGTCGATGAGAGAGTTCAAGTGTCTGGAGGGCAGCGAGGAAATCCAGTGCCATGTCCCCTATCCATACCCCAACCCGCGGACCGTGACCCTGGAAGACCTGTCCTGGCTCGAGCATGCACTGCTGTTTTTGTACAAGACCCCGGCCGAGTTCGGCGCGCGCTTGTGGAACGGCATCTACTACCGCATGGAGATCACCGACGCAGGCATCGTTGGCACGGCCGAGGCGGTCGACCTGAATCTGATTTCAGCACCGCCGGCCGATACGACGGTGGCGCCTTTCGTACCGGTGGAGCGCAGCGAAATTCCTCCCGGTAACCGCTGGATAGGCAAACTTACAATCCGCTAGACAGCGCTAACGACACGACCCTCTCGTGCGTCCGACCTTCAGCAACCGCCGATAGAAAAGGGAATAGAACCGCACTTGGAGTCGACTCATTCGTTTGCACGACACCGCGGTCTTTCCCTGCTCTGTTCCAGCGGACTAAAGTAACGGCGCCAACCACCGCGCAGCCTCATCCACCGTCATCCCGGTGCGCTTGGCCCAGTCCTGAAGTTGATCGCGGTCGATCTTCGGCACCGCAAAATAGTGGCTCTCCGGGTGGGCAAAGTAGAAGCCGCTGACGGCGGCGGCGGGCATCATGGCGAAGCTTTCGGTGATGGTCATGCCGGCGTTGTGGGGGGCGTCGAGGAGTGTGAACAGGTCGCCCTTGACGGTGTGGTCGGGGCAGGCGGGGTAGCCCGGGGCGGGGCGGATGCCGCGGTATTGCTCCTTGATCAGCGCGGGCGTGTCGAGGGATTCGTCGGCGGCGTAGGCCCAGTGGTGTTTGCGCACCTCGGTGTGCAGCCATTCGGCGCAGGCTTCGGCGAGGCGGTCGGCGATGGCCTTGAGCATGATGGCGCGGTAGTCGTCGTGGCCGGCTTCGTATTCGGCCAGCTTGGTCTCGATGCCGATGCCGGCGGTGACGGCGAACGCGCCGATCCAGTCGGGCACGCCGGAGGCTTTGTCGGCGATGAAGTCGGCCAGACACCAGTGCGGCTTGCCGGCCGGGCGTTCGTGTTGCTGGCGCAGGCCGTGCCAGGTCATCAGGGTCTGGTCGCGGTCCTCAGTAGCGTAGATCTCGATGTCGTCGTTGCCGACGGTATTGGCGGGAAACAGGCCGAACACCGCGCGCGCGGTGAGCCACTTGCCGGCGACGACTTGTTCGAGCATGTGCTTGCCATCGCGAAACACTTCGCGCGCGGTTTCGCCAACGATTTCGTCTTCGAGGATCTTGGGGTAGCTGCCGGCCAGATCCCAGGTCTGGAAGAACGGTGCCCAGTCGATGTAGTCGACGAGATCCTCGAGCGCGACGTCGAGCGCGTGTACGCCCAGCGTCGCCGGGCGCGGCGGCACATAGTTGGCGACGCTGTCCCAGCGATAGCGGTTTTCGCGTGCGGTGTTCAGGCTGACGAACTGCATGCCTTTCTTGTTGGCGTGTTGTTCGCGAATCTTCTCGTAGT
>JAABSN010000288.1 GCA_011390385.1 Thioalkalivibrio nitratireducens | reverse complement strand
ACAACATCCTTTGGGCAGAATCGGGCTACGACATCTATGTGGCCGACGACAGCTGGGATGGCTTCTTCAGCGACTTCAACAACCTGTACGCCACCGGTAGCGGCAAGCTTGTCCATTACGCGGTCGATTTCACCGATGTGCTGGACTGGCAGGCTGACGTCGCCCGGTTCGACCTGAACTCGATCGGCGCGACTGTCGTCGATCCTGGCTGGGCGGAGCCGGCCTTCGTCAACCGCCACACGGATGACTACAGTATTTTCGGCCTGCTCGGCGGACTGCGCTTCACCAGCCCGACGATAGATTCGGCTGACCTGCGCACGGACCAGTCGATCCCGGCGTTCTATGTGAACTTGCTTGCGAACGCTGGTTTTGAGGCTGGCCTTGCCGGATGGACCGTGGATTCCGAGGCGGCGACGGGCACCTCGGGCACACCGGCCTTCGAAGGGTCCGCGTACTTCCTGCCCGGCGGGGTGGTGCAGGGAACCGCTGTCCAGGTCATCGACCTGCTGGCGGCCGGTTATGCAGCAGCCGATCTCGACAATCAGTCCCTGGAAGCCGTATTCGGCGGACGCATTCGCTCCGGCGGCACCGCGGGTGACAACGGCCATTTCGAGCTCGACTTCCTCGATGGCGCGGATGGTTTGCTGGCGACGGTTGTCACGGATCCGAGCGCCGCGTCGGAACGCTGGGATCTGAATGGTGAACGTGCCCAGCTACCCGCGGGCGTGCGGAAGATCGTGTTCCGCTATGTCGCTGATCGCGAGGGCGGCAGCCAGAACCTGGCGTTCATGGACGAGGCGTTCCTCTACCTCGTCGACGAGGGCGTCGCGCCCAACCAGGGCGGCTTCGGCAACACCCTGGAAGAGACGCCCAGCCCGAACCTGCATATCGCGATCCGCTTCCCGGACCTCTATACGGACTGGGAGCGTGGCCGCCCGCTGACGATTCGCTGGGATACATTCCATAACGCGACTAATTCCCCGGTGCGGATCGATCTGTACGAGGACACCACTGAAGGCCCGGCACTGCTGGCCACCATAGCGGCATCGACTCCCGACGACGGTGAATACATCTGGACGCCGGAGAATAGCGGCGTGGACTTCGGATCGCACGGGCTGCGAATCCAGGTGTCCCTCGTGGACAACCCGGCCGCCCTCGATCGGAGTACCGAGGGCTTCAGCGTGCCGGAGGACGGCGCGAGCTATTACGTCGATGATGGCTCTGACACGGACGACGAGTTCACGCCGAATGCGGTGGGAGACAATCGCAACACCGGCAAACTGCCTACTGCGCCGAAGCCCAACCCGGTCAACGTGCTGCGCACTTATGCGCTGCAGGGCGGCACGCTCAATGTCGACACGGGCAGTTACCTGCTGTTCGATCCCATAGCAGTGTCGGGCACGACGGACCTGGGCCTGGGACTCGAGGAAGGCTTCACCATCCAGGGCCCGGTGGCTGACCCGCAGCTGGAAGTCCTGTTGCAACGGGCCAACCCGCTGCGGGAGATGGCGGCGCTGGTCGAACTCTCCGACGCGGACTTCATGGTCCTGCACAACCTGACGCTGGCGGACGCAACGCGCGGTCTCTGGGTCAGGAACGCCAGCAGTAATGTGGCCTTGAGCTATATCACCGCTTACGGTCATACCACTGACGGTGTCCGGGTCGAGGCAAGTCCCACGGCGGACGTGTTCGAGCACTTCGAGACTTACAGCAACGGGGACACGGGACTTTATGTGTCAGGTCTCGCGGGCGGTGTGACCGATAGCCTTGCGTACGACAACGGTGACTACGGTTTCGATCTCAACAGTATCGGTGAGGCCGTGGTCGAGGCCAACGTGGTCTACGGTAACCGATTCGGCATTGGTGTCAGCAAGGGCTCGTTTGGGTCGCAGGTGGTCGTTGGCAGCGAGGATCTGTCACTCTCCAGGGGCAACGAGGTCTACGATAACCAGTTCTGGGGCATCAACACCGGCGGCGGCGTGCTCGTCGCGGGTAATACGGTGAGCGGCCACGTCGGCTCGAACGGGCGCGGCATTGAGATTAATAGCGGATCCGTGGCGCGTTACAACGTCGTGTTCGGCAACATCACGGGCATCGTGGTGGACAGCGGGCTTGCCGAGTACAACCGTGTCTATGACAACGCGGGCCGGGGCATCTCCGCACCGTTCAGCAGCGCCACCGTGATCGGTAATGTCGTGTATTCGAACCAGGGCGGTATCTACGGGCGGAACGGGCCGACCATCGGCAACAACTTAGTCTACGCGAATACCGACTATGCGCTCTATCTCGATGACGGCGCGCCCGACGTATACAGCAACACGCTGCGCCACACCGGTGGCGTTGTCGTGGAGATCCTCGGCGACGCTTCCAACGTCAGCCTGCGGGACAACATCTTCTGGGCCGACGATGCGACTGCAATCCGGGTCAGCAATGACAGTCAGGTCGGGTTCACCAGCGACTACAACCTGTTCTTCCTTGACGGGCCGGCCGCCGTGGCCGGCACGTGGCAAGGCGTGGATCGAGTCACGTTGCAGCAGTGGCAGTTCGCCGTCTTCAACGATTTCAACAGCCTGACAGGCGATCCTCTTTTCGTGGACCCCGATGGCGCAGATGGGATCCTCGGCTACCAGGATGCGGTGGCCGACGGCCGGGACGACGACTTCCACCTCCAGAGCCTCTACAACAGCTTCCATGGTGGCAGCCTTGCCCCCGTTTTGAACGACGCCTCAGGGCTTCCGGAAACTGCCTCCGGATCCTGGACGGCGGATGCCGCTCAATCGCCGGGTATTGACCTGGGGGATGCGGCATCTCCGTTTGCCAACGAGCCTGCACCGAACGGCGGTTACATCAACTTGGGTGCGTACGGCAATACGGCGCAGGCGTCGCTGAGTCCCGCCCAATACATCCGTGTGCAGTCGCCGCTGCCGGGCACCAACGTGCCGCAGGATTCCACGCAGACTGTGCGTTGGCGGTCATTCGGTTTCAGCGATACCGTCGATATCTCTGTCTCGCCCACCGGGCTCGAGGCCGAGTTCATCTCGGTGGCCACCAGCGAAGTGGATGATGGTGAATATGCATGGTTCGTCGATAGTGCCTTGTACACGCAGGCGGACACGTACGTCCTGCGGATCACGGCCAGCGGGGATATCGCGATCTCCGATGAAACAAACGGCGCATTCAATGTCGGGCCGCCGGTATCCGAGTATTACGTCAACGATGGCAGCAGGGATGGCGACGAATACACGGGCGCGGTAGGCAACGACGCCAACGACGGCCTGTCGCCGCTCACGCCGAAGGCCTCGCTGCAAGCCATGTTGGCAGCCTACGATTTCGGTCCCGGAGACACCATTTTCGTTGACACCGGGGTCTACACGCTCACGACCAACATCGTAATCGACCCGTCCGACTCGGGCGTCGAAATCCGCGGTCCCGTGGATCCCCAGGGCCTTGGCCATGCGGCAGTGTTGGACCGTGCGAACACAGACTCCAGCGCTTATGTCTTCCAGTTGAGCAATGTGAGTGACTTGACGTTTACGAGTCTTGCGATCACGGGTGCTTATGACGGTATTTATGCGGCTAGCAGTGCGAATGTCACTGACATCACGCTGGTGGATCTGGATGTGTACGGCAACCAGCAGCGTGGTGTGGAGATCGGGTTCAACAATGCCCGGATCACGGTGCTGGGTGGTGAGTATCACGACAATGGGTCGGATGGTCTGTATGTACGTGCGTTTGACTCGTTGGCGGATGGTGTGCGTGCCTGGGGCAACCTCGCGGATGGTATCGAGCTGATAGGTGGCACGAGTGTGGTGGAAAACTCGGAGGCCTGGGGCAACCGTCTGAACGGTATTGTTGTGGGTGGTGGGGGTTCGACGGCACGTGACAACGTCTCGTATGAGAATGGGGGTTCGGGTATTGCGGGCGGCGGGCTGATCATCAACAACGTGGTTTATGGTCATCGGGGCGTTAACGATTACGGCATCAATGCGTCTGGCCGGATCACCGACAATATCTCGTACGACAACTACCGTGGCATCCGCAT
>JAABSN010000287.1 GCA_011390385.1 Thioalkalivibrio nitratireducens | reverse complement strand
GCCTGCCCTGACGGACCATGGCGGCGCACGGTTTCACCTTGCCGGACGGCTCGACATCAACACATGGGGCGGCAAGCGATCGGTGCAGTTGCGCCTTGAGGACGCCGCTGCGGCCCTGTGATCCAGCCCCCGACGCGGCGCGAAACCAGCCATGACGATTTCTGCGAAACAGCCCGAAGTTTTTGTAAAATCCCTCTTGCGCGCCGGTCCGGATTTGCCTAGTTACCCCCCACAGCAGCGCTGGCCCGTTCGTCTATCGGTTAGGACGCCAGGTTTTCAACCTGGAAAGAGGGGTTCGATTCCCCTACGGGCTGCCAGTTTACCAGCACTCCCCCAAAGGCAATTCAGATCCGGCGCGCATATGTCGTGCCGGTGTGGTGGTGCATGATTTCCTTGACAGTCTGATCTGCGGCGCTCATCGCGGCCTCGATCTCGGGGAAATTCCGTTCGGTCACGGACGGCAGGGGCTGGGCGGTTCGTGACGACTGCCCAAGGCAGTGTCGCCTTGAAACCCCAGGCGAGGCGCAGGATCAGGCCCCGCAATGGCGCTGGACTTTCATCGACGACCGCCCCAACGTGGACTACGGCGGCATCGTCCCACCATGACATTGAACATGACCGCGTTGGTTCCCCCATGCACCTCTTTGAAAAGGGGGAGATTTCCCCGTCATCCATTTAGGTTCCGAAGTTGGCTCGATGCTGAAATTATCGAAGGACCAGATCCTGACGTTCGAGAATGCGAGGGCCAGGGAAAGCGCCCGTTGCATAAGAGAGGCGATCATGAGGCATCACCCCGAGCTCGACACGGGCGACGCACCCGACGGATTGAACGACAGAGCAAATGAGATCGCCGATTTTTGCGCACGGTTCCTGATCCTGCAGGCCGGAAACATGCAGAAAATCACACTCGCCCACTGCAGGTTCGGCATCACGACGCCCGAATATCACATGACGATCCCGCTTCGCCGAAAGGGATTTTCAGAGGACGAACGCGTCACGGCGTATCTGTATGCGCTGGAAACGAAGAAGAAGCGCCTTGTTTTGCGGCAGTCTTTTTGAGACGCTGAATAACGGCATGACCAAGAGCGTATCGTGCCGGTCACGCAGAAGACGTCGCAGGCGCGCTTTCGAGGATTTGACGGCGATCGTGCATGATATCAGTTGAGGTGGAGGTCATGGACCCGACAATCTGTGAGACTTGTGGCACGCACGAGCCGCCGTCCCCGCCGCCGCAGCGGGTCCGTGCCGCGGTGTTTTTTGACGGCACCGGGAACAACCGCGTGAATGCAAGGGCGCGCTCTACCGATCACGTCGGGTTTGAGCGCAACCTTCCGGGCAGCACCGCAAGCTATGAAAGCGCCCCCTCAAATGTTGCCAAAGGCGAGGAGGAGATGGGGCAATATCCTGATGTGGAGAATGTCGGGCAGCATTACTACATCGAGGGCATCGGCACGCAAACCGACGGCAGGGACATCCCGGAAGGAATGTCGCTCGGCACCGGAATAACCGGGGTCATGGCGAAAATGCGAGCAGGCCTTGATCAGCTTGTGTCCGACATTTCGCAACTGGACCCGGCACGGCCGATCGAAAAGGTCGAAATCGATACCTTCGGTTTCAGCCGGGGCGCGGCTGCGGCGCGGCATTTTGTTCATGTTGCACTGAACGACCGCGCACTCAATGTTCGCAAGCAGCTGGAGGACAGAGGGTTCACGGTCAACGATGTGACGGTGACATTCGTGGGCCTTTACGACACGGTTGCCTCTTATGGCGTGCAACATTCGAACGACACGCGCGACCTGAACCTCGACGCGATCAGAAACGCGGAATACACGTTCCAACTTGCCGCCGGTGACGAGCACAGGGCGAATTTCAGGCTGACCGACATCCAGAGCGCGCCCGTCGGCCGACAGATTTTCCTTCCGGGCGTGCACTCGGATATCGGTGGCGGCTACAATGACCGCGCAAGCGAAAGCGACCATCAGGTCGTCGATCTGGACTGGCGGGGCCTTGTCAGGCGCAGGGCGGACCTGGCGAGCCTCGAGCGCGAGCGGAACTGGCTCATTCAGCGGGGCTGGTACACGGAACGCGAGCTGTCTCAGCCCAACTACGCGTGAGAAATAATTGGGAATCGCAGGAATATCAGAAACACCTATGCCAACCTCGCGCTCAACATGATGGCGGATGAGGCCGTGGCCCATGGCGTGCCGTTCACACCCGAATTGTCGGCATTTCACCCCATCCCGCGCGATGCGATCGTGACGCGGGTGAGGGCCTTGATCGACGCGTCTATCGCGGCCGGCAACGTGGAGAAAGGCGACGCCTACAAGGACTATTGGCTGCAAATGAGTGAGCCGAGCCTGAATGCCGTACGCCACAAGTACTTCCATATGTCATCGCGCTTTGGAGAGTCCGCTGGGGCCCATGCACCCAATTACACGGCGCACCCGTCAGATGGTGGCGTTCGTCGCCGCGTGGTGCAGAGAGGGTAGAAGGATGCGCGTATACCTGGGTGGCTTCATACTGCTCGTGCTTTTTTGTCTCGGGGCGTTTTTCCTGCTTGTTGCGCCTGCGGATATCTCAGGAAAGGATACCGAATTGGCCCGCTTCGAATGGACCGCGACCAACTCAGCACCCAAGGCCTATCCCGTCAGGCTCTTGCGGGCAGACCTGATTTTGGCGGATGGATCCGAACTCTACGTTCCGGACAATCGGACGATTAATCATGGCTGGGGTGTGCCCGGCGCGACACATATTGTGGGCGAAGCCGAAAAGGCACTGCCCGTAAATCTGAGCGCGACATGGTTTTCCTATGTGGAGGATAAATTCTACACGGTCGACACTCAGCTGCCCTTGGATGTCATACAAGGGTTTGCCGAAAACCGCATTGAAAGCCCTCAACGCGGAACAAAGCACATGTTCAATCGACTGATCTTTGGCTTCGGCCCCGAGGGTGAGGGGGCGATATGGGTCTCGGGACATGCCAACGCGATTGACGTATTCCGGTTCAAGGGGGCCGAGGCCCCGATCGAGTGGGACGAACTGATCGACAACCCGGACATATCGCGGTCTGAATTCATCAGCCGCGTTCTGGACAGCACGCTTGGTCCGCAGGCCGCACAGGACGCGCTGAGGACCGGCTACCAGATCGGAACATGGCCAAGACGGCAACAACGCTGGACCTGGGATTTGAGCGTAACCGGGGCGGCAGAGATCAGCCTTCTGAAATTCGCCGCCCTGAACGGTGAGGTTTTTCATTTTTTCAATGACCTCGAACCCAACGTGGAGCACGCCCGATATGGTGCCCCGCACGAGATTTTGCTCCATTGGAAAGGGGGGGCAGGTCAAGCCCGCTCGGCGACCGTGACGTTCGATGCTAATGAGACACTGGCGGCATTTGAGGACCTTGCTGCCACGGGGGACGCAATCACGCTGCATATCGAGCTGAGCGAAAGCGCGAATGCGCTGGCAGTGTCACTTGAGACGGCTGACGTGATCTACGAGTTCGAACAGGTTCAATCAGACATCTACAGCCTCGACTGAGGCCAGCACCTTGTTGCTGCGCGGCGTCCGAGCGGTGCCGGGACCGCATGCGCATGGATTTCTGGCGCGCCGAGAGTTGCCATTTTGTTGCGCGTCAGGACCATCGGTTTTGCGGACACGGACCATCCCCGGCGCATCCGGGGCGGGTCGCCATCCCCCTGTTTTTCAGGAGACGCGGGCGCGGATGACCGCATCGACGGCCGTCGCGGTTTGCCTGCCCACGATGACCGGGTTGATCTCGACTTCGGCCACTGAGTCGCGCAGGTCCCAAGCCACGCGCGACAGCGCGGCGGCGGCATCGGCCAACGCCTCGGCGGCAAGGCGGGCGCCCCCGCGATACCCCGACAACACGCGGGCGGCCCGCAAACCGGTGATCGCCGTCGCGGCCTCGGCAGCCAAGAACGGGGCCATCAGCAGAACGTGTTCGTCCAGCAGGTCGACAAACTGGCCACCGGGGGCGATGCGCACCGCCGGGCCGAAATCGGGATCATTGATCGCGCCCAACGACCACTCGGCACCCG
>JAABSN010000029.1 GCA_011390385.1 Thioalkalivibrio nitratireducens | reverse complement strand
CGGACGTGTCCTGCGCTTACTGCGCCGGTGGGAAGAGCGGTGCATCTTTCCCTGATTCCTCGTTGCATAGAACCACGATGCGCCTCGAAATCAGGAAAAACTGCCCTCGCTTTCCCGACCGGCTCGCTACGGGCACCGAAGTCCGACCGGCTCCTGGGACGCAATATGTCCGTCCGGCGCCCCGCGGCGGACGTGGATCTCGCGGCGCGCTCGCCCGGGCCTGCCTCGAGCGTCGTTCCATGCGTTGGACACGGCCCTGATGGGCCAGACGCCGGCCCGCTGCTCCATTCTTTCGCGTCCGGGGCCTTGGTACTGGACCATTTGCATTGGCTCCGTGGCCTTGATGCAATCGCGGACTCGGATCCGACGTCGGAACTGCGGGAGACCCGACACGAGGCCCGTGCGCTGCTGAGGACGTTGCACCAATGAAAATCCTGGTGAATGGCAGTCGCGGTCGGCGAGTGGAAGCGAATGACCGGGGACTGCAGTTTGGTGATGGTGTCTTCGAGACGGTTCGCATGCAAGAGTGGCGACCGCTGCTTTGGGATCGACATTGGACCCGCCTCTGCCGTGGCCTTGACGGATTGGGGATTCCTCGTCCCCGGGAGTCGGACTGCCTGAACGAGTTGCGGCGGGTGACCAACGCGCCGTCGGCCACGGCCAAGCTGATCGTGACTCGTGGTCCAGCTCCTCGTGGTTACGCGATCCCGTCCGAGGTATCGCCGACCCGGATCGCGATGGGTGGGACGGGCTCGGGCCGCGAAGACTGGACTCACATGTTGCGGCTCGGAATCTGCACGACTCAGACGGTCCGGAGCCCATTGCCCGGTTGCAAGCACCTGAACCGGCTGGAAAACATACTGGCGCGCAGGGAATGGGAGCCGGGCTGGGACGAGGGCCTGATGCTCGACGATCAGGGTTGGATTCGCTGCGGGACCCAGGGTAATGTCTTCATCCTGGAAGGCCGCCGGTTGCTGACGCCCTCGGTAAGCCAGTATGGAGTGGCAGGAACCCGCCGTGACTGGATCCTGGAGCATGGCGGTAGTCTGGGACTTGAAGTGCGTGAAGCGGACCTGTCTCTGGAGCGATTGCGCAAGGCGGACGCCATCCTGCTGAGCAGTAGCGGCATCGGGTTTCGGTGTGCAGCACTGGTTGCGGATCCGCCGGAAAGCCGTCCTGCCGGGTCGTCAGAGGTGCTGGATCTGGTGAAGGAGATCGGAGAAAAGATGAATGCGTTGGATTAGTTTGTTCGTTCTTTTTCTCCTGATCGCCGCGACCCTGGCGGCAGCCCACGTGGCGACCACCTACCAGAAACAGGTGTTGCAACCGCTGAATCTCGAGCATGACGCGATCGTCGTGGTGCGCTCTGGGCAGGGGTTCCGGCAGATCGTTCGGGAGATGGCGGAACGGGGCTGGGTGCAGCACCCGTGGTTGCTGGAGGCGCATGCTCGTTATCATGGACTCGTCGGCCGCCTGCAGGCGGGCGAGTACGCGGTGCCGCGTGACATGACGCTGGCCATGTTGCTCGATCGGATGGCGCGCGGGGAGGTGGTTCGGCACCGAATCACGGTTCCCGAGGGATGGACGGCAGCTGCGTTCTTCGATGCCGTTCAACAACATCCCGCTTTGGTTCCCATGCCTGAGTCCAGCGACCTCGAGACCGTGATGGCGGAACTTGGACTTCCGGAGATGCATCCCGAGGGGTGGTTTCTTCCTGATACCTATGTTTTCGGACGGAACACAGCGGCATTGCAGATACTGAGAATGGCGCATCAAGCGTTGAATCAGGAACTCGAATCGGCCTGGGCCGATCGCATCGAGGAACATCCACTGAATACACCGTATGAGTTACTGATTCTGGCGTCGATCATCGAGAAGGAGACCGGGCAGGCCGATGAACGCGCAATGGTGGCGGGTGCCTTCGTGAACCGGTTGCGCAAGGGGATCCGTCTGCAGACCGATCCCACCCTGCTGTATGCGCTGGAACCGGGAGCCACCCGGCTCACCCGGGCCGAACTGCGCCGGGACCATGCGTACAACACGTATACGCGGCATGGGCTTCCGCCTACGCCCATCGCGCTGCCCGGCAAGGCAGCAATTCGGGCAGCAGCCAATCCTGCGGAGACCGATGCACTGTTCTTTGTCTCGCGCAATGATGGGACACATCATTTTTCCAGGACTTATGCGGAACATCGAGAAGCCGTGATCAAGTACCAGCTCGACGGTGATCACAGCCGTTATGGTGCGCGGTAATGCTTGCATCGACGCGCGGTCGTTTCGTGACCTTCGAGGGAATCGAGGGAGCGGGCAAATCGACGCAGTTGGAGCGGCTGCGCCACCATCTTCAGGCGCAGGGCCTGGATGTACTGGTGACGCGTGAGCCCGGAGGCACGCCACTGGGTGAGCGTTTGCGCGCGCTCCTGCTCGATCCGCAGGTCGGGACGATGGCGGCGGAGACGGAGCTGTTGCTGATCTTTGCCGCGCGTGCCGAGCACCTGCGTACGGTGATCGAGCCGGCGCTGGAGAGAGGGTTGTGGGTCCTCAGCGACCGCTTCACCGACGCCAGTTTCGCCTATCAGGGGGCGGGGCGCGGACTGGGGGCGCACCGCGTTGCAGCGCTCGAAAATTGGCTCCAGGGCGACTTTCGTCCCGACCTCGTGTTCCTGTTCGATGTTCCTGCACGGGTCGGGCTGGACCGGGCTCTCACCCGGGGCAAGCGGGACCGTATCGAGAGTGAGGACATGGCATTTTTTGAGCGCGCGCGTCGCGCCTACCTGGAAAGGGCTCGCTCGGATGCCGGACGCTACCGCGTCATCGATGCGGCACAGGACCTCGATTCCGTCAGTCTGGCGATGGAGTGTGCCTGGGATGACTGGGTGCAGGAACCTGCCAATCATCGGGGCTGCGGTGAATAGCGAACTTCCGGAGCCCGGCGGCACCGCGTTCCCACCCTGGCTGCAGCGGCCATTGGCTGGTCTGTTTGCGCTGGTGCAATCGCGGGAAATGCCGCCCGGGATGCTGGTCATCGGTCCGCATGGCGTTGGCAAGGGTCTGTTGGTCCGCACCTTCCTGCAACGTGTTGCCTGCACTCGGGCCGGAAACGGGGTCGTTCCCTGCGGGCGCTGCAACGGATGCCGAGGCATGCTGGCGGGCAGTCACCCCGAGATCCTCCATGTGGTTCCCGAAGAGCCAGGCAAGGAGATCCTGATCGAGCGCATCCGCGGAATCATCGAATTCCTGTCCCTAAGCCACAGTGGGCCCGCACGGTTGGTTTTCATCGAACCGGCCGAGGCGATGAACGTGAATGCCGCCAATGCATTGCTGAAGACGCTGGAAGAGCCTCCGGAAGGTACAATGATCGTGCTGTCCGCAGCGCGCCCGGCGCGCCTGCCGCCCACGATTCGCAGTCGATGTCAGCGCCTGCGGATCCCCGTTCCGGATCGTGACCAGGTGCGTGACTGGCTTGCACCGCTGGCCAGGGAAGAGCTTGCCGTTGGCGAGGCGCTGGCCGCAAGCCTGAATCGCCCCCTGGAAGCGCGTGCACTGCTCGAGGATCCGGTTGCAACCGAGAACTGGCGCCGGGATCGGGAGGTGCTCGAAACGTTACTGTACAGCGGATCGCCGTTCCCGGTGATCGAGCGCTTGGGGCAATGCGATCTGGGATCGTTGCTCCCACGAATGCAATGTCTGCTCGCTTCGGCGCAGCAGTTTCTGGTCACCGGGACCTGGGATGATTTCGGACGCTTGTTCCCACGAGATGCTCTGGAACGCTTTTCGGTCCAGCGTGGATCCAGAGAGCTTGCGCGCCTGTTTCAGGAGTCGTTACAGTGGCACCGTGAGTTGCCAGCGACGTTGAACCCGCAGTTGCGGTGCGAAAGCATCGTCCTGCGTTTCTGGCGACACGCCACTTGACGATTCTTTGGTTTGCGTGCTGGCTCAGGTTTGTCAGCCACGAAATGAGGACGACAATGAGTAATCCAGCGATCCAGACGAGATGACGGCACCATCCAGAGGCCGGATCCTGACAGTCGCGATTCATGAGAAATCAGCGCTGTTCGCTGCCTACATGCCGTTTCTCACCAACGGCGGTCTTTTCATTGCCACGGAAAAACCATTCAATCTGGGCGACGACGTCTTCGTCCTGCTCTCCCTTCCCGATGAATCCGAGCGCGTACCCGTCCCCTGTCAGGTAGTCTGGATTACCCCGGCGCGTGCCCAGGGTAATCGGACCCGCGGGATCGGGGTGCAGTTCAGCCCCAGTGACAAGGGCGCGACCCGGCGCATGATCGAGAACCAGCTGGGTGGCCTGCTGCAGGGCACTGGACGCACCCACACGCTCTGATTCAGGCCCGGTGGCTTCCGGCCTTCAGACCCCGTTTGAAAGCTGTGCAACCCGATTCAGGGCCGTATCCAGATCCTCGAACGATACGTAAAAGTGCGGTGAGAACCGAATCCCGCCGCCCCGTTGCGCGCAGAGGATTCCCGTCTCCTGAAGATGCTGCATGAGTATCTGCGTATCGCCCTGAGCGGGGCGGAAGGTCAGAATGCCTGCATGGCGTTCGAAGGGTGTGACGATCGTACACCCCAGCGCCGTCAGACCTTCGTGGAGATACTGCCAGCGCGATTCGATTTCTGTGCCGATCCTTTCGAGTCCCACCTCCAGCAGCAGCGACAGGCTGGCATGCAGGGCATGTGTTCCAAGCAGATTGGGGCTGCCCGGCTCGAAGCGCCTTGCGCCCGACGCTGGAGTCAGGTCGTAGGTACTGAAATCACCCGAATCCGCCAGCATGTGCCAGCCGAATTCCTGAAGCACGAGGCGATCGCGCAACTCCGGACGCACGTAGAACAACGCAATGCCCTCGGGTGCGAGAAGCCATTTATGGGCGTCGGCCATCACGAAATCGGCTTTGCACGCCTGGGCGTCGAAGGGAAGGGCCCCCAGGTGCTGGATGGCATCGACGCAGAACAGGATGTCGCGTCGCCGCAACGCCTCGCCCAGGCGGGAAAGATCCATGCGCAGGCCGGTCGCGAACTGGACCGCACTGCAGGAGACGAGAGCGGTGCGATGGTCACAGGCTGCAAGCAGTGCATCTTCCGGGGCATCCTGGGTAAGGTCGATCTCCCGTACCTCCAGATCGAATCGCTCCGCAGCCATCAGCCAGACAACGCGGTTGGATGGAAACTCGCCGCGCGGGATCACGATATTCTGACCCGATGACCACGGCAGCCCGAACGCAACGATGGACAGTGCTTCGGACGTATTCTTTACGAACGCGATGTCATCTGCTGAGGGTGCTCCGATGAGCTCGAATGCGAGCGCACGAGTTGCCGCCTCGACTTTCAGCCAGGTTCCGTAATTTCGGGACCCCGACTGCGTGTTTTCGCGGGCAAACGCTGTGACCGCCTCGGCAGTCCGCAGTGGCCACGGTCCCACTGCGGCGTGGTTCAGGTGGATGATGTCCTTATGCGGAAATTCCGGGTGCATCGTCAGCTCCGATGGATTTCCCCGATAGCCTGTCATATCCGGGCTGCAGGTCAAGCCGACACGGCCGGGTACGCTCGGCAACAGCCACGGCGTAACACGGACAGCCCGTCTCTGACAGGCTCGGAGGGGGTTGCCGAAGCTGGGCCGGCTTGTTACGGTTACCGGCTGATTTTGTGCAAAACGTTTTTGCGACCATGCATTTTGGGCGCCGGTCATGCGGAGCGCGCGTTCTTCCGGGTGCACAGTCGGGCAAACGCAGAAACCCTTGACCTCTTTCGGCTTTCCCGGTGCGGAACCGGCACGCCCTAGCCCAGCTGCCGAATGCTTCCGGGGCTCGCCCTGACTGGCGCGTGCCGCCGCCTGTCATCCGACCCTGCAAGCGCAGGACTTTTCCATCTTTTCAGGAGGAACTGGATGAATTCAGTTCTCAGATTCTTTCGTGACCCCACTCAGGGTAGCATCGAGCCTCGCCGTTTCCAGGTCTTCAACGAACGAACGCTGGATCGTATCGAAGCGCTACGGGAGCTCCCGGAGGAGATGCGCTTCGAGATGCAGGTCGTGTCCAGTGTCCTGCCGTTCAGAGTCAACCAATACGTGATCGATGAACTCATCGACTGGTCCAGGGTGCCCGATGACCCGATTTTCCAGTTGACCTTCCCCCAGCGGGGAATGCTCGAACCAGCGGCCTTCGAGCGTATGGCCGCCATGCACGAGCGTGGAGCGGGACGGGAAGAGATCTCCGCTCTGGCCGGCGAGCTCCGGGGTCAATTGAACCCCCATCCCGCGGGCCAGATGGAGCTGAATCGCCCGACGGATACTGACGGGAAGGTGGTCGATGGACTCCAGCACAAGTATCGAGAGACGGTGCTGTTCTTTCCCAGTCAGGGGCAGACGTGTCATAGCTACTGCACCTTCTGTTTCCGCTGGGCGCAGTTCGTCGGTGACAAGGCTCTCCGTATCGCTTCCAGTGAAACCGAAAACATGCTGGGTTACCTGCGGACACACGGGGATGTCTCCGATTTGTTGCTGACCGGTGGCGACCCGATGGTGATGAAAGCGCGGAATCTGGCCCAGTATCTGGAACCATTGCTCGGGCCTGAGTACGACCATGTGCGCACGGTGCGCATCGGGACCAAGGCACTGAGTTTCTGGCCGTATCGGTTCGTGACCGACAACGATGCCGACGATCTCCTGCGCTTGCTTGAGCGCATGGTCGACGCGGGCAAGAACGTCGCGGTGATGGCCCACTACAACCACTGGCGGGAGATGGACACACCCATCGCGCGGGTTGCGATTCGACGTCTGCGCGAGACCGGGGCGACGATCCGCTCACAAGGACCGTTGCTGGCGCACATCAATGACCGATCGGAAGACTGGGCGCGGCTTTGGCGCGATCAGGTGGGGCTGGGCATCCACCCCTATTACATGTTCGTGGAACGCGATACCGGGGCACGCCATTATTTCGAAGTTCCACTGGCCCGTGCCTGGGCGATCTACCGTGACGCCATGCAGTCGGTTTCCGGACTTTCACGTACTGCACGCGGACCGTCGATGAGTGCGGGGCCAGGCAAGGTGGAGATTCAGGGTATAACCGAGATTCAGGGGGAGAAAGTCTTCGTTCTGCGGTTTCTCCAGGGGCGCAATCCAGACTGGGTGCAGCGGCCGTTTTTCGCCCGCTACGATCCGCATGCGACCTGGCTTGATCAACTGCAGCCCGCTTTCGGTGAGGACCGCTTCTTCTTCGAGAGCGAGTACGCAGCCATGATCGCCAGGCCCGATGCCGCAGCCTGACGGGCGCTTGTCAAACCCTGCAGGGGCCGGGAGCGCTCTACGGTTTCCTCGTCGGGGGCGTTAGAATCCGGCCATGGATACACTTACGCTGAAACGCCGCGATCTCGCTGCCCTCTGGCACCCCTGCACGCAGATGAAGGATTACGGGGAGGAGGGTACCCTGCCGATGCTGGCGATCCGCCGGGGTTCGGGTGTCTGGCTGGAGGACTTTGACGGCAATCGGTACCTGGACGCGATCAGTTCCTGGTGGGTGAATCTGTTCGGACATGCAAATCCCACGATCAACGCCGCGATCCGCGACCAGCTCGACCAGTTGGAGCACGTGATTCTTGCCGGCTGCACCCACGAACCGGTGGTGCAGCTCTCCGAACGCCTGATCGCACTGACCCCCGAGCCACTGAATCGTTGCTTCTTTGCCGACAACGGCAGCGCCGCGGTCGAGGTGGCGTTGAAGATGAGCTTCCACTATTGGAAGAACCGCGGGTACTCGGAGAAGCAACGTTTCATTTGCCTGAGCAACGGCTATCACGGCGAGACCCTCGGTGCGCTCGCGGTGGGCGATGTCGAACTGTACCGCAAAACCTACGCGCCGCTGATGATGCCGGTGATCACGGTACCCGGGCCGGACTGCTTCGAACGCGAATCGGGCGAGACCTGCGCCGACGTGGCCAGGCGCCGGTTCGCCCTGATGGAGGCCGCCCTGGCCGAGCACGCGCACGAGACCTGCGCGGTGATCGTTGAACCGCTGGTGCAGTGTGCCGGCGGGATGCGCATGTATGATCCCGAGTACCTGCGCCTGCTGCGTGCGGCTTGCGATCGTCATGGCGTACATCTGATCGCCGACGAAATCGCGGTCGGCTTCGGGCGTACTGGAACGTTGTTCGCCTGCGAGCAGGGCCCGATCACACCGGACTTCCTGTGCCTGTCTAAGGGCCTGACCGGCGGTTATCTGCCGTTGGCCGTGGTGCTGACCACCGACGAGGTCTACGATGCGTTCTACGACGACTACGAGAAGCTGAATGCCTTTTTGCATTCGCATTCCTACACGGGGAACCCGCTCGCCTGCCGGGCCGCGCTCGCGACCCTCGACATCTTCGACCGGGAGCCGGTTCTGGAACGGAATCGGGAACTGGCAAGGCACATGGCCCGTGCCCTGGCCCCACTCGAAGAACACCCCCACGTGGCGGAGGTACGCCAGACCGGCATGATCGCCGCCGTGGAGCTGGTTGAGGACAAGGACTCGCGCCGACCCTTTCCCTGGCAGGAACGGCGCGGCCTGGAGATCTACCGACATGGGCTGGAGCGCGGTGCGCTGCTACGACCGCTGGGCAATGTCAGTTATCTCATGCCCCCGTACGTGATCAACGAAGAGCAGATCGACCTCCTCGCCGAAGTCATGCGCGAGGGTATCGAGCGGGCGACCAAGGGCACGTTCGACAAGTAGACCGGAACCCGGATGTTGCGGTGAAATACCACCCTTGGCCGCGATATCGGCCGGGCTGATTCGCAACGGACTCGAAGGAGAGCCATCCTCCCGCCGGTCGGCATCGAGCATCGGGCGCATCTGCTGGTGCAGTGGTTTATGCTGGATGTATGGACTTGAAACCCGCTCTGTCGCGCCACCGATCCTCCCTGATCATCCTTGCGGTCGCCGTGCTCCTGGCTGGCTGGATTGCCAGCGGAATGTTGACTCGGGAGCCAGCGGCGGTGGAGCCGCGAGCCGCGCCGGAGCCACCAACGGTGGCCGTGAGACACAGCCGCGCCAGCCCGATCGAACGCCTGCTGACGCTGCAGGGCGAGGTCCTCCCTGATCAGCAGGTCATGGTACGCGCCGAGACAGAAGGGCGCTTGCTGGAAACGCCGGCAGCGCTGGGCACGGCCGTGGAGACCGGGACCGTGATTGCCCGTATCGGTATGGATGATCGGGAGGCGCGTCTGCGCCGGGCGGAAGCCGCTGTCGCGGGCCACGAAGCGGACTACCGTGCGGTTGCCGATCTGGCGCGCGAGGGCTTTCAGGCTCAGTTGCGCGTGGACACGGTGCTCGCTGAGCTCGAGGCGGCACGTGCGGCACGCGAATCCGTGCGCCTGGATATCGACCGCACTCGGATCCGGGCACCGATCGCCGGGATACTGAATCGACGTGAGGCCGAGGTCGGCGATTACCTGTCCGTTGGTGCGCCGGTCGCCGAAATCATCGAGAACGACCCTTTGAAGGCGGTTGCCCAGGTGCCTCAGCACAGCATCTATCGGGTGCGGCGCGGGGATCCGGCACGGGTCGAGTTCAATGATGCGGAGATCCGGGAGGGCACCGTCCGGCATGTCTCGTCCCGTGCCGACACTGCAACCCGGACCTTCCGAGTCGAAATCGAGGTGGACAACCCGGATCGCGACCTCCCATCCGGCATCAGCGTACGGGTGCGCATCCCGGTGGAGGAGGTCATGGCGCACCGGATCTCGCCGGCACTGGTGACTCTCGATTCGGAGGGACGCCTCGGGATCAAGACGGTGGATGATGATGATCGGGTGGAATTCCATTCCATCGACCCGGTCCGGGCCGATGTCACCGGACTATGGGTGGCGGGCCTACCCGACGAGATCCGTATCATCACCGTCGGTCAGGGGTTCGCCACGGTCGGCGAACCGGTCCGGGTCGTTGCAGAGGCAACGGATCCGGCGCCATGAAGGCCATCATCGAGGCGGCGATCGGACGCAGCCGGACGGTGCTGCTCGTGTTGCTGCTGCTGTTGACCGCCGGGGGCGCCTCCTATGTGATGATTCCAAAGGAATCGGCTCCGGATATCGATATCCCGATCTTCTTCGTTTCCGTGACCTACTCGGGCATCGCCCCGGAGGACAGCGAGCGTCTGTTGGTGCGGCCCCTCGAACGCGAACTGCAGCCGGTGGCGGGTCTGAAGGAATTGGTGGCGCGGGCCGGGGAGGGGTTCGCACTGATCCGGCTGGATTTCGAGGCGGGGTATGACAACCGTCGGGCCATGGCGGATGTGCGGGAAAAGGTGGATCTGGCGAAGGGTCAGTTGCCGCCGGGTACGGACGAGCCGCAGGTGATGGAGGTTGACCTGTCGCTGTTCCCCGTACTGGTGTCCACGGTCTCCGGCCCGGTGCCGGAGCGAAGTCTGGTGCGCATCGCTCGTGACCTTCGTGATCAGCTGGAGGCATTGCCGGGCGTGCTGGAGGTACGCATCGGTGGCGATCGCGAGGATGTGCTGGAAGTGATGGTCGAGCCGCTGGTCATGGAAACCTACCGGCTCCCATACCAGCAGTTGATCGAAGCGATCGAGCGCAACAATCGCCTGGTCGCGGCCGGGGCGATGGATACCGGTGCGGGGCGGGTGACGCTGAAGGTGCCGGGGGTGATCGAATCGCTGGAAGACGTGCTTGAACTTCCGGTGAAGGTGGAAAACGCTACGGTGGTGACTTTCGGCGATGTGGCCACCGGCCGGCGCGGATTCAAGGACCCCGAAGGCTTCGCACGGATCAACGGCCAGCCGGCGGTGGCGCTGGAGATCCGCAAGCGGGCAGGCGCCAATATCCTCGATACCGTCGCCGAGGCGCGCGCCGTGATCGATGCCGCCAGCGCGGACTGGCCGGAGACGGTGCGCGTGGACCACCTGCAGGATATGGCGCAGGACGTCCGGGATCTCCTGGGTGACCTCGAGAACAACGTGATCACTGCCATCCTGCTGGTGATGCTGACGATCGTCGCGGCCCTCGGCGGGCGCTCGTCCTGGCTCGTGGGCCTGGCGATCCCCGGGGCCTTCCTGGGCGGTATTCTGGCGATCCAGTTGCTCGGTTTCACGTTGAACATCGTGGTGCTGTTCTCGTTGATTCTGGTGGTCGGTATGCTGGTGGATGGCGCCATCGTCGTGGTGGAGCAGGCAGACCGCTATCTCGCCGAGGGGCTTGATCGCCGCGAGGCCTTCCAGCGTGCGTCGATACGCATGTCCTGGCCGGTCATTGCCTCTACGGCCACCACACTGGCGGTGTTCCTGCCCATGCTCTTCTGGCCCGGAATGGTCGGAGAATTCATGTTCTTTCTGCCGGCCACGGTACTGGTAACACTGACGGCGTCGCTGCTGATGGCGCTGATATTCATCCCGGTACTGGGAAGTCTTCTCGGGGCGCGGGATTCCAGCCGGCCCGAGCAGGTTGAGCGGATCCTGGCGGCGGAGCGTGGCGATTTTTCACGGGTCGATGGCTTCACCGCGCACTACATCGGCCTGCTGAGCCGGATGGTGGCGCGTCCGGGTCACACGCTGGCGGTGGCACTGCTATTGCTGGTGGCGGTCTTCGCAGCCTACCTCGAGTTTGGCCGGGGGGTGGAGTTCTTTCCCCATGTGGAACCACGCTTCGCCCAAGTACAGATTCAGGCCCGGGGGGATCTCTCGGTCTGGGAAGCCGATACGCTGGTGCGCAGTGTGGAGCAACGGCTGTTGGCGGTGCCAGAGATCCGGACTGTCTACGCCCGCACCATCGGGGTGCCACGAGCCCGCCTGATGGCGGACTACGCCGAGGACGTAATTGGAATCATCCAGCTGGAACTGGTGGACTGGCGGCTGCGCCAGCCGGCGGCGGAAATCCTGGAACGGCTGCGCAGGGAAACGGCTGACCTGCCCGGGATTCTGCTGCAGTTCCGGGAACAGGAGGGGGGGCCCCAGATGGGCAAGCCCATCCAGGTGGAGATCTCGGGTCGTGACGCTGGGCTGCTGGAGGACGCCGTGGCGCATGTGCGGCGTCTGATGGATGGACTCGGCGGCTTCGTGGATGTGGAGGATGACCGGTCCCTGCTGGGGGTCGAGTTGCGGGTCGAGGTCGATCACCGGGAGGCGGCCCGTTACGGGGCCGATATCGGACTGCTTGGAAATGCAGTGCAGATGGTGACGCAGGGCATTCGGCTCGGTGGCTACCGGCCGGAGGACTCCGATGAGGAGGTGGATATCCGGGTCCGGTTTCCCTTCGATGAGCGCAACCTGGGACGGTTGGTGGACCTTCGCGTGCCGACTGCCTTCGGTCTGATCCCGATCGTGAACTTCGTCGAGTTCAAGCCGGCCCCCAAGACGGGGATCATCAAGCGCATCGACGGGGAGCGGACCTTCACCATCACCGCCGACGCCGCGTCGGGGCATCTCGTGGACAGTCAGGTACGTCGCCTGGAGGCGGCATTGGCCGCCGATCCGGTGTCAGATGGCGCAAAGGTCCGTTTTCGGGGGCAGGCAGAGGAACAGGCCGAGGCGGTCGGTTTTCTGGGCATGGCCTTCCTGTTGTCGGTGTTCCTGATGTTCGTGATTCTGGTGACCCAGTTCAACAGTCTTTACCAGGCGGTGCTGGTTCTATCGGCCATCATGTTCTCCACCGCGGGCGTACTGCTCGGTCTGCTGCTGCGCCAGGAACCGTTCGGGATCGTCATGAGCGGTGTGGGCGTGATCGCACTCGCGGGGATCGTGGTCAACAACAACATCGTCCTGATCGACACCTTCAACCGACTACGGGAGCAGGGTATCGAGGCAGTGGACGCGGCCCTGCGCACGGGAGCCCAGCGCTTGCGGCCGGTGCTGTTGACAACGCTGACCACGATTTTCGGGCTGATGCCCATGGTCTTCGCGGTGACCGTGGACTTCATCGGCAGGGACATCACCTTGGGTGCACCCTCGACCCAGTATTGGGTGCAGTTGGCGACAGCCATCTCCGGCGGCCTGTTGGTGGCGACGCCCCTGACCCTGCTGGTGACACCCGTACTGCTGGTCTGGGGTACCAGGGAGTCTCGTGGGGAGAAGACCGTCGCGTTTGGGGGCCGAGTGGAAATCATGCGCCGAAAAACGTAGTCTCCCCGGGCTGGATCCGGGCCGCGAGCTGGTCCGAGGGCAACCCAGCACACTGGATGCATGATTCCCGGGGTGGTCCGATGCTCGGCGATCATTGCCCATGGCCCGCGACGGACCCCGCCGGGGTGCCGTTCCTGGATTTACGAGAAGAACCATTGGAGGAGCGATGCGACCAGCGCACTTGCTGCAAGTACTCGACCGCGAGTTCGCCAGCACCCGGGAAGGGCACCATACCCCGGTGATGCTTTGGGGACCTCCTGGTGTGGGCAAGTCCCAGATGATTGCGGAAGTGGCCGGGCGCAATGGTGTTCCGCTGATTGACATCCGTCTGTCGCAGATGGAACCGTCGGACCTTCGGGGCATTCCGTTCAAGAACGGCGACCTGGTCGAGTGGGCGGTGCCATCGATGCTCCCGGACATCGAGCGTCAGGGCATCTCCGGGGTGCTGTTCCTGGATGAAATCACGTCGGCGCCGCCAAGCGTTTCAGCGGCCGCGTATCAGCTGATTCTGGATCGCCGCCTGGGTGCCTACGAGGTTCCGGAAGGCTGGGCGATCTTCGCCGCAGGCAACCGTCAGGGCGACCGTGGCGTGACTTACACGATGCCGGCACCGCTGGCCAACCGCTTTTCGCACTTCGAGGTTGAACTCAACGTCGATGACTGGGCAGCGTGGGCCTACGCGCGGGGAATCGATGACCGGATCATTGCCTTCATCCGCTTCCGCCCGGATCTCCTGTTCGAGTTCGATCCCGCACACAATCCCGTCGCATTCCCGTCGCCGCGTTCCTGGGAATTCGCGCACCGGGCCTTGCAGAAATTCGAGGCGTATCCCGAACTGCTCAGCGGCTCGTTGCAGGCCTGCGTGGGGCAGGCCGCCGGTATCGAATTGAATGCGTTCATTGCCCATCTCGATCAGATGCCCGACCTCGACGCCATCGTCCGTGGGCAGCCCGTTGCCGCTCCTCGTGAAATCGATCTCCAGTACGCAGTGGCGGCCGCACTGGTGGGGCGTGCGATTCGCGCCCAGGGTGGTACGAACGCGGCGGAGATCCAGGGCCATATCCTCAACTATGCCGGGACTTTCCCTCAGCGCGAGATGGGTATCATGATGGTGACCGACATGCATCGGGCGCTTGGCGACGAACTCTTTTCGGTACCCGAATTCGCCGCATGGTCCGAGCAGGTGGCTGATTTGATGCTCTACGACGCCTGACGGGAGGACCCTGCGCCCGTGTTGAAGCTCGATGTCGAGACCAAGCTGGCAGCCGCCCGCACCCGATTGATCATCGACAAGCCTTTCCTCGGCGCACTTGTGCTGCGTCTGCCGTTACAGCCGGCGCGCTCGGACTGGTGCCGGACGACGTTCACCGACGCTCGCAAGCTCTACTACAACGCCGAGTACATCGGGCACCTCTCCCTTGCGGAAACCCAGTTCGTCCTTGCCCAGGAAGCGCTGCACTGTGCGTTGCTGCATTTCGCGCGGCGCGGTCATCGGGTCAGACACCTCTGGGACCTCGCGTGTGATTTCGCGATCAATCCGATCCTGATCCACGATGGTCTGACCGCGCCGCCCGGAGCACTGTACAGCCACGAATACGAAGGCATGACGGCGGAAGAAATCTATCCACTGTTACAGGACAACGAGAACGATTCCACCAACGACGAAAACCTTCACGACAAGCCCGAGGAACAGCAGGAAGGAAAGGGCCAGGAACCGCCTCCGCCCGAGCAGGAACAGGACGATGAAGAGGGGCAGGGTCAGAGACCGCAGACGGAGACCGATGACAACGCGCAGCCGCAGGATGGCGTCGACGAAAACCAGGAAGGCGCCCACGAACCCCCGCCGCTGAGTGCCCAGGAGCGCGAAACGCTGGAGGTGCAGTGGAAGCAGCGCCTCGCCGGTGCGGCACAGCAGGCGATGCAGGCCGGCAAGCTCGGCGGGGACCTCGCCCGCCTGGTCGACTACGTGCTCGAACCGAAGCTTCCGTGGCGGATGCTGTTGGCACACTACATGACGGCTCAGGCTCGCGACGACTACAGCTATACCCGACCCTCGTCGCGCCGCGGCGAACCCGCCATCCTGCCGAGTCTGCGCAGCCACCAGCTCGAACTGGTCGTCGCAGTGGATACCAGTGGTTCGATATCGAGCGAGGAAATGTTCGAGTTCGTGTCGGAAATCGACGCCATCAAGGGCCAGCTCAGGGCGCGCGTGGTTTTGCAGGCCTGTGACGAA
The DNA here is from genome assembly GCA_011390385.1 of Thioalkalivibrio nitratireducens. Next base: position 10,261 of record JAABSN010000029.1, on the reverse strand, counting down.
CGGTTGTGTCCGGATGGACCCTGGACCTTCGAGGCCTGGGAGCCGCTGATGATGCCGGCAGCGTTCACGGGGGGCGGGGGCACGGATTTTCGACCCGTGTTCGATTGGGTGGGGACACTCGACCGGGAACCGGACCTGATGGTCTACTTCACCGATGCCGAAGGGTCTTTTCCGAAGACCCCGCCGCACTGCCCCGTAATCTGGCTGGTCAAGGGCAAGGCGCCGGTGCCCTGGGGCCAGCGCATCCAGTTGAATTGATCCATGCTGACCCCCGAAGACAGCCTGCGTCTGAACGTTTTGCTGAAACAGGATCTGCAGGCCCTGCGGATCGACGAGGGCAAGATGACCATCCACGCCCTGACCGGCCGTGGCGAAGCCCGTATTCCACTGAATCCCAATTGCCCGGACGATGCCTACCTGCGCCGGGTACGGGAAATGATTTCGAGTAGTGTCCTCGGGGTTCCGCACGGGTACCCCGCCTACCTGAAACGCTGGACCCGTATGGGGCATGCACGCACCGAAAGCCTTGCCGGTTTGCTGAAACTGGGAGAATCCGAGGCTCTGGCTGCGGTGGTTCACGCCAACGGCCTGACTGACGAGTTGGCGAGTCGGGCCTGGTGGCTCCTGCAATCCCCGGAGCATGCTCGCGCCATGCTCAAGAGGGAGACCGTGGTACGGGGGAAAATGGGGCCGCAGCTCGCGGAATTCCTGGTCGAATTCCTGGCTTATGAGGAAAGACCGGCGAACATGGTGGAATCGGTACGCCTGGTGCTGCAACCGGGGCTCATTGCCGACGATGTCTGCCAGGAGCTATGGAAAAAAGGCCAGCGGCGGACGGCTTACCGGGTTGGCTTTCTCAAGACCAGCCCCGATGCGTTGCCCGAGCCCGGAATCCCGCATCCGCGTCTTGCTGCCCTGATACCGATCCTCCAGGCAGCCATTGAAGAGGATAATCCGTTTGCTCGCCAGCTTCTGCGTGTGCTGGACGCTTCAGGGCAGACGTATCTGGGTACCGTGCGCCTTGCGCTCTCGAAATGCACCGATCAAGGGGTCGTCGTGCACCTGTTCGAGGCGATCGAGGCCTATTTTGCTTCCGTGAGACCCAACCGCGCGGGCCACCGGCGAATGGAATCGCTGCTGGCGGATGCCGGGCGCCTCGACGAATGCCCGGACACGCCAGAACAATGCCGCTGTTTCAGGGCCCTGCGCGAGGCGATGCCGGTGGAGGATCAGCCGCTGCTCGAAAGCCTGCTCGTTTTCGGCCTGGTGGGCGAGCCGCTGCTGGCGCCGATTTTTGGTAACACCGACGCTGTCGGTTCCGGGCTGCGCAGTGCTTTGGAGCCGGTGACGGATGGGCTATTCCCGCACCTCGACCGTCTTGCACCGTAGTCGGCCGTTTCAGGCCTGCCGGATCGGTGCTTACGTGCAAAAGTTCCCTTCGCCAAGAAGTGCCGGCGGGGCGAAGGTACAGATCAACGCCGTCATCGCGAGGAGCGTGGCCTCTAGGCGCGGGTGCAGCATGGCGGGAGGTGGCGATCCATTGGCTCCGGGCGTGCTCGGTAGCATGGTGCAATGTTCGCCTTGGACACCCGCAAGGCAGTGCTGATTTTGAACGGATGTGAGACCAGCGCCGGTAGCAACGCCGTGCCATTCATTCATGGTGGGGCAGGGCGCCTCTGCGGGACTTTCCGCTTTATGGCAGATGTCATGGCCCGGATTCGAGGATGCTGAAAGGCGTAGGGTGCCAATGAGCGCAGCGAATTGCACCGTTCGGGGGTCGGGAAGACTGGAGTGCAGGGCGGGCCTGTTCCCGTTTTGATTGGGCCGCGCCCCGAGGGATTTTCAAGCCAACCGATCGTCCACACGAGGCGTTATCTGCTCATCGGAGGAACGAATGAAGAGGTTCATGGATCTCGTCAATGATTGCTGCAGCACCGTGTCGGAGCTGATGCCTTGGGATCTCGAGGAGAAACTGGCCAGCAACCCGAGTACATTGGTCGTGGATGTACGCGAACCCTATGAGTTTTCAGCGATGCACATCGAGGGGTCGCTCAACGTCCCGCGCGGCATCATCGAATCGGCCAGCGAATGGGATTACGAGGAAACCGTTCCGGAGCTGGTGCAGGCCCGGGATCGCGATGTGGTTCTGGTCTGCCGCTCTGGCAACCGCAGCTTGCTTGCCGGGGCCAATCTGCGTCTTCTTGGGTACCAGAAGGTGTTCAGTCTGAAGACCGGGTTGCGGGGATGGAAGGACTTCGAACAGCCGCTGATCGATGCCGCCGGCAACCCGGTGGACCTAGATGCTGCCGACGACTACTTCATGCCTCGGCTTCGCCCTGAACAGCACCGACCCGCTTGAATGAAGGAGACACTACTGCGATGAACCCGCCAGTCGCCAAGCCCGTACTCTATTACGTGCATGATCCCATGTGCAGCTGGTGCTGGGCTTTTGCCCCGGCACTGGGGCAGTTGCTGGAGCGTCTCCCGACGGGCATCGAAGTCCGGCGGCTTCTGGGCGGCCTGGCGCCGGATACCGACGAACCGATGCCCGACGATCTGCGCGAAATGGTGCAGGGCTCGTGGCACCGGATAAAGCAGCATGTGCCCGAGACTGAACTCAATTTCGATTTCTGGACCCAATGCGTTCCGCGCCGCTCGACGTACCTTTCCTGTCGCGCGGTCATTGCCGCGCGCCGGCAGGGCGAGGACTACGAGCAGGCGATGAATGCCGCGATCCAGCGGGCCTATTACACGCAGGCGCGCAATCCGTCGGATGCAGACACACTGATCGCATTGGCAGGTGAGATCGGGCTCGATACCGCCGCATTCGAGAAGGCACTGCGTTCCGCCGAAGTCGACCAGGAACTCGACGCGGAAATCCTTCAGGCGCGGGAGATGGATGTCGAGAGCTTCCCGGCGCTGGTCTACGTCGACGCAAGAGGTCCGCGGCCGATCGCCATCGACTACCGGGATCCCGAGGCCATGCTGCGGATGATCGAAACATCCGTCGCGCATTCGCACGAAGACGCGTGAAGACTCAATGTGCGGTCTTCCGGAAGCGCATCGACCAATTGCTGGACTCTGATGGAGGATTGCTGCGGCAACGGCACAGCAATCCGGCGGGAGCAAGCTCAGCGCCGCGTTACCCCGTATCGTGGGCCTTTACTCGTCCTGGAATGTGCATTGATTGCTGTTCTCATCCATCTGCTTTCCGGATGTTCGACGACACTCATCACGCAGGAAGCCGAAGCGGCGGATCCGCGCCCGGTCTTTCTGCTGGACCATGGCCGACACACCAGCCTCGTTGTTGGTACAGCCGAGGGCACCATGGTTCGGTACGCCTATGGCGACTGGCGCTTCTATGCCGACCAGGACATGCGGTTGCGTGCGGGGTTGGCCGCGCTGCTGTGGCCGACACCTGCGACACTGGCGCGGCGGGAATTGTCCGGACCTTCCGATGAAGTGACGTTGCTGTCGCGTCTGCGGGTGGGCGTGCGTGGCGTGTACGGGTTGCAGGTGCCGGGACAAGCAGCGGACAAGTTGCAGCAGAAACTGGACGAGATCCATGGCCGGGAACCCGAGAAGCATCAGTACGTCGAGGTCTATGATTTCGTTTTTGCGCCACACCCGGAGCCCTATACATTTTTCAACAATTCCAACACCAAGGTGGCGCAATGGTTGCGGAGTATGGACGTTGAAGTGCGCGGGCCGGCACTGCTGTCGCTCTGGCGGCTCGAGGCAACACGCTGAATCGTTTGATCGAACTTGCGCGGGCGGATGAGTCCTGCGGTCATTCAGTGGACAGGCGAACAATGCACAAGCTGCTGTCCGCGAGCGCTGATCGACTAATGCGCATAATGTATATTATGTTAAATAATGTGTTTGCAGCACTGCCTGGACCGGCGCCCTGTGCGCTCGTTCCAACACGTGCCCTTCGAGGCCCGGACACCAACGCGTCAAAGCCCCTGTCGGTCTGGCTGTCCGCGTGTTGTGCTTGCAATGCCGGACTGACACGTGGGTGACCCGGCAGTCGTTATGTCGTGCAGCGCCCGATCACCAGTGGCAGGAGTTGCTTTACGCGGGCCATGCCCGTCTCGAGATTGCGACCAATGTCTTCCATGGTGATGACACCGTCGGAACGGCCAGCGGCCCAGTTCGCCACGACCGCGCAGCAGGCATAGCGAAGCCCGAGTTCCCGTGCCAGAGCCGTTTCCGGCATACCGGTCATTCCGACCACGTCGCAGCCGTCGCGCTCGAGGCGGTCGATCTCGGCCGCCGTTTCCAGGCGTGGCCCCTGGGTAGCGGCGTAGGTCCCACGCTCGACCGCGCCCAGCCGCAGTTCGCGCGAAGCGTTGATCAGCGCCTGCCGAAGGTCTTCGTGATAGGGATAGGTCAGATCGACATGCGTCACACCTTCCAATTCGTCCCCTTCGAAAAAGGTGTGGAAACGCGACCAGGTGTAATCGATGATCTGATCGGGTACCGCAACAACCCCTGGAGCCATTTCCTTGGTGATTCCACCGACCGCTGCGATCGCCAGGACGGTCTCGACGCCCGTCTCCCGCAAGGCCCAGATATTCGCGCGGTAATTGACCTGATGTGGCGGGATCGTGTGCTGCGCCCCGTGTCTCGGCAGGAAGATGACTTCATGTCCGTGATAGTGGCCAAAGGTCAGCGGTCCGGACGGCTCCCCGTAAGGCGTGTGCATCACCTCGCGCCGGGTGATTTCCAGGTCCTTGAGCCGCGTGAGTCCTGTGCCGCCGATGATCGCCAGACGCTGGTCCGTCATTTCGTTTCCCGCCGTGTTATCGCCATTTGCGTTGATGCACAGACATCAGCGCCTCGCCATGCTCCAGCGATCAACTCCCGCGTACTGCGAATATGCCAGGCGCGTTGCGCAGATAATCATGGTAATCCATACCGTACCCGAACAAGTACCGGTTCGGTGCTTCAAGCGCGGCGTGATTGACGGTGATGGCCGGATCCCGTTCCGGGTTGGCCTTGTCGACGAGCACGATGCTGACAACGTCCCGCGCGCCCTGCCCCCGGCAATAATCGCCGATTGCCGCGAGGGTGACGCCTCCGTCGAGCACATCATCGACGATCACCACGGTCCGGTCGCGCATCGATGTGCGCGGAAGGGAAAGCCAATGCAGGTGATCGCCACCCGTCGTGGCGCCCCGATAGCGGGTCGCGTGCAGGTAATCCACGTGCAGCGGAAACGACCAGCGGGTCAACAATCCGCCCAGCAGGACAACGGCACCATTCATCACGCCCAGTACCAGCGGGTTGCTGTCGCCGAGTACCTCTGCGGTTTCGGTGGCCAGGCGATCGATCGCCGCCTCCACCGCCTCGCGGCTGTAGAGACAATCGGCTTCGCTCAGGACCCGCCGAACCTCGTCAGGAGACATCGCTGTTGCTCGAAACAGGCCCCGGTCGCACAGACATCCGGGGCCACGCCGGCTCAGTAGGTGAAAGTGACGGTATCGTCATCCATCGCTTCAGAGATTACGTAGGCGCCGCCGACGGTTTCTTCGATCTCCGGGATCAGATCGTCGCCCCACAGATCCAGTGTCGGGGTGCAGACCTTGAATGAGACACCTGCTTCATGGGCATCCTTGATGAATTCGTACACGGACTTGGAACTGCCCTCCTGCACGAACAGGTTCTCGGCAACACCCTTCTTGGCCAGTTCGCCGGCACGCCCGGTCAGGACGACCTCGACGTCGTATTCCATGGCTGCGGCGACGGTTGCCTGGAAGAACGGAGCACCCAGTTCGGAGGGGTTATGGGGGTCGGTGTTGACCATCACGATGAGCAGTTTGTCGGCCATGCAGGTTCTCCAGAAGTGTATGAAGGCAGAGGGAAGTTGCCTGGGTGGAAGAATCCAACCCCTTCCCATCGCGTTTTCGATCGGGGTATTTTAGTCGATTATAATGCAGTAACGCACTTTTGGCCGTATTCGATGTACGGGATCGGCGGCCGTTCATCAGCGGGAGACCCGCACTCTGACAGGCAACGGCCTGCCCGATAGTGATGGAGGTCACATTTCAGCATCTGATGATGCGCATCGTCAGCCTGCGACGATGCTGTGCTGTCTGCACGTGGACCGAAAGACCGTTCATCCGCAAGGCACACTCCCATGCGGGCCAGAACCCGAGCGGCTGCGCCTCGCGGCTTGAACGCAATCATCGGGGTCCGTTTGCCCTGGACGATGTTCCACTGCGGGTCATGTGGGAACCCGGAAACGCTTGAGCCTCAGGGAGTTGCTGACGACGCTGACACTCGAGAAAGCCATCGCCAACGCCGCAAACACCGGCGAGAGCAGGATGCCGAAAAAGGGATAGAGAACACCAGCCGCCACGGGCAGCAGGGTCGCGTTGTACACGAAGGCCCAGAACAGGTTCTGCTTGATGTTCCGCAGCGTCGCCCTGGAGAGCGCGATGGCCTGGCTGATGCCGGCGAGGTTGTCGGACATCAGGACGACTTCGGCCGACTCCATCGCCACGTCCGTGCCCGAACCGATCGCGATCCCGACCTCCGCCTGCGCCAGGGCCGGCGCATCGTTGATGCCGTCGCCCACGAAGGCGACTTTGCGCTTGCCCTGCTGCAATTGTCGGACAGCCTCCACCTTCCCATCGGGCAAGACTTCCGCGATGACCTGGTCGATACCGAGCTCGCGCCCGATGGCCTCCGCGGTCCGCCGATTGTCCCCGCTGATCATCACGACCTGCAGCCCCTGACCGTGCAACCACTCGACCAGGGGAGCCGCGCTGGTCTTGATCGGGTCGGCGACCGCCAGCAAGGCGCCCAGCCGGCCATCGATCGCAACATACAACGGGGTGGTTCCAAGATCTGCGAACTGGAGTTCCTCCGCGCCGAAAAAGTCCGCATCGATACCATTCTGGGCGAGGAAACGTCGGGAACCGACCAGGATGCTGCGCTCGCCCACGGTGCCGCTCGCGCCCTGCCCTGGCTGCGCCGCGAAATCCCGTGCCTGGTCCAGCACGAGTTCCCTCGCCCTGGCGCCGCGTACGAGCGCCTGCGCGACCGGGTGCTCGGAGTATGTTTCCACGCTGGCTGCGAGGGCCAGCACCTCCGCCTCATCGAAGCCAGCAACGGTCTTGATGGCGGTCAGCTCGGGACGTCCCTTGGTCAGGGTCCCGGTCTTGTCCAGCGCCACGACCTCGATTCCGCGCAGAGCCTGCAGGGCATCGCCGCCGCGAAACAGCACTCCCATTTCCGCACCCTTGCCGGTACCCACCATGATCGAGGTGGGTGTCGCCAGGCCCATCGCGCACGGGCACGCGATGATCAGCACCGCTACGGCGTTGACCAGCGCCAGAGTCAATGCCGGTGCCGGGCCGAAAATCAGCCAGACCAGGAATGTGAGCAGCGCGATAGCGATCACCACTGGCACGAAGTAGCGAGTCACCCGATCGACCAGGGCCTGGATCGGCAGCTTCGAGCCCTGCGCCGCTTCCACCATCCGGATGATCTGGGCCAATACGGTTTCGTTGCCGACGCGGGTTGCGACCAGAGTCAGGCTACCCTGCCCGTTCACCGTGCCGCCCACGACCTTCGACCCGGTGTCCTTGAGCACGGGAACCGGTTCACCGGTGATCATGGACTCGTCCACCCAGGACGAGCCCTCGAGAACCTCGCCATCCACCGGGAGCCGTTCACCCGGACGCACCAGGACATGGTCGCCTGAACGGAGCTCGTCCGCGTCGAGTTCAACGACCCCGCCTTCGCGGATCACGCGTGCGCTGCGTGGACGCAGCCCCATCAGCTTGCGGATGGCCTCCGAGGTCTCCCCCCGGGCGCGCGCCTCCAGGAAGCGGCCGAGGAGGATCAGCGTGATGATGACCGCCGACGCCTCGAAATAGACATGTACCGTGCCTTCGGGCAAGACCCAGGGTGCGAAGGTTGCGATCACCGAGTAGCCGTAAGCCGCCGACGTCCCGAGCATCACCAGCGAGTTCATGTCCGGTGCACCTTGGATGAGCGCTGGCCATCCTTTGCGGTAGAAACGCAGGCCGGGCCCGAACTGGACGACCGACGCGAGCAGGAAGAACAGCAGGTAGACATTCTGCGTACCCAGGGCGCCGTGCACCGCCTGGTGTAGCGCGGGGACCAGATGTCCGCCCATGTCGACCACGAAGATCGGCAGCGTCAAAGCTGCGGCCAGCGTCATGCTGCGTTTCAGGGAACGGTGTTCCTCCGCCCGCGCGGCACGCTCGCGGTCCGCTCGGTCCGGTCCTGGGTCACGCAGTTCCGCCGCGTAACCCGCGGTTTCGACAGCGGCAACGAGATCCCGCGGGGTGGCGAGGTCCGGCAGGTAACGTACCTGCGCGCTCTCCGAGGCGAGGTTCACGTTGGCCTCGATCACTGCCGGATGCCCGTGGAGCGTCGCCTCGACTCGCCCGACACAGGAGGCACAGCTCATTCCCCGTACCGAGAAGGTAACTTCGTCGCTGGCGGCTTCATATCCGGCCGCCGAAACCGCTGCGGCCACGTCCCGTGGCGCGGCATCGCCCTCTACCATTGCCTGCCCAGTGGCAAGATTGACCGACACATCCTGCACGCCAGGTACTGCACGGATCGCATCTTCCACTCGAGCCACGCAGGAGGCGCAACTCATGCCGCTGACCGCGACATGGAAGCTGCCGCCCTGCGAGGAAGGGTTCATTGCATCGTTTTTACCGGGATCCATCGTTTCAGTGTAGACGCTGAGCTGCCATTGTAGCGCCGGGCGCGCGTAGCTGAGTCTCGTCGACGAATACGGCCGTTGCTGAAGTCCTTTCGGATTTGCCCTTGGCGGATGAAGTCACTTGCATTGCCGAAGCTCGACCGGAAACCGGAGCGAAGCCTTTCCGTCAGATCTCTCCCGCGTGCGGAGTCCCGTGATCCGCCAGCGCATGGAGGCGTGCAACCGCGGCGTCCATGCGGACCGGATCGGAGGTGGTCGACCGTGCCCGCATGGCCTCGAGGCGCCGTCGCGAATCGGTGCCGGCCGTTCGTTCGCCGAGTTCGTCCAGAATGGCATCCATGGCCGGAAATTCATTGCAGATGAGAATCATGTCGCAGCCCGCATACAGAGCGGCGTGGGCGCGTTCCACCGGAGAACCCGCAACTTCCGCGCCTGCCATATCCAGGTCATCGCTGAATACGGCGCCATCGAACCCCCAGCGCATCCGCAACAGGTCGTGAATCCAGACTCCGGAAAAGCCGGCTGGATTGGTATCCACCTCGGGGTAAATGACATGCGCCGGCATGATTCCGCCCAAACGCGGCAACAGGGGCAGGAATGCCGCGACGTCGTCGGCTTCGATCTGCTCCAGTGGACGCGGATCGACGGGTACTGCTTCGTGCGAGTCGGCCGCCACCGCACCGTGTCCCGGGAAATGCTTGCCGACGCCGCGCATTCCGGCCTGGTCGAGGCCGTCGAGCAGGCATCCGCCCAACAGGGCGACCACATCCGCTCGCTCGTGGAACGCACGGTCGCCGATCACTTCGCTGATCCCGATGTCACGGTCGAGGACCGGGGTGAAGCTGAAATCGACACCAACTGCCTGAAGCTCTTGTGCCAGGAGCCAGCCGGCGTCCCGGGCCAGCTCCTGTCCACGGGCGGGGTCGTAATTGAAAACGTCGCCAATCGAATGCATCGCAGGCAGTTCAGTGAATCCCTCGCGGAAACGCTGAACACGGCCTCCTTCGTGATCCACCGCCAGCAGCAATCCGGAGCTGCGTAGCGATCGGATCTCCCGAACGAGCGCCCGAAGCTGATCGGGATCCGCGAAATTCCGGGAAAAGAGGATCACGCCGCCGGTCGCAGGATGCAGCAGGCGCTCGCGGTCTTCCGGAGTCAGTTCGAGACCCTTGACACCCAACATCACCGGGCCCAGGAAGTCAGTCATCGCATCAAGCCGGTTTGTGGTTCAGTATCCCAGTCTAACGGGTTTTCGGCCACGGGGCGCGCATTGGCCCACCACGTTGGAATCGACCATGTAGCGAGCCTCGCGCGCGAAACCGCGCTGGGTTGGCCGTCAGTGCCAAGCGCATCTCCGACGCATTTGCGTGCAAGGTACGCTCCTGCCGCGCGCGGTCACGCTAACTGCCATGGCCAGCGGCCGCCACGGATAATGAAAGCCGTAGGGTGCCAATGAGCGCAGCGAATTGCGCCGTTCGAAGCCCGGGGCGTGGAGCCGGGGCCGGCGTGGTGTCGGTGCGGTTCGGCTGCGCCTCACGGCACCCTACG
>JAABSN010000286.1 GCA_011390385.1 Thioalkalivibrio nitratireducens | reverse complement strand
GTTGGCCGCGAGATAGGCGCACGCGACGAGCGCGAGCGCCGTATAGCACAACGCAAGGACAACGGCCGCTCGTCCTGCGCCCGGCCGACGAAGCCAAAGACTTGCCACGGCGAGCACCACAAACAGGGGTGCAAATGCCGACCACGCAAACAATCCCCAGGCCGCCGTTGTCGGACGACCGAGAAATTCCAAGTCACCGGTTTGAAAAAGCGCAAGCGTATAGATCACGACGCCCGCGACAGCGTAAAGCGCCGCCAGCGGCCACAGGCGAAGCCCGACCCCGCCGCGATTGGCAAATCCTCTGCGTACCGCGCGCCAGGCGACAAGGATGGCGTGCGGGATGCTTATGGTCAGGAGGATGCCATAGCCAGCCAGCACAAGAAGCTTGGTCCACATTTCCGGCGCCGGTACCCGACGGTACGCCGCAAGCCCCGTTTGAATCTTCAGATCACCGTCGCGCTCGATCAGGACCAGTTCAGGAACGACCGCGTCGGTGCGCTGCCATCCGAATTCACCCGACTCGACCCAGTCCCCGCCGCGAAAACGCAACTTGCCGTCGATGACACCGGCACCTTCCCACTGGGTAAGACCGATCAGGCCGGCCAACAGGTTCCGCCGCGGGGTGAGCAACTGGTATTGACCGGCCCAGGCCTGCGTCTGAACTGCGGCTTTCGGGTCCGGCACCATCAACGGCGGCGGCAGGTCCCGCTCCAGGTAGCCCCGAACCTGGGCGCCGACTTCGAATATTGCCTCTGATGTGGCGTTAGCCATAATCACGTAACCCGCGCCAAGCTCGGGCGCGTAGGCATAAGTTGCCACGAACCCGTCGATACTTCCGTCGTGTCCGAAGAACACTGCCCGGCCGCGCGGCATCACAACATTGCCCAGCCCGTAGCCATGGCGCAAGCCCGCCTGCGCCGCGTCCGAACTCGCCGGCCTCTCAATGCGCTCGACCGCGGAAGGCGACAGCAGTGCATTTCCGTCCAGCGCACCTCGTCCCAACATCAACAGCGGCAGCCGGGCCAGATCACGAGCCGTCACGTTGAGTCCCCCGCTGGGCCATCCCGGCGTATCGATGAAGCGTTCCTCGGTTACGCCGTCCGGGCGATAACTGGCGGCCAGGCGCGATGCCAGCCCCGCCGAGCCCCGCCAGCTTGCGCTTGTCATGCCGAGCGGCTCGGTAACTCTTCGGCGCATGAAGTCTTCGAACGGCGACCCGGCGGCGATTTCCAGCATTCGCGCAGCCACGATCGGTCCCTGGTTGGAATAACTCGTGAGCGTGCCCGGCCGCCAGCGGCTGGTGTATGGACCGAAACTTTCGACGACCTCGGCCAGCGGCATCCCACCTCCCTCGATCAAGTAATGGCGAAACGCGATGTCATTGAAGCCGGCCGTATGCTCCAGAAGGTGAACGAGCCGCACCGGATCGGTTGCCGCCCAGCGGTTGTCCAGGTCGACCTGGGGAAGGAACTCCCGCAACTCCGACTCCAACGTCAGCGCCCCATCCTCGACCAGCATCATCGCGGCGATCGACGTCAGACTCTTGCTGATCGAACCGGCGCGGAAGACGGTTTCATCGGTCACCGGGCGACCGGACTCGCGATCTGCCACGCCGTGGTGCCGAACCCAAACGATCGCGCCATCCTCGATCATGACAATGCTTGCGCCCGGGATCGTGGACGACTCGAGGCTTTCGGTGACGGCCTGGTCCAGCACGGCAACGGTTCTCGGCGGGCCTTCTTCCTCCGCCTCCACCGTTTCCGCGCCGGCCAGCACCGTGCCGGCAAACCCGAAAAAACAGGCCGGGTAGAAGAAAACGTTGCGTCGGAGAAGACTCATGATCTGCGGCCGCGAAGGGATGTGGACCAATCATAGCGAAACCCGCAGAGACAAATCCGCGGAAGCTGGTCGCGGAGTCCGGACATCCAACGTTCGGAGATCTGCCGGACTTTCCTCTTTGGCGACGAGTTCCTTCGTCGACCGGGAATCATGAGCACCTCCGACTCGAAGGCATTCAGGGACGTCGGGGTTCATGATTCTCTTGCCCTAAACCGGGCTCACTCCATCATCTTGTTGAGCTTCGTGGCGATCGCCTCACGACTTTCGCCATACTTTTCCTGGATGCGAGCCACAAGCTCGTCTAAGTTACCCTCGGCCTTGCCGACCTCATCGTCGGTCAATTCGGCCCACTCCTGCTTGACGTTGGCGGTAAGCTGCTTCCACTAGGGAATCTTGAACAACCTGAATGTATATAATCCGACCCGCAACCCGGATACAACATAGGTTAAGCAACCTCCGCACACCGTTACTCTGAGGTTTCTGGAGGCGAGTCGCTTTTGCCGGCCCGATCCGCCGAGTGCGCGGGCTTGTCTTGTTCGGTCGGTGGCTCGTCCTGCGGCGCCGGAGGCTCGCTCCGCAAAAAAGCCTCGGGCAGTTCCAGTGCCGTGGCCCAGGCCATCCCGAGGGCCAGCCCCAGCGCGATTCCGGAAGGCGCGGCCCATCCGGCCACGAGCGTTCCCAGCGCGACCGTGCACAGCACGAACGTGCCGGTCGCTGCACATGCTACCGCACCCGTCCAGTCCAGTTTCCTGGCGATTGTCGCTGTAGCGTTGACCAGCAGCGCCGCAGCGACTGCGACCGGCACCGACGGGAACTCCGCATTCGGGACGTGCCCTTCGAGCACGAATCGGTCCAGCAAGTAGGCGCCCCCCGCCGCGCCGACCAAGCCGACGCCGATTCTGACTGCCGCGATCCATCCCACCCACCACAGGGAAAGAATCATCAACGGGAGCGCCAACGCGACCACGCCGGGCCAGTGGAAGGCAAGCAGGCCACCGCGTGCGATCGAAACCGCTTCGTCGGTTCGAGTCGCACCCATCCACTCGAGCACGGGGAAGTCGATCAACGCCAGACCCTCGACCGCCCGGGTTTGACTGAATACCACGCCGATTCCGCCGATCGCGCCCAGAAGCGCGAAAAACGCCAGCGTCAGGCTCAGCCCGCGAGCCACTCTCGGGTCGAGCCGTCGGCTCAGCCAGCGAAAACCGGGGGCGAGCGCGTGTGCGATGCCCTGGGTGCCCGTCACGCGAAGTGCCAGTCGAAACAACGCCTCTACCCGGCGCCTGTTTGCCGCGATTCGGGCCGCCACCCATCGAATGACCAAAGCCAGGAGGAACAGGATCAGGACCAGTAGCGCCGCATTTCCGCTCACCTCCCTGATGACTTCCCAGGATGCACCAAGGAAATAGCCGAGCGTTGCGTAAACGACCGCCCAGACCAGGCTCGCCGGCACATCGAGCAGCACGAAACGGCGATAACTGACTTCGGAGGCGCCTGCGAGAAACGGTACGACGATCCGGGTGGGCGTGGACACCCGGCTCAGCACGATGGCCCACTCCCCCCGGCGGAGCATGAAGTCCTGCGTTTTCCGGATCGGCGACCCGAAGAATCGCTGTAGCGGCGTCCAGCCCAGCATTTCGGCGCCCCAGCGGCGACCGACGTAGAATCCGGTGGCGTTGCCCGCAACGGTCGCCAGCACCACGACCGCCAAGAGAATGTCCATCTCCAGATGACCACGCGACGCCAGGATCCCGCCGGTCACGACCGCAAGCTCGCCCGGTGTCACGAACCCGAGGAAGAAGGCACCCTCCGACCAGCACAGCAACCCCAGGAGCAGGTATATCGTGAAGGGCGAAAGCTCGAAGAGCGGCTGGAGGATCTTGTCCATAAAAACAGATAGGCCGGGTCAAGTCCCCGGGCTTCACGGGTCTCGGAATCCGAGACATGAGTGGAACAAACGGATCTAGCGCTCCCGTCACCAGCGCGATCGTTCATCTCTACCCCCTTTTCCAGTATAAACACACCTCACCGAATCATCGAGGCGCCAACCGGCGAGAGTAATATCGGTTGATCCGGGGATCCCGTGCGAGGTTCCGGAGAGCCGACTGCCAGGTTTTACCGTTCGAGGCAGGTGCATCCTGCAGCGCCCGTTATTTTTCGTTCACGCCTATCGGGCAATGCTGTCGGTTGATTTCCCTGTTTTCCGATTCTGGAGTCATACATG
>JAABSN010000285.1 GCA_011390385.1 Thioalkalivibrio nitratireducens | reverse complement strand
GCTCTTCAGCAGGGTTGCAGGCAGTCTCGCGCCGACCAGGATCAACATGATCAGCTGGATATTCTATTTCAACCTGGTCATGCAATCGTTTGTCGCATCGGTCCTGGTCATCAACGGCTGGGACAATCATTACGTGATCAGCGAAGTGGGGGAGGCGGCGCGGTTCAAGGGGTGGCTGGCCGTGCAGTACACGATGATTGCAATGCCGCTCGGCATGCTGCTCGTCGTCTACCTCAACGGGATGTCGACTAATTCACCGCTGTTTCATCGTTATCTTGCCCGGCCGATCGACAGCATGTTGTCGCGGCGCGACAGCTTTGTTCGCTTGCCGCTGTATGCGCTGTCCCTCGTCTCGCTGCTGAGCGTGGCTTATACCTTCGCCGCGATCGGCAGCGTTCCGCTGGCCAGCGTGATAGCGGGGGGGGATGCGCTGAGCCTGGCAATTACGCGCGTGGATGCGTCGCTTGGCTTCACCGGCAACGTCTATGTGCGGAACTTCTTCGGTTATATGCTGACGCCGATCCTGGCCTATGTATCCTACGGTTATTTCAGGCAAACGAGGTCGCTGAGAGACCGTCTCTGGTTTTCGCTCATGCTGGTTGCAGCGTTCTTTATGCTGACCTACGACTTGTCCAAGGCGCCGATTGTCGTGTTCGCCCTCGGCTTCCTGTTCTTCCACGTGCTGGCCGACGGTGGCGTGAGCCGCCGGGTGTTCTTCCTGTTCGGAGTGCTTGCCGTGCTGCTGCTCGTGGCCGGCTACGTATTCATAGGCAAGGTGACGGACCCCCTGGCGCTGTTTTCTTACAACAGTGGCATCGGGGGCCGCATTCTCTTGTCCCAGGCGTCCGGAACGTATTTCGCATTTGAGCATTTCCCGGCCAGCCGGGAGTTCATCGGGATCGCGTCCTTGTCGGGTCTGCTCAGCGATGTCTTCGGGATTCAATCCTCGGAGCGATCCTCGCGGATCATCATGACGATATTCAATCCCACCGGGGTGGAGGAGGGTTCAGCGGCGGTGATGAACTCCCTCTTTATCGCGGAAGCCTGGGCCAACTTCGGGTTGCTGGGTGTATTGATCGCGCCGGTTTACGTGGGGATCTTCCTGCAGATCGTGTTCATGTTTTTTCTCAAGGCAAGGAAGACGCCGATAATGCTTGGCATTTTTGCGTACCTGTCCGTCAAGATGCCGGTGACGGGCGGTTTCAATGATTTCATCTACGCGCCCGGACTCATGACGATCGGCTTCGTGTTCGTGACCATTTACCTGGCGGCGGTCATGCTGAGGGTCGCCACCCGCAAGATGCGCGTGGCCAGCATGGCGACCCTGAACACCTAGCGGCACCCGGCCAGTTCGGCACATTGCATGAGAATAGTATTCCTCGCCGCAGGCACCTCGATTCACAGCGCGCGCTGGGTTAACGGGCTGTCGTCTGCCGGTATAAAGGTCCACCTCGTCACGCAGCATCCTGTCAGCAACACGCTGCATCCCGGCGTGGAAGTCATCCAGCATCCGTACCGGGGTACCCCGGGTTACCTGCTGATGGCTGCCAAGGTGCGCCGTGCCTTGCGGGCGATCCGGCCGGATCTGCTGAACGCGCATTTCGCGAGCGGCTATGGAATGACTGCGCGTCTCGCCGGCTGGCATCCGTACCTGTTGTCGGTGTGGGGCAGCGACGTTTACAGTTTTCCCGCGAAGTCACGGTTTCACCGTCGCCTGCTCGAGAAAAATCTCGCGGCTGCGGATGGATTGGCATCCACAAGTCACTGCATGGCGGAGCAGGTGCGCACTCTCGCGCCCGCCGCGGAAGAGATTGCGGTGACGCCATTTGGCGTGGACGTCCGGTCATTCTCGGTCGTCCCGCCGCTCTCTCCGGCATCCCGGGACGGCCTGGTCATCGGAACCGTCAAGACCATGAGCGACACCTATGGCATTGACACGTTGATCGAGGCATTCGCGCGCCTGCGGCAAAAGCTCACTGCAATGCAGCATCCGCTTGCGGAGAAGGTGGTGCTGCGCCTGGTGGGCGACGGCCCGCAAATCGGGGCGCTCAAGGCGCTGGGCGAGCGGCTGGGTCTCGCGGACCGGATCACGTTCACCGGGGCGGTTCCCTATGAACGGGTCCCCGCCGAACTCGCGAAACTGGACATCTACGCTGCGCTCAGCCGCCAGGAGAGTTTCGGCGTGGCGGTGCTCGAGGCGGGGGCTGCGGGCCGGCCGGTGGTGGTTTCCGACGCGGGCGGCCTGCCGGAAGTGGTCCAGAACGGCGTCACGGGCCTGGTCGTCCCGCGCGAGAACCCGGTTGCGGCGGCCGATGCGCTCCTCAGGCTCGTTACCGACCCCTCGCAACGGATTATCATGGGCGAGGCCGGCAGGCGGCATGTGCGCGACAACTACGCGTGGGATGCCTGTGTGCAGACCATGATTTCGGTCTATGAGGATACAATTCGCAAGTTCCAGGAACGAGTATAAAGATGTTCAAGACTGTGAAAGAAAGAAAGATCCGCATCGGTGTCGTCGGCTGCGGGCGGATCTCGCGGAACCATTTCGCGTCGATCGAGCAACACTCCGATGACATGGAGCTGGCCGCGATCTGCGACAGCAATGCCGGCACACTGGCCGAGCACGAGGAGCGGCACTCGGTCCCGGCTTATGGCGACATGGAAACGATGCTCGAGAAGGAGCCGCTCGACCTGGTTGCGCTTTGCACGCCCAGCGGAATACATCCCGAGCAGGCCATCCTCGCGGCGAGGGCCGGCGTGCACGTCATGACGGAGAAGCCCATGGCCACCCGGTGGCAGGACGGCGTGCGCATGGTCAAGGCCTGCGACGAGGCGCGCGTGCGCTTGTTCGTGGTGAAGCAGAACCGGCGTAACACCACCCTGCAGCTGCTGAAGCGTGCCGTGAAAGAGAAGCGATTCGGGCGCATCCACATGGTCCACCTGAACGTGTTCTGGTCGCGACCGCAGGAGTACTACGACAGCGCCAGGTGGCGGGGCACCTGGGAGTTCGATGGTGGCGCGTTCATGAACCAGGCCAGCCACTACGTGGACTTGCTCGACTGGTTGATCGGGCCGATCGACCGCGTCCAGGCGATGATGAGCACGACTCGCGATATCGAGGTCGAGGACACCGGGGTGCTGAACGTCCGTTGGCGCAACGGGGCGCTCGGCTCGATGAGCGTCACGATGTTGACCTATCCAAGGAACCTCGAAGGAAGCATCACGATCCTTGGTGAGCGGGGCACGGTTCGCGTCGGCGGGGTTGCGGTCAACGACATCCAGGTCTGGGAGTTCGATGAGCCCCGTGATTACGATGCGGACATCCAGTCCGCGAACTACGAGACCACCTCGGTGTATGGGTTCGGGCATCCGCTTTATTACCGGAACGTCGTGGACGTGCTGCGAGGCGATGCGGAGTCCGACACCGACGGCCGTGAGGGCCTCAAGTCGCTCGAGGTGCTGATCGCGGCGTACCTGTCGGCGCGTGACGGAAAAACCGTCTCCCTGCCGCTGGAATACTGACGACCGCCATGAACAACGTCACTGTGCATCCCACTGCAATCGTCGATGACGGCGCGCAGATCGGCGAGGGCAGCCGCGTCTGGCACTGGGTGCATGTTTGCGCCGGCGCGAGGATCGGTCGCGGCGTCTCGCTCGGCCAGAATGTGTTCGTCGGCAACAAGGTCATCATCGGGGACCGCTGCAAGATCCAGAACAACGTCAGCGTCTACGACAACGTGACGCTCGAAGAGGGCGTGTTCTGCGGCCCGAGCATGGTGTTCACCAATGTGTACAATCCGCGCTCGCTGATCGAGCGCAAGAGCGAGTACATGGACACGCTGGTTCGGAAGGGCGCAACGCTCGGTGCCAACTGCACCATCGTCTGCGGCGTCACGATCGGCGAATATGCCTTCGTCGGGGCTGCCGCGCTCGTCAACAAGGACGTGCCCCCCTTTGCGCTCATGGTCGGCGTGCCGGCGCGGCAGGTCGGCTGGATGAGCGAGTTCGGCGAGCAGATCCCGCTGCCGCTGGAGGGCGAGGGGAAATACGAGTGTCCCCGCAGCGGGGAGTTGTACCGTCT
>JAABSN010000284.1 GCA_011390385.1 Thioalkalivibrio nitratireducens | reverse complement strand
CGCCACGATCGGTCGCAACAGTTGGCCCAGCAGGTACCGCTCGATTCGCATCAGGCCTTCATCTGCCGTCGGCGTTGAAACAGGTCGCGAACCAGTTCCAGGTCGGCCGGGGAATCCACGTCGACGGCCGCTTCCGGATCGTCCAGAAGGACGGCGTCGAGCCGGCAGCCGAAACGTTTGGACAAAAGGTGCATCGCGCGGCCCAACGTCAACCGGCCGGTCAGATAGGACGCCAGGTTCATCCACCCGAGCCGGGCAACGATCCGCCAGGGACGCTTCCGGTCGGATTCGAAGTCCTGCCACAGCGCGGCCACCGCGCGCCCTCGCTTGCCGTTGAACCAGAACAGGTTGGTGCCGCAGGCGGCAATGTCGGAAAAGCGGTATCGCGTTCTTCGGCTTTCAGGCCAGGCTTGTCGGATTGTCCGGTAATCAACAACACCAGCGACCGCATCGGCCCCGGTGGCTTCCGCTCGCTGCGCGAAATCCTCCAGCCACTCGACGCGAAGCAGCGGATGGTCCCCGGTGATCACCAGCACCGACTGATCGGGGGCCAGTGCATCCAGTGCGAGTGCGACGCTGGCCGCCGGACCGGCAGCCGGTTCGATTCGTCCATCGATCCCCGCCGCCTGCGCGAGCGCTTTGTATTCGGGTCGGGACGGACAAACCAGCAGCCGCGACGAACAGCGAGTCTGCGCGGCCGTGTTGAGGACCCAGTACAGCATCGGTCGACCGGCCACCTCGACGAGGACCTTTCCGGCCACGCCACCGGCACGCGCCAGGGGATCGTCCGGTCCACGATCGCCAGCCAGGATCACGAGGGCCGGATCCGACCTCATGCCGCGATGGCCCGACCGTAGATCCGGAAACGCTGCGCCACTCGCATGCCCAGCGATTCGATGATCGAACACATGCCGCGATTGTGCGCCAGAATCCAGGACTGCTCGGCTTCCGTAACGCCGTCGCGGCGCACCGCAATTCGCAACGCATCGATGAGCGCATAGCTGATCAACGCGCCCGCCGCGCCGCCCTGATGACGCGGCAGCACCCCCATCAACGGAACCCGCACGCGACGGTTGCGACATCGCGCGATTCTCCACAGCAGGCGGACGGCGCCGGTCGGCCAGAGCCGTCCATGAAGATCGGCAATCAGTTCGTTGAGGTCCGGCAAGCCGACGATGAACCCGGCCGGCTCACCGTCGAGGCGCGCCAGCAGGGCATAGCCCGGTCGCACCAGCAGGCGGATGTCGGCAACCATGTGCGCGAATTCCTCGCGCGTGAACGGCACGAACCCCCAGTTCTCGGCCCAGGACGCATTGAAAAGCCGACGGAAGATCTCACTATGATCGGTGATCTCACCACGCAACACAGGCTGCACCGTCAGGCGATCGCCCATCCGGGCCAGCAGTCGACGCACCCGGGACGGCAGCTCGGTCTCGGTCGAGCCGCGATAGGCCAGTGTCTCGATCCGGGAATCGAAGCCATTCCGCTCCAGCAGCTGCGGGTAATAACGCGGGCCGTAGCTCATCATCAGCATGGGCGCGTGATCGAAACCCTCGACCAGCAAGCCGCACTGCTGATTGATGGACAGATCGAACGGCCCCTGGATTTCCTGCATGCGCTGCGACCGGAGCCAGGCAGACGCCGCGTCGAGCAGTGCCGCAGCAACACCGTCATCGTTGATCAATTCGAAGGACCCGAACTGCCCGAGTCCCGCCCGCCCCTGCTCGGCCTGCAATTCGTCGATCTGTGCACTGATCCGCCCCACAACCTGGCCCTGGCGGCGCGCGAGCCAGGCGCGTGCGCGCGCGTGTCGAAAGAACGGGTGACGAGGTGCCCAGAGCTGGCGCTGCTGCAGCCGGAGCGGCTCGACCCAGCGACCCTGCCCACGCTGCAGCATCGCCGGCAGCGCATGGAAATTCTTCCAGTCCGTTCGAGTCTTGACCGGGGCAATCTCCGGTGCGGGCGGCGCGTTCAAAGAGTCGATCCCATCTGTGGCAGATTTACCACAAGGTGTGGTAGATTCGCCAAGGTTAAAGCTTTCTGCCGGCGGAAACAGGTCGACAGATCACCCGAAACAGACCGAGGCCGCTTGATTTCACGCAATTGCACCTTGTCACATGAGTATAATGGTCGTTTGAGTTGCCGCCAGAGAGGGCGCCTGCGCGGAACCGTCATCGCGCTCGTCCAGTCGTGTACAACAATAATGGGACACCCGGTTTGAGCCTCTTTCCTACGCCGACAACCAATACCCTGCCACTCAAGACATCCGGGTTTCAAAGCCTGGCCGATGCGCTGGACTACGCGGCCCGCGGCGTGACGGGCTGCAACTTCCATAACGGCCGCGGCGAACTGACGACCGTCCTGAGCTACTCGGACCTTCGAGAGCAGGCGCGCAAGATTGCCGGCAAGCTGGCTTCCCTCGATCTGGAGCGCGGCAGTCGCGTCGCGCTGGTCGCCGATACCCAGCCCGACTTCCACGTGATGTTTTTTGCCTGCCAGTACGCGGGCCTCGTGCCGGTCCCGTTGCCCGCCGCGGTGCATCTCGGCGGCAAACAGGCGTTCGTCAAGCATCTGCGTGCACTGCTCGAGGACTGCAACGCCAAAGCTGCATATGCATCGGCGGATTTCGTCGGCTTCCTGGATGCGGCCGTGGTGGGTCTGGATCTCGCCGTCAGCGGTACGCTGGATCGCTTTCGCGCAATCCCGGCGACGGCCGCACTGCCGGAACCGCCGGCGCCGAACGATCTGGCCTACCTGCAATACACCTCCGGTTCAACCCGATTCCCGCGCGGAACGATGATCACCCAGCAGGCGGTGCTCACAAACCTCGCCGGCATTCTTCAATTCGGCGTGCAGATCCGCAAGGGCGACCGCTACGTTTCGTGGTTACCCTTCTACCACGACATGGGCCTGGTCGGCCTCATCCTCGGGCCGGTGATCTCGCAGATGTCGGTGGACTACCTCGGTACCCGGGACTTCGCCATGCGTCCCCGACTGTGGCTGGAACTGATGTCGCGCAACCAGGCCACGATCTCCTACTCTCCACCCTTCGGATTTGCGCTCTGCGCTCGCCGATTGCGTCCAACGGATGTCGAGCGATTCGACCTGTCCGCGTGGCGCGTCGCCGGGGTCGGGGCCGAAATGATTCGGGCAGGCTGGCTGAACCAGTTCGCCGAGGCCCTGGCGCCGGCGGGCTTTCAGGAAACGGCCTTTCTGCCTTGCTACGGGATGGCGGAGTGTTCACTGGCCGTCAGCTTCGCACCCCTGGCCCAGGGCCTGGAAATCGATACGCTGGATGCCGAAACGCTGGCTCACGAGCGCTGCGCTGTCCCGGTCCCGGATTCGTCCGTCGGACGCACGACCGAATTCGTCAACTGCGGACGCCCGCTACCGGACTACGAAGTCGAAATTCGCGATGAGGACGGCAGCATCGTTTCCGAGCGGCAGTGCGGAACGATTTTCCTGCGCGGACCCAGCGTGATGTCCGGATACGCCAACAACCCCGAGATCACGGCCGATGTGCTTTCGGACGACGGATGGTTGAATACCGGTGATATCGGCTACCGAGCCGGCGATTCGTTGTTCATCACCGGACGCGCCAAGGACCTGCTGATCATCAACGGCCGCAACATCTGGCCGCAGGATCTGGAATACCTGGCCGAGCAGCAGCCCGAAGTTCGCTCCGAGGACGCATCGGCGTTCGCGATACCGGCCGAGGACGGCACCGAAATGGCGGTACTGGTCGTACAGTGTCGCGAACAGGACCCGTTCCGGCAGGCACGGCTGGTCGAACGGCTCAAGCAGCAGATTCAGAGCGAATTCGGCATCGCCTGTCTGATCGAACTGGTGCCCCTGCATACCTTGCCGCGCACCTCGTCGGGCAAGCTTTCGCGAAGTGGCACCCGGCTGGACTTCCTCAAGCGCAACGGTCTGGAAGAAACCGAGGTCCTGCCGCGCGAATTCGTCCACCGGACGCCGCACACGCAGGCGATCAATACCAACTGATCCGTCGGTGACCACGATTGCACTGACCGGCGCGACGGGTCTCGTCGGCTCGGCGCTTGTTTCAACACTGCTGTCTTC
>JAABSN010000283.1 GCA_011390385.1 Thioalkalivibrio nitratireducens | reverse complement strand
AAAAATCCGATCAGCGACAGCCTCATTTCGTGCGTCCCGTCACACTTTTCACCGAGTATATATCAACTGCGCGCGATGCCTATTTCACGGATATCGACGATGTCTTGATCATGTTCGAGGAGGCCCAGGAGGATCTGGAGAGGGGCCTACAAGCACTGAATGATTGTGCTTTATCACCGGGAGCCGAGGCCGAACTGGACCTGGAACTGCTGGTCGAGGCCGGCGCCGGCAAGAACTGGGACAGCGCGCACTGAAGCCGGCATGTTCGCCGGGCGGCCATTTCGCCGCGATCGTGCATCGGGACGCGGTGTTTCAACCGTCCTGGTCGGCCGGGCTGGAATAGAACTCGACCAGCGCGGCAATATCGTCATCATCCAGGCTCTCGAGGCCGATGTCCATCTGGCTGACGGCCTGGCGCTCGGCCAGCCGGTAGTCCTGCAGCGCCTTGTTCAGGTAAGCCTTGGGCTGTCCCCGGAGCAGGCTGGCCTGTTCCTCGCTGCGCGTGCCACCGTCGGCGTGACATTTCTCGCAATTGGCCTGGTGGATCTCGCGGCCTCGTGCGGCCAGTTCCGGGTCGTGGGGTTCGCCGACCGGGACGAAAGCCTGCGCCGAATACCACTCGGCAAGCTGGCCGATCTCGGCGTCGCTCAATGCCGCGGTGACCTCGCACATGTCGGTATCGGGGCAGGTGCCTCGCGCCGAGCAGGCGCTTTGCCGGCAAGGCCGGGTTTCGGCCCGGAAATCGTACAGCGCATTCTCGATCACGACCGACGGCAGGCCGTGTATCGTCGGTATGTCGTCGTGGGGACTCGGTGCCGTCGTGCCGTGGCAGGCGTTGCAGGTTTCCGCAATGGCCGGCGCCCGGCCTGTCGGCGTCGTGTGGGCCTCGTCACGTGCTGTCTGCGGCTCGTCAGCCGCTGTCCTGGGCTCTTCCGGCGCCGCGTCGGCGGCCGGTTGATCCGCCGTGCGCGAATCCTGCGTCGGCGCTTGTTCCTGGCCGCAACCGGCCAGTGCCAGCATGAAACCAAGTGAAACGATACAGCGAAACATGGCGGAGGCTCCCGTTGGAACGACAATGGTCGAGTCCGATGTTAGGCCATGCAGCGCCGGTTTTCAAACGCCGCACCGGCGCGGTATCCGACCAAGAACATTCCTCGGCGTATAACCTTTCGGGTGCCTCATGCGTCTTGCAGGACAAGACACGGCCTAGAGCAGCGAAAACCACGAACGCCTCAGCATTGTTGCCTAGGTGGGGAACCTCTGAACAACTCTGCACGGGCGCGACGGCGCCTTTGCGGGAGGCTCCGGCTTGGCTTGGGCGAGCGCGGTTTGGTTGTTCCAAATAAGCGCGTCCGATTGTCATGACAACAACACCACACGATCTGCGGCTTTTCCGACTGAAACGCGCTCCGCGCAGAGTTGTTCAGAGCTTCCCCTGGACCGGCGCAAGGCCGCACGCCCGTCGATGCACTGAAATGGCGAGCCGAGAACTTTTTTTGACGAAAGATTGACGGTTCCAGGATTGCTCTTCCTCGGTACAGAGTCGACACTCTCTAGTTGCGTTCGCATGGGCCCGAGGTCGCTCACGACGATTCAGTGTCAAACATTGCCAACGCACTACCCGAATTAAAGCACAAGGAATTGTTATGCATCACTTGCTCCAACGTCTCGCCTGCAGAGAGCTTCTTTTGAAATCAAGCTACTTGAAGCCGCTCGTGCTGATGGTGTTCATGACCCTTAGCGTATCCGCGCTGGCAGGCCAGGACCGCATCGATGCAGAAAACTTTTCTGGGCTTGATCTTGGCCGCGCAGAGTCCCTGACCGGGCTGACGATTCACAATCTCGTGCTGGCAGACGGCGAGAGAGCGAGCCTGGTCCTCAGTCGATCCGAGCCTTTTGCGCCCGATGCCGTCGCATACATCGACGGTGCCGTTCAAGGGCCACTGATCAGTGATCGCATCTATTTCCAGGGCACTTCCCTGAGTGATGGCCATGCCCAGGTCAGTCTGTCGATCGGATCCGACGGTTCGCTGCGCGGGGTTCTGGCCGACGGACGGGGACACTGGCGCCTGCTGAGCCAGCGCGGCCGAATAGATGCAGCCCTGGTCAGTGATGAGGCTGTCCCGGGATCGCGGGAGCATGACCACTTCCAGTGTGGACTGAACAGCGAAATTCGCCAGCGCAGTCGAGAGGCGCAGCGCCTGTTCGATCTGGAACGCCCGCCTGTGCAATGGATCGCGAGAAATGCCGATCAGCGCTATCGGGTTCGCGTGGCCTATGACACGACGACCCGATTCATGGACCTTTTCAACAGCGATCAGGCAGCGATCGATTATCTCGGAGATCTGACCAATTACATTTCCCTGGTCTATGTACGTGAACTGAACACCGAAATTGTGGTGTCCAGTGTTACGCCCCGGAGCGCGGGTGATAATCCCTGGAATCCCGACGCCAATAATCTCCTAGAGCAATTTGAGACCTTCTGGAATAACCCGGCCAACACTGTTGACCAGACCCGCACTCTGGCGCATCTCGTCGACGCCGGCCCGAGTCAGGGCGTGGCCTACGTCAGCGCGCTGTGTGGTGATGGCTTCGATTACGGTGTCAGTCAAGGCCTAGGCACCGAATTCGACCCGAACGCGGACCCCCAGGGTTGGAGCTTTACGGTCGTGGCTCACGAGCTCGGCCACAACTTCGGTTCGGACCATACCCATTGCTACGACCCGGTGATTGATGAGTGTCACAACGGGGAGGCGGCCTTTGGCTGTTGGGGTGGCGCGGAAAGTCTGCCCGGCCCGGGCGATCAGGCTCCCGGCACCATCATGAGTTATTGTCATTTGCTGCCCGGCGGACTGAGCAACCTGTCGGTCACGCTGGGTCGCGACCATGGCTTCGGCGTCGAGCCCGAGCGAGTTCCCGACACCATGCGCACCCACGTTCTGGCCAGAGCAGCCACCGGTGTCGCGCGCTGCCCGCAGCCGGTCACCGCTCAAACCACCTACACCCTGAACGTCAATTCAACAGGCGCCACCGGCGTTGCAATCAACGCCAACAATGCGACCTATGCAGGCACGACCAACTACAGCCGCGCCAATATTCCCAGCGGCACCAGTATCACGCTGACTGCGCCGGAAAGCGCCGGCGGTGCCACGTTCAGCAATTGGACCGGCTGCGGCTCGACTTCCGTCCGTGACTGCACCATATCGATGTCGCAGAATCGAACGGTGACAGTCAACTACAGCGGCCCGGCTCTAACCTTGGGGGCAGCACTGGACAACACGGAGTTGACCTGGACCACCGGTGGATCCGCACAATGGGTTCCCCAAACCGGGCAATGGCAGTTTGGCGGCTCCGCGGCAGAGAGCGGAACGATCACCAATGACCAGTCAAGCTGGATTGAAACCACGGTAACGGGACCGGGTGCGCTGAGTTATTACTGGCGGGTTTCCTCCGAAGGGGGTTTTGACTTTCTCTCGTTCCATGTCGACGGCAATCTGGAACCCGGCCAGATCAGCGGAGAGCAGGACTGGTCGCTTCGCGAACGTGAAATTCCTGCGGGGACACACACCTTGCGCTGGGAATATGCCAAAGACGAGTCTTTGGCAGCGGGAGCGGATCGTGGCTGGCTGGACCAGGTGATTTTCCAGAGCACCTCAGTACAAACGCATCAGCTGACCGTCAACGCTGCCGGAGCCAACGGTGTAGCCATAACGGCGAATCCAGTGGAGTATGAAGGAACGACCGACTACAGCATCACCAATATTCCCAGCGGCACCGGCATCACCCTGACCGCCCCGGCCACCGCAGGCGGGGCCCCGTTCAGCAACTGGAGCGGCTGCACGTCGACTTCGGGCCTTGATTGCACGGTCTCGATGACACAGAGTCTGGACGTAACTGTAAGGTACGGCATTTTCTCGGATGGCTTCGAGAGCACGACTCAATAACAATCCTCAAGCATTCCCGGCCAGATCTCGGTCTGGCCGGGCCGTGTTCCGCTGGCAGGTGCGCGATAAACGGATGCTTGAAGTCAGGAAGGAAGCCCTGGAAGAGGTTCCTTTCGGCATGATCGATCGCATGAGCACCGCCGCCGAACTGGACGTGAAACTGCTGGTCG
>JAABSN010000282.1 GCA_011390385.1 Thioalkalivibrio nitratireducens | reverse complement strand
GCGGGTCGGCGCTGAACAGCCCGGGCACGTCGGAATGGATTTCCACCCGTTCGGCTTCCAGCACGGCTGCCGCGCAGCTGGCCGAAGTGTCCGATCCGCCGCGCCCGAGCAGCACGGTTTCTCCGCGCGCGTTGGCGGCCAGGAAACCCGGCATGACGTGGCAGCGGCCGCGGGCAGCCAGTTGCTGCTGCAGGGCCCGATTCGGCTCGGCCGGGCAGTGCGCCGAGAGGAATTCACTGGCCGCGGCGCGCCCGGCATCCCCCGGGCAGGTCAGCACTTGCCTGGCATCGAGCCAGTGGCAGTCGATTCCCTGTCCGGCGAGAATGGCGACGGCCATGCGGCTGCTGAGTTCCTCACCCTGTGCCAGCAGTTCGGCCTGGACGGCCGCGCTGGTGGTCAGGTCCGGGTGTTCGAGCAGCCCGCGCAGGATCGAAAACCGGCGGTCGAGTCCGGCGTCGCCGGCGTCCAGTTTTTCGGCCAGCGCGCGATGGCGGCTTTGAATCTCGCGCACGACATCGGCCACCGGTTGGGCGGTGTCCGGTTCGGTCTGCGCCTGCAAAAGGTCTGTGATACCGCGCAGCGCGGAGACCACGATGACCGCATTCGCGTCTTCGGCCAGGGCGTTGCGCGCACATTGGGCGATCCGCGGCCAATGTTCGGGATGAGCCACAGCGCTGCCGCCGAACTTGAAGATGCGCCAGCGAACTGCGCTGCTTGAATCGATGTTGGTCATGATATATTAGTTAATTCTAAAAAATAGTGCGGGTTCGCGGCTCTGGCGATTGCCCGTGTAACAATATGTTCACGGCATCGACCCGGCTGACCTTCCCCGCCCGCATTTTACGCTTGTATGAAATGATGACCCGCGATCCGCTGATCAGTTCGCGTTCGATCGGTCAGACCGAGACCGGACGCGTGCGCGCCAACAACCAGGACGCCATCCTGGTCGATGAGGCGGCCGGCGTCTGGCTGGTCGCCGACGGCATGGGAGGACATGCCGGCGGCGCCGAAGCCAGTCGGCTGGCCCGCAAGACCGTGCGCGCGGCCTTGAGCGACGGGGCATCGCTGCGTTCGGCCATTCTTGCCGCCCATGCCACGATCCGGGCGGCTCAAGAGGTCCGTCCGGAACTGATCGACATGGGCACGACCATCGTCGCCCTGGTCGAGCGGAGCAACCGCTACGAAATCGGCTGGGTGGGCGACAGTCGGGCGTACCTGTTCGATATCGCCACGCGTGAACTGACCTTGCTGACCCGCGACCACAACCTGGCCGGATTGATGGTCGAGGCCGGAGCGATCAGCGCCTCGGAAGCGGCCCATCATCCCAAGCGCCACGTATTGACCGACTGCCTCGGTCTGCACTCCGACAGCGAGCCTCGGATCGACGAGTTCAGCGGCCGCTGGCAGGCCGGACAGCTTCTGTTGCTTTGCTCGGACGGGCTCAGCGGCGAACTGGACGAGGCGTCGATGGCATCGACGCTGGCGCTGGATCAGTCGCTGGATGCCATCGGAAACCGCCTGATGGCCATGGCCATGGAGGCCGGGGCCCGGGACAATGTCTCGCTGGTCCTGGTGCGGTCGCCGCTGGGAGCAAAAGCCGAACACCCCCGGGGCAAATGGCTGCGCTGGCGGGGGCGGGACTGAGCCGGAGCGCGCAGCTTCAGCCCGAGGCGGCAGCACCCTTGTACTTGCCCAGCACGACGACGGTCTTGCCGGACGCCTTGAGCATGCCGTCTTCTTCCAGCGCTTTCATGACCCGGCCGGCCATTTCCCGGGAGCAGCCCACGATGCGGCTGAGTTCCTGGCGCGTGATACGGATCATGGTGCCTTCGGGATGGGATACCGCGTCGGGTTCGTCGCACAGGTCGATCAGGGCCTTGGCCACTCGACCCTGGGTATCGAGGAAGGCCAGCTGCAGCACCTTGCGCCGCGCATGCAGCAGGCGTTGCGACAGCTTGGAGCCGATCGCGGTCATGATTTCGACCGCGCAATCCGACAATTCGTTGTCCAGCGCTTCGCGCAGCCGCTCGTAGGAAATCTCGGCCAGCTGGCAAATCGAGCGGGTCCGAACCATCACCTCGCGCTGCCGGGGTTTCATGAACAGACCCAGTTCCCCGAGGAAATCGCCGGGGTTGAGATAGCTTAGAATCAGCTCGCGACCGTCTTCGCCCTCGGTGGAAACCGACAGTGAACCGTCGATCACGTACAGCAGGCTGTGGCCCTGATCGCCGGGGCGCATCACGACCTGTTTGGGCTCGAAATGCAGCCGCTCGCCGATCGAAAGCAGACGGCCGATCGCTTCCCTGTCGATTGGATAAAACTGTGGTTCGGTATGCATTTATGCTCAAAGGTCAAGATCTTCGTCACAGCAAACCATAGTGCCTGTTTACCGAGCGTGAGTCAACCGCCCCGCCGGCCCGAAACGACCGGTTCGAACGCGATCCATCCGCTGCGCAAACCGTTCTGGAGTAGAAAACCCGGCCTCGAATGAACGATAATGAGCGGTTACCGGTCGGCCACCCATGACCCGGAGGAGTCCGCCATGTCCTCGAGCAGAATCAAGCTTCACGGCTTCAACAACCTGACCAAGGCGTTGAGCTTCAACATCTATGATCTTTGCTACGCCACCAACGAAGGGCAGCGCAAGGAATATATCGATTATATCGATGAAGCCTACAACGCCGAGCGCCTGACCCAGATCCTCACCGATGTGGCCAATATCATTGGCGCCAATGTGCTCAACGTGGCCCGACAGGATTACGAGCCCCAGGGGGCCAGCGTGACCATGCTGATCGCCGAAGAGCCGGTGGTCGGGAATGAGGACATCGGCTCTGCTGCACCGGGACCGCTGCCCGAGGCGGTCGTGGCCCATCTCGACAAGAGCCATATCACGGTCCACACGTACCCGGAAAGCCATCCGCACGACGGAATCTGCACCTTTCGCGCGGACATCGACGTGGCGACCTGCGGCGTGATCTCGCCGCTCAAGGCGCTCAATTACCTGCTCCACAGTTTCGAGTCGGATATCGTGACGGTCGACTATCGCGTGCGCGGCTTCACCCGGGACGTGCGCGGTCGCAAGCACTACATCGACCACAAGATCAACTCGATCCAGAACTTCTTCAGCCGCGACACCAAGAACGCCTACGACATGATCGACGTCAACGTCTATCAGGAAAACCTGTTTCATACCAAGATGCGGCTGAAGGATTTCGATCTCGACAACTATCTTTTCGGTATCAACGCCGACGATCTCGAAAAGCGCGAGCGCGCGCGCATCGAGCGCCGTTTGCGCACCGAGATTCAGGAGCTTTTTTACGGCCGCAACCTGTAGCCGGCCCGCTCAATCCCCGGCCGCCAGCGGATCGATGATCGCCCCGTTCAGCCAGTGCCGCAGTGCCTCGGCCGACTCGGGCGACAGATCGCAGGCGATGGCCAGTTCGGCCCCGGTCAGCACATCTTCTCGATCCGAGCGACCCAGGTAGCCGTGTCGATCCAGCCAGCTCCGCAGCTGTTCCAGCGTCTCGCTGCGGAAGCGTGAGACTTTCCCTTCGCGCAGGGCGGCGATCAGCGCCGAGGGGTCGCCGTTCAGTTCCTGTGCAAGACGGGACACGCGCGGGAGAAACCGCTCGCTGAGCAGGCCCGTTCGCGCCAGCGTGGCGCGATCGACCGGACGCCGATGGTTGGAGCGCCAGTGCTGGAGAATCAGCCGCGCCGCCCGGATTCGGCCCCGCAGCATCCGAACCTGGTGCTCGTCGAACCCTTCCGGTACCGGCTCGCTGGATTGATCCACCAGTTCCAGGAAGCGCTCGAGCTGCCCCAGGCTGCGCAGGCCGCCGCGCATCAGGATCGCCGCGCGTGGCAGATCGTCGCGCAGCACATGGCACACGTTGATTCGGCCCGCGTCCTGCCACGGATCGATGGCTTCGACGCCGACCGTGCGCGACCACTCGTCGGCCGAAAGTCCGTCCGGGTCGGGGATGACGGTGGTCCTGGCCGGCCCTTCGGGCATGCCGAACTCCAGCGGTCTAACCTGGTCCTTGCGCACTTCGACCATGTTGATCTCATGCGGGTCCAGCGCCGGTCCCAGCCATTCGCGCCAGGCCTGGGCGTCGTCGCTCTGGGCG
>JAABSN010000281.1 GCA_011390385.1 Thioalkalivibrio nitratireducens | reverse complement strand
GGCGCCGCCCAGAAGCAGTAGCCCAGGAACTTGCGTCCCCACACCGGCCTGACCGCAGTCTTGGACTCGTTGATCTTGAGTGCCAGCTTC
Source organism: Thioalkalivibrio nitratireducens (assembly GCA_011390385.1). Next base: position 4,042 of record JAABSN010000281.1, on the reverse strand, counting down.
GCGTAACAGCGGCGCAGGCCCTGCAGCACCCGTTGCCCTGCCTTCAGACTCCTCACGTAGACATTGCAGTCGTCAGCGTAGCGCACGAAGCGGTGCCCGCGTCGCTTCATCGCGCACAGCACCGACTCCAGCTTCACCTTCGCCAGCCTCTGTGCACCCCCGTCGCCCGGGCTTCTGATGCCTTGCCACACCAAGCGGCATGTCTCGTAGCTGTCCTTCTCGTTCGGCCCTTCGGCAGCTCACACTGCCTACTACGGCCTCTGCTGACTTCTCGCTCCGGCTCACCACCGTCGCCCTTGCAGACACAAGGCGAGATCTCCCCAGGTAAGAACGCACTCCTTCACTGCACAACCGCCGGATTTACGCCACTTCACCTTGATCACGAGAGCTTCGCGGTCTTTGGCCCGCTCGCCCTGCCGGGCGCACAAAAAAAAGCCACCCCAGCTGGGGTGGCTTCCTTAAAATAGCGAATGAGCTACTTTGTCGCGTTGCTCAAGACTGGATTGAACGAATCAATCAGGCCTTGCGCGCTGCGCGGCGGCGACGCACGCCGACCGCACCCATCGCGATCAGGCCGAGGCCCAACAGACCGACGACTGACGGCTCGGGAACGTTGTAGGAAATAGCGGAGAACGACAGGATCGAGCCTGTGCTGTTGCCCGAGAACTCCCACATGAACTCCGTAGTATCGAACCCATCAGATCCAAAACCACTGGCAGAGACGGTACCCGTGCCAGCCAGCACCAGGAGCGTGCTGGTCTGCAGCCCGAGGGTGACGTTCTCCAAGTCAAAGGAGAAAGTCGTCCCATCCACTACGATCGTCCACAGCGGCCTGACCGGGCCTTCAAAGGGATCGAAGGTAAAGTCAGTGAAGCTCGCCACCGACCCATCCGAACCGGCGAAGTCGCCGAGGGCCGCGTCTACTTCTGCTTTGATAAAATTGATGTGCGCGGCATCTTCAATACCAACGTTCGTGGTCTTGTTGGCGGCCTTCGCCTGCCAGGAACCAGTGAACGTCACATCACCTGAGATTGGCGCCGCGCTGACCGCTCCTGCTATTAGCAGCAGGGAAGCAGCGGCGAATGCGCCTAAGTAACTCTTGATCGTTTTCATAATAAAACTCCATACGGGGGGTAAAACATCTACACCCAAGCAGATGCATAAACCATGCCATGAGACAAAACCCGCCGTAGGAACAATGACATGGGAACCCGCGTCATCTCGAACCACCGGCGCCGTCAGTCGAGTTTGCGATAAAACTCGACGGCTCCTCCGACCCCTCGGAGCACCACCGCAGCCCGAAATCCCACCGGCCGCCCCGACTCAAACTGCTTATATCCGAAGCAATTCAATAGCTTCGACGAGCCGGAGAAAAACCGTAACTCCTTGTTTGCGCAGATTGCACAATCGCGCCCCGTTAATTTTCGTAAGGCTTTTCGACAACTTATGTAAAACAGCAAGGAAACCTTCCTTAGTGCGGTAACCAACAGATCGATGCTCGCAGCCATGGTAAATGGGGCTATTAAGTTTTCGATTCCAGGCTTCACCAAGCGCTCCAAGGAAAGGTAAATGACTACGAACGCGACCAAACTGCTGCAGCTCTTTATTGGCCTCGTTGCCGCCCTGACACTCTTTGCCTGCGGTGGCGGCGGCAGCAGCAGCGGCGGCGGTGGTGGCGGCACCACCAACCGCGCCCCGATCGCGAATGCCGGCCCTGCCCAGTCCGTCACCACAAACACGCTGGTGACGCTCGACGGGCGCGCCAGTTCAGACGCCGATGGCGATGCGCTGACCTACGCGTGGACGCTCCCGACCCGGCCCACCGGCAGCACCGCAACTTTATCCGGCGCGGCGACCGCGCGGCCGACGTTCACGCCCGACGTGGCGGGAACCTACACCGCCTCGCTGGTCGTCAGCGACGGCTCACTGAACAGTGCGCCCGCAACGGTCACCATCACCGCCACGTCCCCGAGCACGGCCCCGGTCGCGAGCGCCGGCCCCAACCAGAGCGTCATCGTGCCCAAGGTCGTCACGCTCGATGGCAGCGGCAGCACCGCGGCCTCAGGCGCGACACTGACCTATGCCTGGACCTTACCCACCCGGCCGGCCGGCAGCGCCGCCACGATCGCCAACAACACCTCCGTGAAGCCGACGTTCACCGCCGACGTGGCGGGCACCTACGTCGCGTCCCTGGTGGTAAATGACGGCACTACCAGCAGCGCGGCCTCGACGGTCACGATCACGGGCAGTGCCTCAACCGGGAACGCGCCCCCCGTCGCGAATGCCGGCCCGCATCAGAACGTCACGATCCCGACCACGGTCTTTCTGGACGGCTCGGGCAGCAGCGACCCGGACGGCGATGCACTGGCCTATACTTGGTCGTTCTCGTCGCGGCCGGACGGCAGCACCGCAACGCTCGCCGGCGCCACGACAGTCAACCCGAATTTCTCGCCCGACCTGGCGGGCGTGTATGCCGTTCGCCTGGTCGTGAATGACGGGCAGGTAGACAGCTCCCCCTCCACGGTCCAGATCACGGCCGCGACCGACAATTCCGCGCCGATCGCGGATGCCGGACCGGCGCAGGACGTCACGGTCGGCGACACCGTCACGCTCGACGGCAGCGCGAGTTCCGACGCCGATGGGAATCCGCTGACCTATGCCTGGAGCCTCACCGCGCGGCCCACGGACAGCACGGCGACCCTGGCCAACCCGACCAGCGTCTCGCCGACCTTTGTCGCCGATGTGGCGGGCATCTATGTCGCATCCCTGGTGGTGAACGACGGCAACCAGAACAGCACGGCCGACACCGTCAGCGTGACCGCATTTGCAGACAACGTCATCGGCCAGCCGTACCTGGCGCGTAACGACCTCACCGTGACGCTGGACGCGTTCACCGTGCAGAATCTCGGCAATGGCTTCATCCGCTACACAGCCACCTACACCCAGGAAAACAACACCAATGCTGTGATCCTGGAGGGCAGCCTGCGGCTCTATTTCAACAACGCCAACCCGTTGCACCAGTTCCTCTTTCCGAACAACATCCAGCCGGGCGCCTCATTGAGCCGCACGTATTCCTTCGATGTGCTCAGCAGCTCCGATCCCTTGTTGCTGCAATATGACGGTGACCACTCGAGCGCCGAGGAGCCGATCTTCGAGGCCGTGCAGTGGAGGTTCCCGATCCAGTAGGGAGCCGAAGCAGCCGACGCCGGCATCCGTTACTTCGCCATGACGCAACCCACCTCAGCGACTGAGGTGGGTTGCTCGTTGTCGGCCGCTTGAAGTACTACGGCACGGCGTTGATCACCGCGAAGCAGACTGTTGATACCGCACAGGGCGTGGCGGGCTCGATCTCCGGCAACCCGATGGGCCTGGTCGGCACAGCCAGCACGGGCCTCCTGGTCGCCAGGGAAGTGCCGGCGTATTTCAACAACCTGCGCAGCAGCACGGCGATGGTGTTTTCCTATGCGAAGCGCAACAACCTCGAGCCGCCCGCCGACGCCACTGCGCTGCTCGCCGGCTTCTAGGGGAAAACGGAGATGATGCGCGTCCTGATCGCGGTCTTCTCGCTCTGCCTGTTGTCCGTCGCGCACGGGCAACAGGCAGAGACCTCCTCCGGCGCCCACCGTGCCGCGCCGACGTTCGGCGGCGTGACAACGCAGTCGATCGAGGCCGAGGGCGTAGGCCAATCCGTGGAACAAGCGACGCTGCGTGCACTCGATGCGGCGATATCTCAGGTCAACGGGCGCCACGTCAAGTCGAGCCACACGTCCAACGCTGCGAGCATCAGCATCGACATCAACGGTCTGCGCCGCTTCGATGCATCATCCAGTGCTTTCGCAGAGCACATTATTTCCTGCTCGAATGGCGCCGTGCGCAGCTTCCAGGTGCTGTCTACCGAGGAAATCACCCGCACCGAAGCCGAGAGCAGTCTCGACTTCCGGGCCAAGGGCGACACCCCGTGGGTGGAGGGTTTCGAAGCCTCACTCAATGCCTAAAGCAAGATCTACTCGCACTACTGGCGTGTCCGCATACGCGCCGACGT
>JAABSN010000280.1 GCA_011390385.1 Thioalkalivibrio nitratireducens | reverse complement strand
TGGTGGTTCACTCCCGGGGGGCGCATCCGAAAAAACGAGCCACTTGCGGGTGCAATGGACCGTATCGCCCGCGAGGAAGTGGGGATCACTCCGGCGCTGCTCGGTGCAGCCGAGCTACTGGGTCCTTGGGAGCATTTTTATCCAGACAGCGCTTTCGACCCCTGCGTTTCGACGCATTACGTGAATCTCGCCTACCTGCTGCGGCTAGCCGATGAAGATCCCGTAAACCCGGAATCTGTTCCAGACGCGATGAACCAGCATGATGCATGGGAGTGGATGTTGCTACGCGAGGCGGCCTCGCATGCCGGGGTGCACGAAAATGTCCGGGTGGTCGTGCGCAAGCTCCTTGATAGCCAACTGAACGTTGGAACGTCGAGGTAGTCAGACCGGCTCGTCAGTTCCGTGACGCCCAGCCGTTTGTCATCGCCTCAATAAGCTTTTCCGCAGCTCCCTCCGGCGTCATATCAGCCGTATTGACTGCAAACTCCGGTGTCTCCGGCGCCTCGTAGGGCGCATCCACTCCCGTAAAGTTCTTCAACTCGCCCCTTCGGGCCTTCTTGTACAGCCCCTTCGGATCCCTTGCCTCTGCAACCTCCAGCGGCGTATCCATGAACACTTCCACGAATTCGCCTTCCTGGAACAGCTGCCTCGCCATCATTCTCTCCGCCCGATAAGGCGAAATAAAGGCCGTCAGCACGATCAAGCCGGCATCTACCATCAGCTTCGCCACCTCGGCCACCCGGCGAATATTCTCCACCCGGTCCTCCTCGGTAAAGCCGAGATCTCGGTTCAACCCATGCCGGACGTTATCCCCGTCGAGCAGGTAGGTGTGATAGCCCATGGCGTGCAGCTTCTTCTCCACCAGGTTGGCGACGGTGGATTTCCCTGAGCCCGACAACCCAGTGAACCACAGGACGCATGGCTTCTGCCTCTTGGCAGCAGCACGGGCGGCCTTGTCGATATCCGTATGCTGCAGGTGGATGTTGTGCGAGCGGCGCAGCGCGAAGTCGAGCATGCCGGCGCCGACGGTATTGTTGCTCAGTCGGTCAATGAGAATGAAACTGCCCGTATCCCGATTTTCCTCATAGGGATCGAACGGCACCGGCCGATTCAGGCTCAGGTTGCAATAGGCGATTTCGTTGAGCTCGAGTTTTTTCGCCGCAATATGTTCGAGGGTATTTACATTGACCCGATACTTGATGTCGGTGATCGAGCACGGCACGAGATTGGTGCCGGCTTTCATCAGGTAGCCTCGGCCAGGAAGTAGTGGCTCCTCAGCCATCCATACCACTTTCGCCTCGAACTGGTCCGCAATCTGCGCCGGCGAGTCCACGCCGGAAATCACGGCACCCCGTGAAATGTCGATCTCGTCTGTGAGTACCAAAGTGACCGACTGTCCGGCCACGGCCTGCTCGAGATCGCCGTCGAAACTGGCAATGCGCTTGACTGCGCTTTCCTTGCCGCTCGGTTGCACGCGGATTCGGTCGCCGGGACAGATAACCCCGCTGGAGATCATCCCCGCGAAGCCGCGGAACGAGGAGTCGGGACGATTGACCCACTGCACCGGCAGACGGAACGGCTCCTGTTGCATGAGGCTCTCGTCCACCTCGACGGCCTCGAGATAGCCGATCAGCGTGGGACCGTGGTACCAGTCCATTTCCCCGCTGGGCTTGACGATGTTTTCGCCCTTCAGGGCCGAGACCGGAATCGAAGTGAATTCCTCGATCCCGATCTTCTTCGCAAATTCCGCGTACTTCGCGCGAATCCCCTCAAAACGCTCCTGTGAGTATCCCACCAAATCCATCTTGTTCACCGCCAGCACCACGTGGCGGATACCGATCAACGACACCAGGTAGCTGTGCCGACGCGTCTGCGTCAGCACGCCTTGCCTCGCATCCACCAGAATCACCGCCGCATCGGCCGTGGAAGCGCCGGTCACCATATTGCGGGTGTACTGCTCATGGCCGGGTGTGTCAGCCACGATGAACTTGCGCTGCTCGGTGGCGAAGAAGCGATACGCAACGTCGATCGTAATCCCTTGTTCGCGCTCGGCGGCGAGACCGTCCACCAGCAACGCGAAATCGATCTCCTCGCCCTGTGTACCCCACTTCTTCGAGTCCTTCTCGATGGTGGTGAGCTGGTCCTCGAACAGCAGCTTGGAGTCGTACAGCATCCGCCCGATCAACGTGCTCTTGCCATCGTCCACGCTGCCGCAGGTTATAAAACGCAGCAACGTCTTGTGCTCGTGCTGGTGCAGGTACTCTTCGATGTTGCTTGCCAGGAGATTCTCTGTGACCCGGTCCATCAGAAATACCCCTCCTGCTTCTTCTTCTCCATCGACGCGCCGCCCTCGTCGTGGTCGATGACCCGTCCCTGGCGCTCGGAGGACCTCGCCAGCAGCATTTCCTGGATGATCTCTGGCAACGTCGTGGCATTGGACTCCACCGCGCCAGTCAGCGGGTAGCAGCCCAGCGTGCGGAACCTGACCCGTTTCATCATCGGCTGCTCGCCCTCTCTCAGCGGCATGCGATCATCGTCCACCATGATGAGCGTTCCGTCCCGCTCCACCACCGGCCTTTCGGCTGCGAAGTACAACGGCACGATGGGCACATTGTGCAGCCAGATGTACTGCCAGATATCGAGCTCAGTCCAGTTCGATAGCGGGAAGACGCGGATCGACTCGCCTTTCTTCTTCCGGGTGTTGTAGAGCTTCCAGAGCTCGGGACGCTGGTTCTTAGGATCCCAGCGGTGCTGGGCGGTGCGGAAGGAGAAAATTCGTTCCTTAGCCCGCGATTTTTCCTCGTCGCGGCGCGCACCGCCGAAGGCCGCATCGAAGCCGTGCTTGTCCAGTGCCTGTTTCAACGCCACGGTCTTCATGATTTCGGTATGCAACGCCGATCCGTGGGTGAAAGGGTTCACGCCTTGCGCCAGGCCTTCCTGGTTCGTATGCACGATCAACTCCATGCCGGATGCGTCCGCCATTTCCGCGCGGAAGGCGTACATGGCGCTGAACTTCCAGGTCGTGTCCACGTGCATCAGAGGGAACGGCGGACGGCCCGGATAAAAGGCCTTCAATGCGAGGTGGAGCATCACCGCGCTGTCCTTGCCGACCGAGTACAGCATCACCGGGTTCTCGGTCTCGGCAACCACCTCGCGCATGATGTGGATGCTTTCTGCCTCGAGTTGCTCGAGGTGAGTAAGCGTGCGGACGTCCGTGGTAATCCGGTTTTCCGTACGGGCCATTTTCGTTCCGCTCGGGTAGAGGTTAATCAACTGGCGATGGTATATGACCGAATGCTGTAAAGTCTCGGGGTGAGCGGCCGATTGCAATGAGACGAGTCCACATCGCGAGCACAAATTTGGGCTCACCGCCCCATATGTGGACATTCTTGGGGGCTCCGTATAAGATTCGTCACAAATTTGAAAAGAGAAAAGGATTTCTCTATGTTTTCAGGAGGTTGGGTGCCTAAGGTCCGGGTCAGACACGCTGAGAACTCGTTTCAACGAGTCCGTGAACTGCTGGTCGGATTGCCGAGGCCCGCCAAGCGCTTCCTGATGCTGGCGGCCGACTTTGTCTTCATTGTAGGAGCTGCCGCCCTCGCAATACTCGTCACGGTTCCTGCGGCCAATCCTGTCGGCCAGTTGCCATGGGGCCTGTTGCTGTTGCTCGCGAGCCTGATGGTGCCGGTGTTCTGGACGGTTGGCCTGTACCGGGCGGTCGTGCGTTTTCTGCGCAGCGCGGTAGTCATCCCCGTGATTGCCGGCGTGACCATTCTTGCCGCTGTCATGGGCGTGCACGCCTTGTTGGTGCCGGACGCCGGTACATCTCTGGGAACCGTCGTGGTGTTCTGGGCCTTTGGGGTCATTCACACGGCCGGATCGCGATTCGTGGTGCGCGACTTCCTGCACGGCAGCCGTAAACCCCGAGAGCGCGCGATCATTTATGGTGCCGGCACATCCGGGGCCCGTCTCGCAAGCATGTTGAGCTCGGGTGGCCAGTGCCTGCCGGTGGCGTTCATCGACGATGCGAAGTCGATGCAGGGGACAGTCGTCGCGGGCCTGCGCGTCCATTCGCCAGACCAGCTCACGCGGTTGGTCGACGTGCACGATGTCTCGCGGCTGCTTCTTGCCATGCCC
>JAABSN010000279.1 GCA_011390385.1 Thioalkalivibrio nitratireducens | reverse complement strand
ATTTCGGCATACGATGTGTCGAAAGAATCGTCCTTTGCCGTATACCCCAGATCCACCTGCGTTGAATGGCATTCCGCGCACATGTAGTTCCAGTTCTGCTCACGGCCGGTCCAGAACAGCGTGTCTCCCGGTTGAATATTTTCCTCCGGATAGAGGTGAAACCAGCGTTGACCACCGTATTCCCCGGGCCGCGTGTCCCAGGCGAAAGGCAGCGCCTGCACATGGCCGCGCGGCAACTTCACGAGGTATTGCTGCAGTGGTTCGACGCCAAACGTGTACTTGACGCGAAACTCAGCCAATTCTCCTTGGCCGTCAATTGTTGTTACGAAGTACCCGTCGTCGCGCCGGTGAAAGCGCGTTTTGCTACCAAAATAGTCGAAGGTGGCATCGGAAAAATCACCGAGGATGTTGCTGCCACTGGCTTCCTGCATGGCGAGATCGTGATGCGACCCCCGCCAATCGGCGGTCTCCTGGCTGTGACAACCCGCGCAGGATGCGCTGCCAACAAATGCCGGTGGCAACTCGTTTTCGGGTACCGCACCCACCGTCTTCCGAGTGTCATCGCAAGCAACGAGGCCCGCGATCATCGCAACGGAAAAAAGGCAGACCCGCAGCCCGTTCACTGATCAGCCCTTTGCGTCACCGCACTGCACCTGCGGTCGGCGTCGACTCGGCAGGCGGCTATGCCCCACCATCCCTGCAATCCAATCCCAGGTTCTCCAGAATGATGTCCCGGTCCAGCGTATCGGTGCGGCCGTCCAGGTTCAGGTCGTACACACTGGAGAGCCCCCATGACTCCGCATAGTGCTCCCAGTCCTGCAGGTCCTTTGCGTCGACCACCCCATCGATGTTGCCGTCACCCGGGCACGCGACGACGGTTGCACGAATGGCTGCCAGTTGCCCGGCCAGTTCGTCGTAGGCGGCCTGCTGCTCGTCGCTGAGCGCATCCAGTGGCAGGTCACTGCTTTCGACGTTGGCGGAGGATGTCGGATCGACGGGCGGCTGCACCAGAGGTGTGTGAATCGACGAAAGGCTGACGGTGGCCATCCAGGGCCGGTCCGCCGGGCGCGAATTGACCCACTCAGCGGCGGCATCGACCGCAAAGCTGGCGCGAAACTGGCGCTCCCGCGGATCGCCCGTTTCGTCCAGCCAGTCAGCGAAATAGTTCCAGCCAAGATCATGCACGACGGCGTTGCCCGCAGGATTCATGTCCGGAAGCGCGATATGAAATTTGCCGATCAGCGCGCTCCCGTAGCCTCGCGTGGCCAGCAGCTTCGAGATCGTCATTGCGGCGCTGGCATAGAGCAGTCCCTGAGGAGATTGTGTTCGACGATGCTGCGGTCCAACTCATCAGTCACCCCGTCGTTGTTGAAGTCAAACACGCTCGGACCGCCGAAATTGGCCTCGACGCCATCCAGATCCAGCTGGTCAACCTTCTTGTCGAGATTGCCATCGCCGGGACAATCGACCTCCGTGGCGAGCAGCGCAAGTGCGGTAGCGTAGAGCTCCGTGTAGTTGTCCTGGGCATCGGTATCCAGCGGCCCCTGCTGCAGCAGCTCGTCATCCGGGTTGTCGATGCCTGCTGGATTCATCAGGCTGGTCGCCTGCAGATCGTAGAACTCCAGGGGCGGACCGTCGCACGGGGCCCGTTCATTGCTGATGAGCTTGTAGCGTTCGTTGCGAATCGCCCAGGCGGAGAGCGGCACGATCGTCAGGTCGTCATACAGCGCCGCATCCCTGACTCCGCAGCAACCGTCCAGTCCCGCTGGCGGTGCGCCTTCCGGCCCGAAGGGCGTGCCGCCCGTATCCCGGCACAGCTGCTCCGACACAAAGAGGATGTCAGTGCATATGTTGGAGCCGGAAAACGACAGTACGCAGGGTGGAATCGTAATTCCTGACGGTTTCTGGCCGCCGCCGATTTCCATGAACACCGTGTTGCGAATGGGCTCCTGGGCGGCATTGCGCAAGTAGGGCAGGACCGGTTGCGAATCGAGCACTCGCCCGGACGGAACCGCATCATGCACATCGACCCTGGCAATCTCGCCAAACAACTGGAACAAGTCGACCACGCTGACGAGATCATCCACGGTCCGTCCCGGTTCCGCGACACCGGTGCCCGCGACGATCATCGGGGCGCGCACGCCTGTTTCGTAAATGGTGCCTTTCGACCGCGTGGGGTTGTACGGGGGCTTGACGATCGGAATGAAGGAACCATTATCACCGATCAGGACCACCATGGTGTTGGAGCCCTCAGGCGTGTATGAAAGGCTACCGTCATCGGCTTGCACAGCGAGCCCGGCGCCGATGAGCAAGCGCCCGATCTCCTCATCCATTGCCTCGATCATCTGGTCGCCCAGTACGCGCTGGGCGAGCCCCCCGGTACAATCCGGCGTCTCGATGGCCGAGTGCGGCAGGAGATTGTCGGGCGGCGGTTGGAACGGGACATGGTTGGCGCTGTAGCTAACCGTGAGCATCCACGGTCCCTGCCCGGTTTGCTCCTGGATCCAGTCGATCGAGGCGTCGGTCTCGGCGACCGTCATGTACTCCCGGGATAGACTCTGGTGCAGGATGCCCTGCGCCACCTCGGTCCTGGGCCAAACGTAGAAACCGTTCAGGACACTGAAATCGGGGTAGGGATCCATGCCAAGAAGTGCCCGGGCCGCCGACCCGGAGGCCGCGCCTTCCAAGGTCGTCGCAAACTGGCCGTCGGCGTCGAGAGCCGGGATCCCGCCGAGCGCCAGGCATTCCTTGCCCGTGTAGCCGTCGCCATGCTTGTAATCCATTTGCGGCGTCTGACCGGGATCTTCCCGCCAGCAAACGCCACGGGTCGGCCCCAGCGGTACGCCGCAGGAAAAACGCTCGGGATCGCCAGCAAACTGCTCGGCGTCGTATTGGCCACCGATGGTCGTGTCCAGTGGCGGCGGCCCGCCGTAGATATTGCCCGCGTAGTAATCCCAGCCCATGACCGACGGGGCCAGGTAACCGTCCGGGTTCATCTCGGGCCCGCCCAGGTGGTACTTGCCGATCATGGCGCTCGTGTAGCCGCGCGTCGCGAGCACCTTGGGGATGGTCATCTCGAACGGCGAGATCTGTGCGCTCGGCAGGTCGTCCGGGAGGATTGCCGCGTTGACACCGGTACGGAAGGGATAACGACCGGTAAAGAACGACACGCGGCTCGATGAACACTCGGGCATCGTGTAGAAGCTCGAAAAACTGACGCCGTTTCCGGCAATCGTGTCGATGCTGGGCGTTTGCGGTGTAACCGCCAGCGGAGACGAGTTGAACCCCTGCAACTGGTCAATACCGACGTCGTCCAGGACGATGAAAAGGATGTTCGGCTGCTGCTCTGGCGAATTACCACACGCGCCCAGCAAAAGCAGCAGGATTGTCAGGCAGGCCGTTCCCAGGGATGTCTTCACGATCGTCTCCGTGGCAACCATATCGGTATCGACGAAATCGACTATTACCGGCCACCAGACACCGGTCTGTGCGTTGGCCCACACAGGAATGGGTTTCTTCTGGGCTGCGCCCTGCTGCTCTGGCTGAAACCGCCGGAACCGGAACGCCTGGAACGCTGGGGCCTGGGTTTCCAGGCGTTTTTCCCGAGGACTCTCAGCCCGGAGGAGGTCGTTCGGTACGCCAACGAGTTCCGAAACCCACGAGGCCTTGCGGCATGGATCATCAACCCAGTGCTCAACCGGGGTGAAAAGCGCCCACTCCAGCAGGCGGTGTTGTAGCTCGAAGAGACGCTGCGGATCGGCGTTCTCGACCTGCTTGATCAGGCCGAAGAAGCGTCTGTACGTGGTGTAATTGGCGAGCCATGGAATTCAAGGGTTCGTCCCGTGGTGTCGATGTCCTGCCTGCACTGCTTCTCCGGCCCTCGCGCACTCGTTAAGGGTGCGTACCACGGCGTACCTGACTAAACAGGGTTCCGTCCTGAAACCGTCGCCCATGTAACCCGCTCCAGCGCAGCGCAACCAACCCCTCAAAGGCGTGTTTCCAGGGTGCCGGAACCGGCAGCAGGCGCTGCTCGCCTTGACCGGACCTGACGGTGCAAGGCTGGCCGCGCGCATTGGGTAGGGGCGGGACCAGGGTCACACAACGGTAAGCTACCATGGTGACCGACTCGATCGTGGAG
>JAABSN010000278.1 GCA_011390385.1 Thioalkalivibrio nitratireducens | reverse complement strand
GGAACTTTCGGGGATCGACGTCGGGCGCGCCGTCATCCTGTGCCACATGCTCTCGGGCCTGCTCGCCGGGATCGCGGCGCTGATGCTGGTCACGCGCAACGGAGCCGCCATACCATCGATGGCCGGGCAACTGGGACAGGACTGGCTGTTGCCCGCCTTCCTCGGGCCGGTTCTGGGCGGCACGCTTTTGCAGGGCGGTAAGGTGTCGGTTCTCGGCACGGTGCTGGGCGCCTTCCTCGTCACGATGCTGACGAGCGGGTTGCTCATGCTGCAGATCGGGGCCTTCTGGGTGCAGACCTTCCTTGGCCTAATGCTTCTGTTGGCCGTCCTTCTCGACAAGGCGCGCCGGTCCTACCTAACCCGCCGCAACCTGGCCTAGGAGGCGCCCCATGACGCAGATTGCCCGCCTTTCGCGCACCGACTGGTTCGGCCCGCTTCTGGCCACCCTGATCGCGGTGACGCTGATCCACGCCCTGAACGACAATTTCCTGTCGGCCTACAACATCCAGATCCTGTTGCTCGCGATCGCGGTGAACGCGCTGGTGGCCTATTCCCAGATGATCATCATCGCCATCGGCCAGATGAATCTGTCGGTCGGCGCCATCGGTGGCCTCGCCGCGATTTCCTTCGCGGGCGCGATGGAGGTCTGGGGCCTTCCGGCGCCCCTTGCGCTGGTCCTTGCGCTCGTGATCGGCGTGCTTTGCGGCGCAGTCAACGGGGCGCTGATCCGGATCAGCGGGATTTCCGCCTTCGTCATCACCCTGGCCACGCTGTCGATCTACAAGGGCATCAACCTCGGCATAACCGAAGCCCAGCCGTTCTACGGAATCCCCGACAGCGTCAAGACCTTCGGCTCGGCGCTCATCTTCGGCCTCGTCCCATGGCTTCTCGTGCCGACATTGCTGGTGACGGTCCTGCTTTGGCTCGTGCTGCGCCGGCTGCCCGTTGGTCGCTTCATCCTGGCCGTGGGCAGCAATGGCCACGCCGCGGGCCTGTCGGGCATTTCCGTCACCGCGACGGTGATCATCGCGCACGCGATATCCGGGCTGCTTGCGGCGATCGCAGGCGTTCTGGTCGTGTCGCGCCTCCAGATCGGCCAACCATCGATCGGCGATGATTGGCTGATCCTGTCCTTCGCAGCGCCCGTCATCGGCGGCGCGATCCTGGCGGGGGGCCATGTCAGCACGATGGCCACCTTCCTCGGCGTCGTGATCGTCGCGATCATCACACAGGCCCTGGTCCTGTTCTCCATCGATCCCTTCCTGGTGCAGGTCGTGCTGGGGGCGATGATCCTGGCGGCCGTGGGGCTGAACCGCCTGAAGTCGCGCCAGCCGATCGGAAGAGGAGCGTCCTGACATGACTCCCCCCCCGATCTTCGAGGCGCGCGAAATCCAGAAGGCATTTCCCGGCGTGCTGGCACTCAAGGGTGTGAACATGTCGCTTTTCCCCGGTTCGATCCACGCTCTTCTGGGCGAAAACGGCGCCGGCAAATCCACCCTGATCAAGGTCATCACCGGCGTGCACCACCCCACGTCCGGCGCCATCTTCCTTGATGGCGCGGAAAGCGTCTTTGCCAATCCGCGCGACGCAATCACGAGGGGAATCGGCGTCGTCCACCAGGAACGCAACCTCTTCCCGCGCTTTTCCGTGGCCGAGAACATCTTTCTGGAACAACTGTCCGCGTCCTATTTAAAGCCGGTGGATTATGCCCGGCTGAACCGCGAGGCGCGTCCCTGGCTGGAGGCGCTCGAGCTGGACATGGACCCCGCGACGCCGGTATCCGAATTGTCGGTCGCACGGATGCAGCTCGTGGAGATCGCCAAGGCGCTGTCGCTGCAAAGCCGGGTCCTGCTGCTGGATGAACCCACCGCCTCGCTCACTTCGAGCGAAGCCGACCGTCTCTTCACCATCCTGCGCCGCCTGCGCGACGATGGCACCAGCCTCGTCTTCGTCAGTCACAAGCTCGAGGAGGTGCAGGAGATCTGCGACCGCGTCACCGTGCTGCGCGACGGCGCCAACGCCTGCGACAGCATCCCGATGGAGGGGGTGGACCGCAACCGGCTGGTGCAGATGATGATCGGCCGGGCGGAAGGGGCGGCCGCATGGCGACACCGCGACACCGAAGGTCATCCCGAGGCCCTCGGACTGACCGGCGTTTCCACCGCGTTGGGACATTGCGGCGTGTCGCTTTCGGTACGCAAGGGCGAGATCGTCGGTCTGTACGGACTGGTCGGCGCCGGACGCACCGAACTGGCCAAGTGCATCATGGGCAAGTTTCCCGTCACCGGTGGCGAGATGCGGATCAACGGCGCCCCGGTGCGGATCCGGTCCGTGGCCGAGGCTGTCCACCGCCACCACATCGGCTATATCAGCGAGGATCGAAAGAACGAGGGATTGATCCTGCAGCATTCCGTGCTTGCCAACACGGGCGTCCCGATCTGGCGAAAACTGGCCGGCGTCTTCGGCACGCTCACCGATGGCCGCGTCCGGGACGAAGTGGTCCCCTTCCTGCGCAAACTCGAGGTAAAGACGCCGAGCCTGGCGCAGAGCACGGCCAACCTTTCGGGTGGCAACCAGCAGAAGATCAGTGTCGCAAAATGGCTGGCGGCGGGCGTGTCGTTCCTGATCGTGGACGAACCGTCTGTCGGAATCGACATCAAGACGAAGGCGTACCTGCATGAACTGCTGCGCGAACTGGCCGACAAGGGCACGTCGATCCTGCTGATTTCCAGCGACATGCCCGAGATGATCGCCCTGGCCGACCGCATCGTCGTGATGGACGAATACCGGATCAACGGCGAGGTCGTGAACAACGGGAACTATGCCGACATCAGCCACCGGATCATGGACCTGATCCATGGATCGCAACCGGCGTCCCGTGATGCGGTTTGATGCGGCACACGGGAGTGTGCACGCTTGGCGGCACCGACCTGACGAGGCTTCTCGCCGGAAGCGGGGAAGACGGGTTGCCACATCCGGATTGCACCGGTCACGGTTTCGAATCGTCCAGAACAACGACCCGGTCGGCACGTTGTCTGCTCAAAGGCTTGCCTCATTCGGCGAAATGCGTAGAGTGAAAAGATGTATACGGTACGCCTCTAGGAAAGTGGCGCAACCTGAAATAAGGGAGGAACGAAACCATGAAATCCATGACTTTTCTTTTCGGCGCAAGCATTGCTGCGCTGACGCTTTCGCCGGCCATTGTGTCCGCCGAAACAAAACTGAAATGGGCGCATGTCTACGAGTCGAGTGAACCCTACCACACCTGCGCGGTCGCGGCGCACGACCAGCTGATGGAAGCGACCGACGGTCGCTACGGCATCGAGGTGTTCCCCGCCTCGTCGCTGGGCAAGGAGGTCGACATCAACGAAGGCCTCGCGTTCGGCACGGTCGACATCATCTATACCGGTCAGCTTTTCGCCGGACGCTCGTTCGGCCCGATCGCCATCGGCGGTGCGCCTTTCATGTTCCGCGACTGGGATCACTGGGACAAGTTCCGCAACTCTGACTTGTTCGCGGAGCTGGCCCAGGGCTACACGGATGCGACCGGCCACCAGATCACCGCCATGACGTATTACGGCGCCCGGCATGTCACGTCAAACGAACCGATCCTGACACCAGCCGACATGGACGGGCTCAAGATCCGCGTCCCGAACGCGCCCCTCTACATGATGTTCCCGGAGGCGACCGGCGCCAACCCGGCACCCATAGCATTCGCCGAAGTCTACCTTGCCTTGCAGCAAGGCACTGTGGATGCACAGGAAAATCCCCTTCCCACGATCCAGGCCAAGAAGTTCTACGAGGTGCAGTCCAACATCAACCTGACCGGTCACATCACCGATGCGTTGCTTACGATCATTGGCGGACCGGCCTGGAATGCAATGGACGAAGCCGACCGCGCCGCGCTTGACCAGGTCACCAAGGACGTTGCGGTTTGCGCCACCGATGCCATCATCAAGGCAGAGAGCGAATTGGTAGAGTGGTTCCGGGGCGAAGGCGTCCAGGTCAACGAAGTGGACCGCGCGCCTTTCATCGAGGCGGTCAAGGTCATGCACAACGGTGACATGGCGACATGGGACAAAGCGACATACGATCGCCTGCAGGCCATCCAATAAACCCTTCTCAGGCGGGGCTTTGTTCCCGCCT
>JAABSN010000028.1 GCA_011390385.1 Thioalkalivibrio nitratireducens | reverse complement strand
AGAACGGCTGCATGCAGGGGGGCGACATCGATGTCGACCGTGCGCTGGAGCAGGCGCGAGCGTTTCCCGGCATCAAGGGCATGGATCTCGCACGAGAGGTCACTACCAAAGACCGCTATGAGTGGCTCGATGGAACCTGGAACATCGATGGACCGGTGCAGCGGCTGCAGCCGAGCGAAGCCGAGTTCCATGTCGTTGCCTATGATTTCGGGATCAAGCACAACATCCTCCGGATGCTCGTTGACCGCGGCTGCCGCGTGACCGTGGTGCCCGCGCAGACTCCGGCGCAGGAAGCGCTGGAACTGGATCCCGACGGGATCTTTCTCTCCAACGGTCCGGGTGATCCCGAACCCTGCGACTATGCCATCGACACCATCCGGAGTTTCTGCGATGCGCGGAAACCGGTCTTTGGTATCTGTCTCGGGCATCAGTTGCTCGGCCTGGCGAGTGGCGCACAAACCGTGAAGATGAAGTTCGGTCACCACGGCGCCAACCATCCGATCCAGGATCTCCGCAGCCGGAAAGTGATGATCTCCAGCCAGAACCACGGCTTTGCCGTCGACGAACGGAATCTGCCGGACTGCCTCGAGGCCACCCACCGGTCGCTGTTCGACGGGACCCTGCAGGGGATCGCCCGTACCGACTGCCCAGCCTTCAGCTTCCAGGGTCACCCCGAAGCCAGCCCGGGCCCCCATGACGTCGCCCCGGCCTTCGATGACTTCGTCGCCGCGATGCGTGACGCGCGTCGCTGAGTCCCTCTTCTTCCGTCGCCGTCCCCGAATCCGATAGCGGAGCTGCCTTGCCATGCCCAAACGTACCGACATCCAGAGCGTACTGATCCTCGGCGCCGGTCCGATCGTGATCGGTCAGGCCTGCGAATTCGACTATTCCGGCGCACAGGCCTGCAAGGCCCTGCGCGAGGAAGGTTTCCGCGTGATTCTGGTCAATTCGAATCCGGCCACCATCATGACCGATCCCGAAACCGCCGACGCCGTGTACATCGAGCCGGTCGACTGGCGCGTGGTCGAACGCATCATCGAAAAGGAGCGCCCGGACGCACTGTTACCGACCATGGGGGGGCAGACCGCGCTCAATTGCGCGCTGGACCTGGCCAACGAGGGCGTGCTCAAGAAGTACGGCGTCGAGATGATCGGCGCGAACGAGGATGCGATCGACATGGCGGAGGATCGCGAGCGCTTCCGTGAGGCGATGACCGAGATCGGCCTGGCCACGCCCAGGGCATTCATCGCCAATACCTGGGACGAGGCGCAACGGGTACAGCCGGACATCGGGTTTCCGGTGATCATCCGGCCCTCGTTCACGCTGGGCGGCTCCGGCGGCGGCATCGCCTACAACCGGGAAGAGTTCGAGGAGATCGTGAAAGGCGGTCTGGATCTCTCGCCGACCAATGAAGTGCTGTTGGAGGAGTCGGCGCTGGGCTGGAAGGAATTCGAGATGGAGGTGGTCCGCGACAAGGCGGACAACTGCATCATCGTCTGTTCGATCGAGAATCTTGATCCGATGGGCGTGCACACCGGCGATTCCATCACTGTCGCCCCGGCGCAGACGCTGACCGACAAGGAATACCAGATCATGCGTGACGCCTCGCTGGCGGTACTGCGCAAGATCGGCGTCGAAACCGGTGGTTCGAACGTACAGTTCGCGGTGAACCCGGACGACGGCCGGCTGATCGTGATCGAGATGAACCCGCGCGTGTCACGTTCGTCGGCACTGGCTTCCAAGGCGACCGGTTTCCCGATCGCGAAGATCGCGGCGAAGCTTGCGGTGGGATACACGCTGGACGAACTGCGCAATGAAATCACCGGCGGCCTGACCCCGGCGTCGTTCGAGCCCTCGATCGACTATGTCGTGACCAAGATTCCCCGTTTCACTTTCGAGAAATTCCCGCAGGCGCAGGCCCGCCTGACCACGCAGATGAAATCGGTCGGCGAGGTCATGGCGATCGGTCGTACTTTCCAGGAGTCCCTGCAAAAGGCATTGCGCGGGCTGGAGATCGGCGTCGATGGTCTCGACGAGATGGTCGACCCCAAGGCCGGCGATGTGGCCGAGCAATTGCGTGTTCTTCTCGCCAATCCGGGGCCTGAGCGCATCTTCAACGTCGCCGACGGTTTCCGTGCCGGTTTCAGTATCGAGGACATTTTCGGGCTGACCGCGATCGATCGCTGGTTTCTGGCCCAGATCCACCAGTTGATCGAGATCGAGAAGGCGACACGCGACCGTTTCCTGAACGACATGAGCGCGGCGGAAATCTTCGAGCTGAAGCGTCGTGGATTCTCGGATCGCCGTCTCGCCCGTCTGCTCAATGAGACCGAGAAAGCGGTACGCAAGCAGCGGCATGCGTTGGACGTACACCCGGTGTACAAGCGCGTCGACACCTGTGCTGCCGAGTTCGCGACGACGACGGCGTACATGTACTCGACCTACGAAGAGGAGAACGAGGCCGACCCGACCGATCGTCAGAAGATCATGGTTCTCGGTGGCGGACCCAACCGGATCGGCCAGGGCATCGAATTCGATTACTGCTGCGTGCATGCCGCGCTGGCGATGCGCGAGGATGGCTACGAGACCATCATGGTCAACTGCAATCCCGAGACGGTATCCACCGACTACGACACCTCCGACCGGCTGTACTTCGAACCACTGACGCTCGAGGACGTGCTCGAAGTCGTTGCGGTGGAGAAACCCACGGGCGTGATCGTGCAGTATGGCGGCCAGACACCCCTGAAGCTGGCCCGGGATCTCGAGGCCGCGGGCGTGCCCATCATCGGGACCTCCCCCGATTCGATCGACCTGGCGGAAGACCGTGAGCGCTTCCAGCACCTGTTGCAGAAGCTGGATCTGCGCCAACCGCCCAACCGCACCGCCCGCAGTGAGGAACAGGCCGAGAAACTGGCTGCGGAGATCGGCTACCCGCTCGTGGTTCGGCCATCGTACGTTCTCGGGGGCCGTGCGATGGAGATCGTGCGCGACGAGGACGACCTGAAACGCTACATGCGCGATGCGGTGTCGGTTTCCAATGACGCCCCGGTGCTGCTCGACCGCTTTCTCGACGATGCGATCGAGGTCGACGTCGACGCGATCTGCGACGGTCAGGATGTATTCATTGGCGGGATCATGGAGCACATCGAACAGGCGGGGGTGCATTCCGGGGACTCGGCCTGCTCGCTGCCGCCGTTCTCGCTGTCCGATCGGCTACAGGACGAAATGGCCGACCAGGTGCGAAAGATGGCACTGGGGCTGAAGGTGGTGGGCCTGATGAATACCCAGTTCGCGATCAAGGGCGAGGATATCTATGTGCTGGAGGTCAATCCACGCGCGTCACGTACCGTGCCCTTCGTTTCCAAGGTCGTTGGATTGCCGCTGGCCAAGATTGCGGCGCGGTGCATGGCCGGCACGAGCCTGAAGGACCAGAATCTGGGCAAGCCGGTGCTTCCAGGTTTCTACGCTGTCAAGGAAGCGGTGTTCCCGTTCGCCAAATTCCCCGGCGTGGATCCGATCCTCGGGCCGGAAATGAAGTCGACCGGGGAAGTCATGGGCGTGGGGCGCAGCTTCGCCGAGGCCTTCGCCAAAAGCCAGTTGGGAGCTGGTGTCAGGCTTCCTGCGAAAGGCAAGGCCTTCGTCTCGGTACGCGACATCGACAAGCGCGCGGCGCTGGCCAAGGTGGGGCTGCGTCTGGTCGAACTCGGTTTCGAGGTGCTGGCGACACGCGGTACCGCTGCTTTCCTGCAGGAACACGGCGTTCAGCTGACGGTGGTGAACAAGGTGACCGAGGGACGCCCGCACATCGTGGACATGATCAAGAACGACGAGATCAGTTTTATCGTGAATACCGTGGAAGGCAAGCAGGCCACCTCCGATTCCTTCACGATCCGCCGCGAGGCGCTGATGCACAAGGTGAGCTACACGACGACCATTGCCGGTGCTCTGGCGACCGTGCAGGCGCTGGATTATCTCGAATTCGATAATGTTTTCCGCTTGCAGGACCTGCATGCGGAAAATCTTCAGGGGAGGAGCGACACATGAGCAAGACCCCTCTCACAGTGGCGGGTGCCGAGAAGCTCAAGGAAGAATTGCGGCGGTTGAAGACCGAGGATCGCCCCCGGGTGGTCAACGCGATTGCCGAAGCGCGGGCGCACGGCGACCTGAAAGAGAATGCCGAGTATCACGCAGCGCGCGAACAGCAGAGCTTCATCGAGGGGAGAATCCGCGAGATCGAGAGCAAGCTCGGTAATGCGCAGGTCATCGATGTCACGTCGCTGCCGAACAATGGCAAGGTGGTTTTCGGTGTCACCGTGACGCTCGAGGGTACCGACGATGGCAAGGCGGTGACCTACAGGATCGTCGGTGACGACGAGGCGGACATCAAGCAGGGTATGATCTCGGTGAGCTCGCCGATTGCCCGCGCCCTGATCGGCAAGGAAGAAGGCGATCTCGTGACCGTTCAGGCGCCTGGGGGTGCCCGGGAATACGAGATCCTTGAAGTGCTCTATGTCAACTGACTCAAGCCGACGGACTCGGGGAGCGCTGATTGATCCGTCATCGCGAGGAGCGAAGCGACGCGGCGATCCACGACCCGTTGATTTCAGAAGCGCCGTTTGAATGACTCGCTGCGCTCGCCCTTCGGGCCAGCCTCCGGCTGTTCAATGCGCTATGCGTGTGAGTGCCGCGCTTCGCTCGCAATGACAACTGCATTGATCAGCACTTCCCTAGTAGTCTGTCAGGGTGATCACCGGCTTGTCGGCGTTGCGTCGGAACAGTGTGGCGACGAACCCGACACGCTGAATCAGTGTGGCCCCGCTGCGTTCGCAAAGCGCGTTGACCATCGCGCTGCGCTCTTCGCGGTCACCGATCTTGACCTTGACCTTGACCAGTTCGTGGTGTTCCAGAGCCTTGTCGAGTTCGGCCAGCACGCTGTCGGTCAGGCCGTTGCGGCCAATGGTTACAATGGGCTTGCGCGGGTGCGAGAGGCTGCGTAGCAATTTGCGCTGCGGCTCGGTCAGATCCACGTACGAGGTACCCGGTTTGGAAGGGTCGCGAGTGTAGCATGCCTCCGGGCGGGCACCGAAAGGAAAGGCATGGCGAAACGCAGCAAGTCCAGTCAGCGCTGGCTCAGGGAACACTTCGATGACCCCTTCGTCGCACGGGCGCAGCAGGAAGGTTATCGTTCCCGGGCGGTGTACAAGCTGGCGGAGATCGACCAGCGCGACCATCTTCTGCGGCCCGGCCTGCGGGTGGTCGACCTCGGGGCCGCACCCGGCGGTTGGAGCCAGTATGCCGCCGAACGCATCGGCCGGACCGGCCGCGTGGTCGCTTCGGACATCCTGCCCATGGAGCCGATTCCGGGGGTGGACATCGTGACCGGGGATTTCCACGAGGAATCGGTTCTGAACGCCATCCTCGCCCAGCTTGGAGAAGAGCCCGCGGACCTTGTACTGTCGGATATCGCCCCCAACCTTTCGGGAACGGATGCAGTCGACCAGCCGCGGGCCATCTACTTGTGTGAACTGGCGCTCGATTTCGCGGTAAGGGTTTTGAAACCGAATGGGGCATTTCTCGTCAAACTGTTTCAGGGGCAGGGCTCGGACGAGTTTCTACGCGAGGTGCGTACACGGTTCGGTCGCGTGGTGGTGCGTAAGCCTTCGGCTTCACGTCCTCGATCACGGGAAGTGTACGTATTGGCGCAAGGGCTCCGGGATGTGTAACGTTCGCGTTGGCGAACTCAGCGATTTCGAGGTGGCATTTTGAATGGCCTGGTAAAAAATCTGGTGATCTGGGCAGTGATTGCGGTCGTGCTGATGTCCGTGTTCAACAACTTCAGTCCCGAACCGCAGCAGGAAGACCGCAGCATGACCTACTCGTCGTTCATCAACGACGTGAAGGCCGGGCGTGTGAAAAGCGTGACCATCGAGGGTACGACGATTCGTGGTACCACCATCGAGGGCCGCTCGTTCCGCACCGAGAGTCCCAACGATCCCGGATTGATCGGCGACCTGTTGGCGAACAATGTGGAAATCCGCGCCCAGGAGGCCCAGCAGCGCTCACTGCTGATGGACATCCTGATCAGCTGGTTCCCGATGCTGCTGCTGATTGCGGTGTGGATCTACTTCATGCGCCAGATGCAGGGTGGCGGCGCTGGTGGCCGGGGCGCGATGTCGTTTGGCAAGAGCAAGGCCAAGATGATGTCCGAGGACCAGGTCAAGGTCACGTTCGCGGACGTTGCCGGCTGCGACGAGGCCAAGGACGAAGTCTCCGAGCTCGTCGACTTCCTTCGGGATCCTTCGAAGTTTCAGAAGCTCGGCGGCAAGATTCCGCGCGGCGTGCTGATGGTCGGCTCCCCCGGTACCGGCAAGACGCTGCTGGCCAAGGCGATTGCCGGTGAGGCGAAAGTGCCTTTCTTCACCATCTCGGGCTCCGATTTCGTCGAGATGTTCGTCGGTGTGGGCGCATCGCGTGTCCGCGACATGTTCGATACCGCGAAGAAGCACGCGCCCTGCATCATTTTCATCGACGAAATCGATGCAGTGGGTCGTCACCGCGGCGCGGGTCTGGGTGGCGGTCACGACGAACGCGAACAGACGCTGAACCAGTTGCTGGTCGAAATGGACGGGTTCGAGGGCAACGAGGGCGTGATCGTGATCGCCGCGACCAACCGTCCGGACGTTCTCGACCCGGCCTTGCTGCGCCCAGGCCGTTTCGACCGCCAGGTGGTCGTGCCGGCTCCCGACGTCCGCGGGCGCGAGCAGATCCTCAAGGTGCACATGCGCAAGGTCCCGTTGTCCGATGACGTGCGGCCGAGCCTGATCGCGCGCGGCACGCCGGGCTTCTCCGGGGCTGATCTCGCGAACCTGGTCAACGAGGCGGCGCTGTTTGCCGCCCGTGCCGGGAAGCGCACTGTCGACATGTCCGATTTCGAGCGCGCCAAGGACAAGATCATGATGGGCGCGGAACGCAAGTCGATGGTGATGAGCGAGGATGAGAAGAAACTGACGGCCTATCACGAGGCCGGGCACGCGATCGTCGGCCGCACCGTGCCGGAGCATGATCCGGTTTACAAGGTCAGTATCATTCCGCGCGGCCGCGCGCTTGGTGTGACCATGTTTCTGCCCGAGGAAGACCGCTACAGTCACTCCAAGACACGACTCGAGAGCCAGATCGCGAGTCTGTTCGGCGGCAGGATCGCGGAAGAGCTCATCTTCGGTGCCGATCGGGTCACCACCGGCGCCTCGAACGACATCGAGCGCGCGACGATGATTGCCCGCAACATGGTCACCAAATGGGGACTGTCCGACCGTCTGGGCCCGTTGGCCTACGGGGAGGACGAGGGCGAGGTCTTCCTGGGGCGGCAGGTCACGCAGACCAAGCACATGTCCGACGAGACAGCGCATGCGATCGACGAGGAGGTTCGGCGGGTGATTGACACGTCCTACGAACGGGCAAGGACGATCCTCACCGACAATCTGGAAAAACTGCACGCGATGGCCGCCGCTTTGGTGAAGTACGAGACCATCGACGAACCCCAGATCACGGATATCATGGAGGGCCGAGAGCCCCGGCCGCCGGTCGACTGGAAAGACGAGGACTCCACGGGCAGTTCCGGCAACCGACCCACGCCGGGAACCGGCAACGATGCCGAGGACCATCCCGGACCGGGAGTGGTGGGGGGCGCGGCGCCTCAGTCCTGACCGGTCCGATATTCGCAGTCGGCCCAATAGGGGCATCCGAGGGTATTCGGATGCCCCTTTTCATTGCATTTCCATTACCATCGCGGCATGTCTGAAACCCCAACCCTGAACTGCGAGGGACGCTCCTTGCAGCTTGATCGTCCGTTGATCATGGGTGTGCTGAACGTCACACCGGATTCCTTTTCCGATGGCGGCCGCTTTGCCACGCGGGAGAGCGCCGTCGCGCGGGCACGGCAGCTGGTCGCCGATGGGGCGGCCATCATCGACGTCGGCGGCGAATCGACGCGTCCGGGTGCGGAACCGGTGACCCTGGAAGCGGAACTCGAGCGGGTGATCCCCGTGATTGCGGCGTTGCACGAGGAACTGGACGTACTCGTGTCCGTCGACACCAGCAAGCCCGAGGTGATGCGTGCGGCCGTGGGGGCCGGGGCAGGCATGATCAACGACGTCAACGGTCTTCGGGCACCGGGAGCGATCGATGTGGCCGCTGCGAGTGGCGCTGCCGTGTGCGTGATGCACATGCAGGGCACACCGCGCTCGATGCAGAGACAGCCGCAGTACCGCGATGTCGTCGCCGAGGTCGGTGCATTCCTGTCCGCGCAGGCCGAGCTGTTGCGGGCGCGCGGGGTGGCGCCGGAACGCATCGTGCTCGACCCGGGCTTCGGGTTCGGCAAGACGCTGGAGCACAACATGGCGTTGTTCCGCGGGTTGCCGGCACTGGTGGCGATTGGCTATCCGGTTCTGGTCGGAGTGTCCCGCAAGTCGATGATCGGGTCTCTGCTGGGCGACCGGCCGATCCCGGACCGGCGGATCGGCAGCGTCGCCGCAGCCATGCTGGCGGCCCGCGCCGGTGCTCGCATCCTGCGAGTGCACGATGTTCGGGAGACCGCCGATGCGCTGGCGATTCTGGCGGCGCTGGGTGAACAGGCAAAAGGGGGGACGTGACAGGTGGGCAAGTATTTCGGTACCGACGGTATCCGCGGGCGCACGGGCGAGTGGCCGATGACGCCGGAATTCGCGCTGCGGCTCGGTTACGCCGTGGGAACGGTACTGGGCCAGCAGAGTTCAGGCCCGGTGCTGGTAGGCAAGGACACGCGTGTTTCCGGCTACATGTTCGAGTCTGCACTGGAGGCCGGCCTGTCGGCGGCGGGCGCCGATATCGCGCTGCTGGGGCCGATGCCGACCCCGGCAATCGCCTATCTGACCCGGACCTTTCGGGCTGCGGCGGGCGTGGTGATCAGCGCATCACACAATCCGTATCACGACAATGGCTTCAAGTTCTTCACACCCGAGGGCGACAAGCTTCCGGATGCCCTGGAAGAAGCGATCGAGGCTCATCTCGACCATCCGATCAACGGTCTGGATTCACATCAGCTCGGCAAGGCGGAGCGGATCCACGATGCTGCCGGACGCTATATCGAATTCTGCAAGAGCGCGATTCCCGCACGCTCCGAACTCCGCGGCCTGCGGCTGGTGATCGACTGTGCGCACGGCGCCACCTACAACGTCGCGCCGCAGGTCTTCGACGAACTGGGGGCGGAAGTCGAGACCATCGGAGCGAGCCCCGACGGCTACAACATCAACGCCGAATGCGGGGCGCTGTATCCCGAACAGTTGCGCCTGCGGGTGCTCGCCGCAGGCGCGGATCTCGGCATCGCGCTGGACGGCGACGGGGACCGCGTGATCCTGGTCGACGAACAGGGCGAGGTCGTCGATGGCGACGAGATCCTCGGGATCCTCGCGCTTTCCGAGCACACCGATGGCGGTTTCTCTGGTGGCGTGGTCGGAACACAGATGAGCAATCTGGGTCTAGAAATGGCACTGAACGCGGCCGGTATTCCGTTTGTGCGGGCGCGGGTGGGCGACCGTTACGTGCTCGAGGAACTGCGCCGCAACGGCTGGCACCTGGGCGGCGAGGGCTCGGGTCATATTGTCTGCCTGAGCCATACCACGACGGGCGATGGTACGGTCGCGGCCCTGCGTGTGGCACACCTGGTCCACCGCACCGGCAAGCCCTTGTCCGTCCTGCGGTCGGTGATCAGGAAATATCCGCAGATCCTGATCAATGTCCCTGTCGAAGGCCCGGCGGCTCAGGTGCTGGATGCACCGGCGGTACAGGCGATCGTGGCACAGATCACGGCCGAACTTGCCGACAACGGGCGGGTGCTGCTGCGGCCTTCCGGAACCGAGCCACTGGTCCGGGTGATGGTCGAGGGTGACGACGCGGCGCGTATCGATGCGGCTGCCGAGCGCATCGCCGACGCGATCCGGGTGGCCCTGGCCGACGGTCAGGTTGATTTGCGGGCACCGCGCCGGTAACATCGCGCGCCTCATCGAAATACTTACCAAGGTTGGACGCATGCGCAAGGCACTGGTCGCAGGAAACTGGAAGATGAACGGATCGCTGGCAGCGAACCGAGAACTCCTGTCCGCGCTCAGCCGCTCTCTTCATGAGAGCGGAAATGTTGCCGTAGCGGTGTGCCCGCCCGCTGTCTACCTGCCCGAAGCGGTGGCGCAACTGGAGGGTACGGCCATTGCCGTTGGCGGCCAGGACTGCTCGGACGAAAAGGCCGGGGCATTCACCGGTGAAATTGCCGCCGACATGCTGCGCGAGACCGGCTGCCAGTATGTCATTGTCGGCCACTCCGAACGTCGCGCCCGGCAGCGCGAGGACAGCGCATGGGTCGCGCGCAAGTTCGTCGCGGCACAAGCTGCTGGTCTCGTCCCGATCCTCTGTGTCGGCGAACAACTGGAAGACCGCGAAGCCGGCCGGACCGAGGCGGTCGTTGCGGAACAGCTCGATGCCGTGCTGGACGCCGCGGGCGTTGACGCCTTCGACCGTGCGGTGGTTGCCTACGAACCGGTCTGGGCGATCGGGACCGGGTTGTCTGCGAGCCCCGAGCAGGCTGCCGAAGTGCACGCGTTCATTCGCGCCCGGGTCGCGGGACACAACCCGCAGGTGGCCGAGGGGCTTCGTATCCTCTACGGAGGAAGCGTGAAAGCCGATAATGCCGCCGGGCTGTTCGGGCTTCCCGACATCGATGGTGGACTGATCGGCGGTGCCTCTCTCGATGCGGATTCCTTCATCGGAATCGTCAATGCCGCCGTTGCTGCTCGGGTGCATGTATGATCTATGGCATTATGCTGGTCGTGCAGGTGGTGGTCGCGACAGCGCTGATCGCCCTGATATTGATGCAGCATGGGAAGGGTGCCGATGCCGGTGCCGCATTCGGGAGCGGAGCCTCGGCCACGGTTTTCGGCGCGCGCGGGTCGGCCAACTTTCTGAGCCGCGCTACCGCCATTCTTGCGGTGGTGTTCTTCCTGAACAGCCTCAGCCTCGCCTACCTCGCAGCGTCGGCACCGGAGGCGCGGAGCCTGATCGATCAGATGCAGCAGGAAGAGGCTGCAAGTGAAGGCGTCATGGACGAGACCGTCCCGATGGATCCGGTCCCGGGGCGCCCAAGCGACATACCCCAATAGTGGTCTGGTGTGCCCGGGCCTGCTGTGGCGCCGGACACGGCGGAGCAGCGACGCCGGACCGACAGAGTTCATGCAGATGTGGTGGAATTGGTAGACACGCTATCTTGAGGGGGTAGTGGCGAAAGCCGTGTGGGTTCGAGTCCCACCATCTGCACCATTTCGGCACGGTCACCGTGCCTCTCCCCGGAATGTTCTCGAATCCGGGAAATGCCTGTATATCAATAATTTACAATATTAAGAGAACTTGACACTGTCTCCGGGCTTAACCTAGACTCCCAGCCCGGTGAGA
The DNA here is from genome assembly GCA_011390385.1 of Thioalkalivibrio nitratireducens. The sequence goes on along the minus strand of JAABSN010000028.1, from coordinate 14,244 downwards.
GTGATGGTGCGCGCTCTGCACGAAGTTGCACCAGATCTCGCCCAGCACACGAGCCTTGCGTGTCACTTCCGATCTCGGCACGCACTGAGAATCTGTCCCTGTGTGACGGCGTCCGGGAGAAAAGAATGCTGGAAGGCTACCTGCCCATACTGATCTTCCTCATTGTCGGTGCCCTCGCTGGCATCGTGCCGCTGGCACTGGGGATGGCGGCCGGTCCGGCCAGGCCTGATCCGGAAAAGAACTCTCCCTACGAGTGCGGCTTCGAGGCCTTCGAGGATTCCCGCCTGAAGTTCGACGTGCGGTTCTATCTCGTCGCCATCCTGTTCATCATTTTCGACCTCGAGATTGCCTTCCTGTTTCCGTGGGCGGTTGCTCTCGACGGCATCGGGCTGTTCGGTCTGCTGGCGATGGCGCTGTTTCTGACCATCCTGGTGATCGGCTTCATCTACGAATGGAAGAAGGGGGCTCTCGAATGGGAATAGAAGGCGTTCTCGAGAAGGGTTTCGTCACCACTTCCGCCGACAAGCTGATCAACTGGGCCCGTACCGGGTCGCTGTGGCCGATGACGTTCGGCCTGGCCTGCTGTGCGGTGGAGATGATGCACGCCGGCGCGGCCCGCTATGACCTCGATCGTTTCGGTATCGTATTCCGGCCCAGCCCGCGCCAGTCGGATGTAATGATCGTCGCCGGTACGCTGGTCAACAAGATGGCTCCGGCCCTGCGCAAGGTGTACGACCAGATGGCAGAGCCGCGCTGGGTGATCTCGATGGGCTCCTGCGCCAATGGGGGCGGCTACTACCACTATTCCTATGCCGTCGTCCGTGGTTGCGACCGCATCGTTCCGGTCGACATCTACGTGCCGGGCTGCCCGCCGACCGCGGAAGCCCTGCTCTACGGGATCATCCAGTTGCAGAACAAGATCCGTCGCACCAACACCATTGCACGCTGAGCTGCCGGGGTTACCGATGTCCGAAAGCAAGAACTGGGTCGATATCCTGCAGGCGGAGTTCGAACAGCAGTTGCAGTCGCTGACCGTGCGGCTCGGCGAGGTGACGATCGAAGTCCCCGCCGCGGAATGGAAAGCGGTGGCCGAGCGCCTGCGTGATCATCCGGAACTGGGCTTCGAGATGCTGATGGATCTGTGCGGCGTCGACTATCTGGAATACGGCCGCACCGAGTGGTCCACCGAAGCGGCATCGACGCAGGGCTTCGGCCGCGGCGTGACCGCCGCGACCTCCGGACGCTTCACCTTCGACGATGCGCCCGACGACTCCGACCGGGACGGCCCGCGCTTTGCCGTGGTCATGCACCTCCTGTCGGTGACGCACAACCGCCGCCTGCGCGTGCGCGCATGGTTGCCGGACGGCGAATTTCCGGAAATCGAATCGGTGACCGACGTCTGGGCCGGAGCGAACTGGTTCGAACGCGAGGCCTTCGACCTGTTCGGAATCCTGTTCTCCGGGCATCCCGACTTGCGCCGCATCCTGACCGACTACGGCTTCGTCGGGCACCCCTTCCGGAAGGATTTCCCGCTGATCGGCCATGTCGAGATGCGCTACGACCCCGAGCAGCAACGGGTGATCTACCAGCCGGTGACCATCGAGCCCCGGGTGCTGGTGCCCAAGGTGATCCGGGATGATCACCGCTACGCCGACGGCGAGGTGGCCGGAGAGGACCAAGATGCCTGAGATCCGCAACTTCACCCTGAACTTCGGTCCACAGCATCCCTCGGCGCACGGCGTGCTGCGCCTGGTGCTGGAGATGGACGGCGAAGTGATTCAGCGTGCCGACCCGCACATCGGCCTGCTGCATCGCGGCACCGAGAAACTGGCCGAGAGCAAACCCTACAACCAGTCCATCGGCTACATGGATCGCCTCGACTACGTGTCGATGATGTGCAACGAACACGGCTATGTGCTGGCGATGGAGAAGCTGCTGCAGACCGAGCCGCCGCTGCGCGCGCAGTACATCCGCGTGATGTTCGACGAAATCACCCGCATCCTGAATCATCTCCTCTGGCTCGGCGCGCATGCGCTGGACATCGGCGCGATGACGGTCTTCCTGTACGCATTCCGCGAGCGCGAGGACCTGATGGACTGCTACGAGGCGGTCAGCGGCGCGCGCCTGCACGCAACCTATTACCGCCCGGGTGGGGTGGCGCGCGATCTTCCCGACGCGATGCCGAAATTCAAGGCCTCGCGCTGGAAGACCCAGGCCGAGGTGGATGCGCTGAACGAGAACCGGCAGGGTTCGATGCTCGACTTCATCGAGTCGTTCACCGAGCGATTCCCGGGCTGCGTCGACGAGTACGAGACCCTGCTGACCGACAACCGGATCTGGAAACAGCGTACCGTCGACATCGGGGTGGTCACCCCGGAACGAGCCATGCAACTGGGCCTGACCGGGCCGATGCTGCGCGGGTCGGGGGTCGAATGGGACCTGCGCAGGAAACAGCCCTACGAAGTCTACGACCGTCTGGACTTCGACATCCCGGTGGGCGTGAATGGCGACTGTTACGACCGCTACCTGGTGCGCATCGAAGAGATGCGCCAGTCCAACCGCATCATCCGCCAATGCGTCGACTGGCTGCGTGCCAACCCCGGCCCGGTACTGTTCGAGAACTACAAGTTCTCGCCGCCGCGGCGCGAGGAGATGAAGGCCGACATGGAGGCCCTGATCCACCACTTCAAGCTGTTCACCGAGGGGTTCTGCCTTCCGGAAGGCGAGGCCTACGCGGCCGTCGAGCATCCGAAGGGCGAGTTCGGCGTGTACCTGGTGTCCGATGGTGCGAACAAGCCCTATCGCCTCAAGGTGCGGGCGGCGGGTTTCGCGCACATGTCGGCGCTGGACGAGATGGTACGGGGCCACATGCTCGCCGACGTGGTCGCGATCATCGGAACCCAGGACATCGTATTCGGGGAGGTGGACCGCTGATGTCCGTGCAGAAGAAACAGAGCGAAGCCGTGCTCAGTGATCATGTCCGTGAGGAAATCGACGCCTGGCTGGCGCGTTATCCCGAGAATCAGCGCCGCTCCGCGGTCCTCGGTGCCCTGCGCGCGGTGCAGCACGAGGAGGGGTACCTGAGCACGCCGGCGATGGATGCGGTGGCCGCGTATCTGCGGATCGCGCCGATGGAGGTCTACGAAGTCGCTTCGTTCTATTCGATGTACGAACTGAATCCCGTCGGCCGGCACACCATTGCCGTGTGTGACAACGTCTCGTGCATGCTGCGCGGTGGCGACCGCATCATCGAGCACATCGAAAACAAGCTGGGCATTCGGCTCGGTGAATCGACTCCGGACGGGAAATTCTACCTGAAGCGCGAGGAAGAATGCCTGGCAGCCTGCTGTGGCGCGCCGATGATGCAGGTCGACCACGTGTACTACGAGAATCTGACGCCCGAAAAGGTGGACGAGATTCTCGCCAAGCTGGAGTCCTGAGCGATGGCCAACCAGATCTGCTTCGCTACCCGTGATCTCGAGACCCCGTGGTCGCTCGAAACCTATCTCAGTGTCGGTGGGTATGAGGCGCTGAAGAAAGTCTATGGTGGGCGCATGGCACCCGCGGACGTGATCGAGGAAGTCAAGAAGTCGAACCTGCGCGGACGCGGCGGTGCCGGTTTCCCCACCGGCCTGAAGTGGAGCTTCATGCCGCGCAATACGCCGGGGCAGAAATACATCGTCTGCAACTCGGACGAGTCGGAGCCGGGCACCTGCAAGGACCGGGACATTCTGCGCTTCAACCCGCACGCACTGATCGAGGGCATGGCCATTGCCGGGTACGCGATCGGGGCCACGGTCGGGTACAACTACATGCGCGGCGAGTTCATGGACGAGGTGAATACGCGCTTTACCACTGCGTTGCAGGAAGCCTACGACGCCGGCTTCCTGGGCAGGGACATTCTGGGTTCGGGGGTCGACTTCGATCTCCATCCGTCGCTGGGAGCGGGTGCCTACATCTGCGGCGAGGAGACAGCGCTGCTCGAGTCTCTCGAGGGCAAGAAGGGCCAACCGCGGTTCAAGCCGCCGTTCCCGGCCAACTTCGGCCTCTACGGGCGGCCGACGACCATCAACAACACCGAGTCCCTGGCTTCGATCCCGTCGATCATTCGCAACGGCGGCGAGTGGTTCGCGGCCCTCGGGGTACCCAAGTCCGGTGGCGAGAAACTGTTCTCGGTGTCCGGGCACGTGAACAAGCCCGGCAATTTCGAGGTGCCGTTGGGGATGCCGTTCAGGGAACTTCTGGAACTGGCCGGCGGTGTGCTCGACGGACGCGGTCTCAAGGCGGTGATTCCGGGGGGTTCCTCGGTGCCGGTGGTTCCGGGCGACATCATGATGCAGGCCAACATGGATTATGATTCGATTGCCAAGGCCGGTTCGATGCTCGGCTCCGGAGCGGTGATCGTGATGGACGAGACCACCGACATGGTGCGGGTGCTGCAACGCATCTCCCGGTTCTATTTTTCCGAGTCCTGTGGCCAGTGCACCCCCTGTCGCGAGGGGACCGGATGGCTGTACCGGATGCTGACCCGCATCGTCGAAGGACGGGGCCGGCCCGAGGATCTGGAACGGCTGGACGACGTTGCGAGCAAGATCGAAGGCCGCACCATCTGTGCGCTGGGTGATGCCGCCGCGATGCCGGTGCGCAGCTTCATCAAGCACTACCGCCACGAATTCGAACACTACATTCAGCACGGCAAGAGTGCGGTGGCGAAGGCCGCCTGATTGCCACTGTGCAGGAATCTTCTATGAGCCAGGACCTGGTCACGCTTGAGATCGACGGACGCACGCTGCACGCACCGAAGGGCGCGATGCTGATCGACGTCGCCGACGAGGCGAACATCCGCATCCCGCGGTTCTGCTATCACAAGAAGCTGTCGGTCGCGGCGAACTGCCGGATGTGCCTGGTCGAGGTGGAGAAGGCACCGAAACCGCTGCCGGCGTGTGCCACTCCGGTGATGGAGGGCATGAAGGTTCATACCCGCTCGCCGCTCGCGATCGCGGCCCAGAAGGGCACGATGGAATTCCTGCTGATCAACCATCCGCTGGACTGCCCGATCTGCGACCAGGGAGGCGAGTGCGAACTGCAGGACGTCGCGATGGGCTACGGCGAGAGCGTGTCGCGCTATACCGAGGCCAAAAGGGTGGTCAAGGATCGGGATATCGGACCCCTGATCGAGACCGAGATGACCCGCTGCATCCACTGCACCCGGTGCGTCCGTTTTGGCGAGGAGATTGCCGGCGTGCGCGAACTCGGTGCCACGGGACGCGGCGAGCACATGCGCATCGGCACCTACGTCGAGAGCACGGTGAGCCACGAACTGTCGGGCAATGTCATCGACCTCTGTCCCGTCGGTGCGCTGACCGCGAAACCATCGCGCTATCGGGCGCGGGCCTGGGAGTACCGGCAGGCGCCGACCGTGGCCGCTCACGATGGCGTCGGTTCCAACCTGTTCGTGCATACGCACAACGGCCGGGTGATGCGGGTCGTACCGCGGGAAAACGAGGCGGTGAACGAGACCTGGATCTCCGATCGCGACCGCTTCAGCTATGCCGGGCTGTACGCAGAGGATCGCCTCACGCGGCCGCGCATCAAACGCAACGGCACCTGGCAGGATGCGACCTGGGAACAGGCGCTTGCGGTTGTCGCCGAGGGCCTGCGGACGACGGCACCGGAACGGATCGGCGCTCTGCTTTCACCGTCGCTGATGCTCGAGGAACTCTACCTTGCGCAGAAGTTGCTGCGCGGGCTCGGTGTCAAGGACATCGACCATCGTCTGGACCAGCTGGACTTCAGCGATGATGCTGCGGCACCGCTGTTTCCCTGGCTGGGCAGCAGCATCGAAGACCTGGAGCGAGCGGACGCGGTGCTGCTGGTCGGCTGCAACCCCCGCCGCGAACAGCCGATGCTCGCCCACCGCCTGCGCAAGGCAGGGCTGAAGGGAGCGCGGGTCAGCGCGATCACGACCCATGCGCTGGATCTCACGTATTCGACCGAGGCGCAGTTGCTGGGAGGCGTCCGTAGCCAGGTCCTCGGGTTGGCCGGTGTCGCCGGAAAACTCGCCGAAGCGGGTGCGAAGCTGCCCAGGGTGCTTGCGGACGTGGTCTCGGCGGCAGCCACGGACGATGCGGACGCCGTTGAGGCACAGCGGCGTATCGCGTCGGCGCTGACCGAGGGCGACCAGGCCCATGTGCTCCTTGGAGCCGAGGCGCTGGCCAGTCCCGCGTTTTCGACCTTGCGGGCGTTGGCGGGCTGGATCGCGCGCGTGACCAATGCGCGGCTTGGATACCTGCCGCCGGGCGCCAATGCTTCTGGAGCCTGGCTGGCCGGGTGTGTGCCCCATCGCGGCGTCGGTGGGGCGGAAGCCGAAACCGGCGCCAACGTACCTTCGATGCTGGAACAGGGCCGCGATCTCTTCCTGCTGGCCGGGATCGACCCCGAGCGTGATTTCGCCGACCCGCGGCTCGCGTTGCGTGCCCTTGACAGTGCGGGTCTGGTCGTGGCGGTGAATGCCTTCGCAGGACGGGATCTCGAGGCCGTGGCCGACGTCCTGCTGCCGGTGGCAACCGGGTTCGAGACCTCGGGTACGCTGGTCAACCTCGAGGGTCGGTGGCAGAGCTTCAACGGCGCGGCCCGCGCGCCCGGCGAGGTACGGCCTGGCTGGAAAGTCTGGCGCGTCCTCGGGAACCTGCTCAATGTGCAGGGGATGGACCATCTGGGTTCGCGCGAGATTCGGGACGAGCTCCGGCAGCAATTGCCGGATGAGGCGTTCAGTACCCAGATCGATCTGCGCCTGGCGCATGTCGAGACCCCCGCCACGGTCGATGGGCTGACGCGGATGCAGGTACATGGTCTGTACTCCTGCGATCCCCTGGTGCGCCGTTCGCTGCCGTTACAGGATTCGCCGGAGGGCCGGCGCGCGGATTCGATATCCGTGAATCCGCAATCCGCGGGCCCCCACAAGAACGGGGCCAGGGTCCGTGTCCGCCAGGGCCGCCACGATGCCGAACTGACACTGGTGCTGGATTCGTCGATCCCGGTCGGGATTGCGGTAACGGTCGCCGGCGGTGCCGCGCTGGCTGATCTCGGTGCCCCCGGAAACACCGTGACCCTGGCGCGGGCCTGACAAGGAATGACGCATGTTTGAATGGCTCATGGAAAGCTTCTACAGCCTGCCGGTGGTGATGCAGATCCTCACCAAGATCACCCTGATCGTGGCTCCCCTGATGCTGGCGGTGGCCTACACGACCTATGCCGAACGCAAGGTGATCGGGTATATCCAGGTGCGGATCGGGCCAAACCGGGTGGGGCCGCGCGGATGGCTGCAGCCGATCGCGGACGCGGTGAAACTGCTGACCAAGGAAGTCATTCTTCCCACCAACGCCAACCGCTTCCTGTTCCTGAGCGCGCCGGTGCTTGCGATCGCGCCGGCGCTGGCGGCCTGGGCAGTGATCCCCTTCGACGATGGCATGGTGCTCGCCGATGTCAACGCGGGACTGCTCTACCTGCTCGCCCTGACCTCGCTGGGTGTGTACGGAATCATCATCGCCGGCTGGGCTTCCAATTCGAAATACGCGTTGCTGGGCGCGCTGCGCTCGGCGGCGCAGATCGTTTCCTACGAAATCGCGATGGGGTTCGCGCTGGTCGGCGTGATCATGGCGTCCGGCAGCCTGAATGTGGGTGAGATCGTGCTGGCGCAGGAAGGCAGCATCTACCACTGGTTCCTGCTGCCGCTGTTCCCGCTGTTCCTGGTCTATTTCATTTCCGGCGTCGCCGAAACCAACCGCGCGCCGTTCGACGTGGCCGAGGGAGAGTCCGAGATTGTTGCCGGCTTCCACGTCGAGTATTCGGGCATGGCGTTTGCGGTCTTCTTCCTGGCCGAATACGCGAACATGATCCTGATCTCGGCGCTGGCGGCGATCCTGTTCTTCGGCGGCTGGCTGTCGCCTTTCCAGGGGATCGTGCCGGAGGGTGTGTTCGCCGTGCCGGTGATCGGCTGGCTGTTTGATTCCGGCATGCACTGGTTCCTGATCAAGACCGCCTTCTTCCTGTTCCTTTTTCTCTGGTTCCGGGCGACGTTTCCCCGCTACCGATACGACCAGATCATGCGCCTGGGCTGGAAGGTACTGATCCCGATCACCATCGTATGGCTATTCGTGCTGGGCGTACTGATCTTCCTGAAGGTGGGTCCATGGTTTGCCTGAAGATCATCGCCATACCTGCCACTCCGGACGCTGGAAGGCGTAGGGTGCCAATGAGCGCAGCGAATTGCACCGCCCGGCATCGGAGCGTGCGGGAGGGCCGCGTGGTCCACCATGGTTCGGTCCGGCTTGTGCCTCACGGAACTCTCCAGACTGGACTTTTCGTTGAGTCCCATCCCGGCCAGCGGAGGAATCTGACATGACCGCGATCCGCAACTTCTTCAAGACCTTCCTGCTGTGGGAATTGCTGCTGGGTCTGCGTCTGACCGGGCGCTACCTGTTCGCGCGCAAGTTCACCGTGCAGTACCCGGAAGAGAAGACGCCGATGTCGCCGCGCTTCCGGGGTCTGCATGCGCTGCGCCGTTATCCCAATGGGGAGGAACGCTGCATCGCCTGCAAACTGTGCGAGGCGGTCTGCCCGGCGCTGGCGATCACCATCGACTCCGAACAGCGTGCCGATGGAACCCGGCGGACCACCCGCTACGACATCGATCTGTTCAAGTGCATCTACTGCGGATTCTGCGAAGAGGCGTGTCCGGTCGACTCGATCGTCGAGACGCATATTTTCGAATACCATTTCGAAAACCGGGGCGAACAGATCATGACCAAGGACAAGCTGCTCGCGATCGGCGATCGCTACGAGAAGGAGATCGCGGCCGCCCGTTCGGCGGACGCGATCTACCGCTGAGCCAGGGACCGACGATGACCTTTGAATTGATCCTTTTCTACGTCTTCGGCGCGATCCTGCTGGGTGCTGCGCTGGCGATGATCAGCGTGCGCAATCCGGTGCATGCGGCGCTGTTCCTGGTGCTGGCCTTCTTCACTGCGGCTGCGATCTGGCTGCTGCTCGAGGCCGAGTTCCTGGCCATCGTGCTGGTGCTCGTCTATGTCGGTGCGGTCATGGTGCTGTTCCTGTTCGTGGTGATGATGCTGGATATCAACATCGCGCGGCTGCGTGAGGGTTTCGCGGAGTTTCTGCCGGCAGGACTGGTGGTTGCCGCGGCCATGGCCACAGTGCTGACGCTGGTGATCACCCGGTTCATCACGATGGAAGTGCCGGAAAGAGCGGGCGCGGACTATTCGAACACCGCGCAACTGGGTGCGATTCTCTACACCGAGTATGTCTACCCGTTCGAGATCGCGGCGGTGATCCTGCTGGTGGCGATCATTGCCGCGATCTCACTGACACTGCGGCGGCGACCGGATACCAAGTACGTGGACCCGGCAACCCAGGTGAAAGCACGCCGCGGGGACCGCGTGCGACTGGTGCCGATGGAGTCCGTGTCCAGAGACGTGCAGAAGAACAGGGATCGACGGAGCGGGAGCCCGCAGGACAAGAACAATTAACGACGCCTGGCGGCCAGAGCGCCGCCCGTAATGCAGACGGGATTCGGGCGACCGGACCCTCACTGGGAAATCAGGGCCAAACCATGATTACGCTGTCGCACTACCTGGTGCTCGCTGCGCTGCTGTTTTCGATCAGCGTGGCCGGCATCTTCCTGAATCGGAAGAACGTGATCGTTCTGCTGATGTGCATCGAGCTGATGCTGCTCGCGGTGAACATCAATTTCATCGCGTTCTCGTTCTTCCTGCAGGACCTCGCGGGTCAGGTGTTCGTTTTCTTCATCCTGACCGTCGCCGCGGCAGAGGCTGCCATCGGCCTTGCGATTCTCGTGCTGCTGTTCCGCAACCGAAACACCATCAACGTCCAGGATCTGGACGCAATGAAGGGGTAGGGCGCCATGGATACGGTATATCTGATCATCGTTCTGGCGCCGCTGCTCGGTGCGGTCGTCGCCGGCCTGTTCGGGCGGCAGATCGGCCGCGTGGGTGCGCACAGCGTGACCATCCTCGGGGTTGCGGTCTCGTTCCTGCTCTCGGCTGTGGTCTTTCATGCCCATGTCTTCGGGGGTACCCCGGTCTACAACGAGACCGTATACACCTGGATGGTCAGCGACGGGCTGCATTTCGAGATCGGCTTCCTGGTCGACAACCTGACCGCGATGATGATGCTGGTGGTCACCTTCGTGTCGCTGATGGTGCACATCTACACCATCGGCTACATGGCCGACGATTCAGGCTACCAGCGCTTTTTCGCCTACATCTCGCTGTTCACCTTCTCGATGCTGATGCTGGTGATGGCGAACAACTTCCTGCAGCTGTTCTTCGGCTGGGAGGCGGTGGGACTCGTCTCGTATCTGCTGATCGGCTTCTGGTACAAGCGCCCGACCGCGATCTACGCCAACATGAAGGCGTTCATCGTCAACCGGGTCGGCGATTTCGGTTTCCTGATCGGGATCGCGACACTGGTTTTCTACGCCGGCAGCCTGAACTACACCGAGGTCTTTTCCGAAGCGGAGGCGATGCGCGACGCCACGATCACCCTGTGGCCGGGCGGTACCTTCGGACTGCTCGACGTCGCGCTGGTCTTCCTGTTCATCGGTGCGATGGGCAAATCGGCCCAGGTCCCGCTGCATGTGTGGCTGCCCGACTCGATGGAGGGCCCGACGCCGATCTCGGCGCTCATCCATGCCGCGACCATGGTCACCGCCGGTATCTTCATGGTCGCGCGGATGTCGCCGCTGTACGAATTCTCGGTGGCCGCACTGAGCTTCATCCTGGTGATCGGCGCGATCACGGCGTTCTTCATGGGCCTGATCGGTCTGGTGCAGAACGACATCAAGCGGGTGGTCGCGTACTCGACGCTGTCGCAGCTCGGTTACATGACCGTTGCACTCGGTGCCTCGGCCTACGCGGCCGGCCTGTTCCATCTGATGACCCATGCCTTCTTCAAGGCACTGCTGTTCCTCGCGGCGGGTTCGGTGATCATCGCGATGCACCACCTGCAGGACATGCGGGCGATGGGCGGATTGCGCCGGCACATGCCGATCACCTACGCGACCGCGCTGATCGGCTCGCTGGCGCTGATCGGATTTCCGTTCTTCTCCGGCTTCTTTTCCAAGGACGCGATCATCGAAGCGGTGGGGTACTCCGAGACCCCTGGCGCCGGTTTTGCCTACTGGCTGGTGCTGCTCGGGGTGTTCGTGACTGCACTGTACACCTTCCGCATGTTTTTCATGGTATTCCACGGCAAGGAGCGCTACGACCAGGCGCACAAGTACATGCCGGATCATGGCGATGACCACAGTGACGACCACGGTGACGACCACGACGGCGCCCATGACCATGGGCCGCACCAGCCGAAGGAATCGCCATGGGTCGTGACCGTGCCCCTGATCCTGCTTGCGATCCCGTCGGTGGTCGCGGGCTATTTCATCGGTCCGATGCTGTTCGGTGACTTCTTCGCCGACAGCCTGTTCGTGCTGGAAGCGCAGGACGTGCTGGCCAGGAAGGGCGAGAGCTATACCGGCGTGGTGCCTTTCGTACTGCATGGTCTGATGCTGCCGGCCTTCTGGCTCGCGATGGCCGGCCTCGGCACGGCCTGGTTCCTGTACTTGAAACGCCCCGATCTGCCGCCGCTGATCGCCGAGCGGCTGCGGTTCGGTGTGCGCATCCTGGAGGAGAAATACGGATTCGATACGTTCAACGACCGGGTCTTCGCAGCCGGGTCGCGCGGCCTCGGCCGCTGGCTCTGGCGCTATGGCGATGCCATGGTGATCGACGGCCTGCTGGTCAACGGGACCGCGCGCTCGGTCGGCTGGATCGCGGCGCGCGCGCGCGGCATTCAGACCGGCTTCCTCTACCATTATGCCTTCGTGATGATCATCGGCCTGCTGGTCCTGATCTTCGCCTTTGTGATCTGAATGACCACCGCCATGCTCACTGCTCCAAATCCTCCCGGCGCCGGTGCGATGTCCAGGCATGCTGCGGCTCCATCAAGGAACGACCATGATTGCTGACTGGCCCATCCTGAGTCTGCTGATCTGGCTGCCGATCCTGGGCGGCTTCATGACGCTCGCCGCTGGACGTGACGCGCCGGCGGTCGCGCTGCGCCTGGGGCTGTCGGTGGCGCTGGCAACCTTTGCCGCCAGCCTGCTGCTGTGGTTCGCGTTCGAGCGCGGCACGTCGGCGATGCAGTTTCAGGAGTTCACGCCCTGGATCGCGACCTTCAACATTCACTACCACCTGGGCGTGGACGGCATCTCGATGCCGCTGATCCTGCTGACCACGCTGACGACGGTCCTGGTGGTGATTGCCGCCTGGCGTTCGGTAAAGGAGCGCGTGGCGTACTATCTGGCGGCGTTCCTGATCATGCAGGGTCTGATGATCGGCATGTTCTCGGCGCTCGACGCGGTGCTGTTCTACGTGTTCTTCGAGGCGATGCTGATCCCGATGTTCCTGGCGATCGGCATCTGGGGTGGGCCGCGACGCGTGTACGCGACGATCAAGTTCTTCCTCTACACCTTCCTCGGCTCGGTGTTCATGCTGATCGCGCTGATCTACATGTACCTGCAGTCCGGCAGCTTCGCGATCCTCGATTTCCACCAGCTGCCGCTGCCGATGACGGCGCAGATCCTGATCTTCCTGGCGTTCTTCGCGGCGTTCGCGGTGAAGATTCCGATGTTCCCGGTCCATACCTGGCTGCCCGACGCGCATGTCGAGGCGCCGACCGGAGGCTCGGTGATTCTGGCCGCGATCATGCTGAAGATCGGTGGTTACGGCTTCCTGCGCTTCAGTCTGCCGATCACCCCGGACGCCGCTGCGGTGCTGGACGTCCTGGTGATTACCCTGTCGCTGATCGCCGTCGTCTACATCGGGCTGGTGGCGTTGGTGCAGAGCGACATGAAGAAGCTGATCGCGTATTCCTCGATTGCGCACATGGGCTTTGTCACCCTCGGCTTCTTCATCGCCTTCATGATCTTCCGCAACACCGGTGACTGGTCCGGGGCTTCGATGGGCATCGCCGGTGGCATGGTGCAGATGATTTCGCACGGCTTCATTTCCGCGGCGATGTTCTTCGCCGTGGGCGTGCTCTACGACCGCCTGCACAGCCGCAATATCGCCGATTACGGCGGCGTGGTGAACACCATGCCCTGGTTCGCGGCCTTCTTCGTGCTGTTCGCGATGGCCAATACCGGGCTGCCGGGAACCTCCGGGTTCGTCGGCGAGTTCATGGTGATCCTCGCCGCCTTCCGTGCCGATTTCTGGCTCGCCTTCCTCGCGGCCACCACGCTGATCCTGGCCGCCGGCTACACGCTCTGGCTGGTCAAGCGGGTGATCTTCGGTGAGATCGGCAATGAAAACGTCGCCAAGCTGCAGGATCTCGACCGCCGCGAGTTCTTCATCATGGCCGTCCTCGCGTTTTTCGTATTGCTGCTTGGCGTCTGGCCGGCCCCGCTGCTCGACGTGATGAATGCCACCATCGACCAGCTCGTGGCCCACATCGCACAGTCGAAGCTGCCTGCGCTCTGATACAGGACCTGACATGAATTTCGAGATTCCAGCCTTCCTGCCCGCGGTGCCCGAGATGTTCGTGCTGGGAATGGCCTGCCTGATCCTGGTACTGGACGTCTTCCTCCCCGACTCTCGCCGCGACATCACCTACGGTCTGGTCCAGGCAACCCTGATCGGCGCCGCGGGCCTTACACTCTGGCTGGCCGGTCCAGAGACGCAGATTACCTTCCACGGCACCTTCGTCGCCGATCCGATGAGCGACGTGCTGAAGCTGGCGATGTATGTCGTCAGCTTCTTCGTGTTCCTGTATTCACGTCCCTACCTGATCGACCGTGACATCCACAAGGGCGAGTTCTACGTGCTCGGGCTGTTCGGTGTGCTGGGAATGATGGTGATGATCTCGGCGCACAACTTCCTGACCCTGTACCTGGGGCTGGAACTGCTGGCGCTGGTCTCGTACGCGCTGGTCGCCTTCTGGCGGGATTCACCCCGTGCCTCCGAGGCTGCGATGAAGTACTTCGTGCTCGGGGCGCTGGCCTCGGGTCTGCTGCTGTACGGACTGTCGATGATTTACGGCATGACCGGGAGCCTGGACATCGCAACCGTCGCCGCGGCACTGGCGGCTGCCGACGAGGGGATGAACGTGCCCCTGGTGTTCGGGCTGGTGTTCGTGGTGGTGGCCGTGGCC
>JAABSN010000277.1 GCA_011390385.1 Thioalkalivibrio nitratireducens | reverse complement strand
GGTTTACCTGCTGAGCGTGGCTGTGCTGATGACGCTCCTGATGGCCTTACCCGTGTCTACCTCGGCGTGCACTGGCTGACCGATGTGCTGGCGGGTGGCTGCTGCTGGAGGGTGTGGAAGGCATCGCTCAGTCCACCGGCTTTGTCGGGGTCATGCTGCACGGCAGCAGTGATGAAGAGCCCGCCGATGATCATGAAAGAGATCCCCCGGTCCACGAGGCCGAAACGGCTCACGGGCTCGATGACATCCCGCTCGTCTTCGCTCATCTCGAAATGCCGTTCGAAACTGCCTTTCCAGGCCTTGACGAAATGAGCGACACCGATGCCGATGATCACGGCGCCGACGGCGATGACCAGCCGCATGCCCGCGGGCTGGCTCAGCAATTTCGCTGTCAACTCTTGGTTTCCAACCGTTGCCCGCCGAGCCGCTACCGAACCCCATCCCCAATGCCAGGCTCATCGCGAACAACCCGAGGCTGATGTAGGTAAGGCCACTGACCGCGAGCCCAGCGCGGATGACCAGCCCTTGGCGCTGGTGCCGTGGCAATCAGCCTCGAGCACGGCCTGCACCAGTCGCCATGCCGCGTAGTACAGCAGACCCGCAGCGAGCGTCGCCAACAGGGCCTTTCCGAAGGGCGCAGTCAACACGGTATACAAGGCGCCCCGACTGTCGGTGGTGCTGCCGCCCTCGCCAAAGGCCGCGAAGACCGCGAGCCCGCCCACGATCACGTACACGATGCCACGCGAAGCATATCCGGCACGGGCGAAAAGCTTGATATTCGCCATGAATACAGATTAGTAATAACTGAACGAACTGCACGGCACGTTTTTTCGTTGGGTATACCATTCCTCATCCTCAAGGCAACATAATCGGCGAAAGACACGAGCGCTGGATGTTGAAACGCACTCAGGTCCCGCGAGACGTGCTGCGTTCTGGACGATTGAGACGCTAAACGTCGGGGGAGCCATGCTGGAGTATCTTGGACTGGTTGCGGGACTGGCGCTCCTCATCTTGCTCGCTCTGCGCGGCATCAATATCGTCGTGGCCTCGCTACTCGCGGCATTGCTTGTCGCGTTGAGTAACGGGCTGGATCCCTTTGCCGCCCTGGCGCGCGACTACAGCACCGGTCCACTCGGTGCATTCACGTTCGCCGGTCGCTTTTTTCTCCTTTTTGTTACTGGTGCAATATTTGGCCGAGCGATGGCGGAGAGCCAGGCGGCCTCCAGCATCGGGACCGCGCTGGCCACCTGGCTGGGCGCTCATCGCGCACTGTGGATCGTGGTTTTGGCCTGCGCACTCCTCACTTACGGGGGGGTCGTGTTGTTCGTGGTGCTGTTCGCCGTCCTGCCGCTCGGCTTCAAGCTAATCGAACAGGCCGCCATCCCGCGCCGGCTGCTGGCGGCAGCAGTCGCGCTCGGGGGTGGGACGTTCACTATGACCGCGTTGCCTGGTACTCCATCCGTGCAGAATGTCATTGCGGCCACCTCGCTCGGAACGGATTTATACGCCGGGGCCTGGGTTGGGGTTGTTGGCGGGGTACTGATGTTCCTGCTTGGAATGTGGTATCTGGAATGGCAGCGTCGACGCGCCGGCACCATGGGTGTCGCGGCGCCTGGCGATGCTGGGGAGACTTCCGCGCCGGATATCTCAGGGGCGGGGCCGCACTGGGCGCAAGCGCTCGTTCCCATCGCCATCGTCCTCGTTACCATCGTCGTGCCAAAGCTTATGCCTGGGGTCACGGGCCCGGACTCTGGATCGCTCGCGGGGCGAATTGCAGAGCTGGCCAGGGCGGAACCTGTGGCGTGGCCGAGTTTCGCCCTGGTCCTCGGTACCTTGAGTTGCCTGCTGCTCTTCCCGTCGTTGCGTCGGGCCCCGATGAACATGCTGGGAAAGGGTGCCGATGATGCGATCATGCCGCTGATCAACACGGCCGCGGTCATTGGCTTTGGTGGCGTGGTCAGCCAGACGCAGGGATTTGCTGCGTTCGTCGCCTTTGCGGCGGGAGTCGACTTGCCGCCGCTCATGTCAATGGTACTCGCCGTCAATGTACTGGCCGGATTGGTGGGGTCCGCATCGGGTGGCTTACAGATATTCATGGCCTCTCTCGCCCCGGTGTTCGCGGAACAGGGCGTTCCGCTGGAGTTAATCCACCGCATAGGGACGATGGCGAGTGGCGGGCTGGATTCACTTCCCCACAGCGGCGCCGTGGTGGCCCTGCTGACGATCATGAGGCTGAGTCATCGTGAGGCATACCGTGATATCGCCGTGGTCACCGTCGTGATCCCCGTGCTCGTGACGATCGTCGTGGTTGGCGGATTGCAGCTGGGTAGAACCTGAAAATATCTGTATCCGCATAGCGCGCGGGCCTTATATTCTCTGCGCGGAAATTCTTGAGGGTGGGTTCAAAGATGACTGTATTGCTTATTGTGACGAGCCTCGGGGCCATCGCCGCAATTCTCTTCGGCCTGCATCACCTCAGCTACCGCATTATCAAGCAACGGATCGTTGCCCGGCGCCGCTGGGACCTCAACGTCTGCTGCGGCACAACTGATGCCGGCGGCGTCAACGTGGATATCGTGCAACACGCCGATCTGCCGGGTTTCGTGAAAGTGAGTTCGATCTACGAGCTGCCGTTTAGCGACCGGCAGTTCAATATCGCGCTGTGCTCACATACCGCCGAGCACGTCGATGACCCGGATGCACTGGACAGGGAACTGCGGCGCGTGGCCCGGCGCGTGGTCTACGTATTGCCGCCGATATGGGACCTGGCCGCGAGCCTGAATTTCCTCGAGCACAAGTGGATTTTCCTTTCCAAGCGGAAGCTCCACCTGCGTTTGCCGCGTCGTGTGCCGCTGCCACTCGCCGGCGCCTTCCAGGCCCGGTGGGGGCAGAAAATCAAGGCCTGAACGCCCCCCGAAGGACCGCGGCAAGCCGCTCCGTGGCGACTCGATCGACGGGTCGTCAACAGGGCGTTTTTCGTCAGCCGGTTCACAACGCGAAAAACACGGCGGGAGCAGGCCTGGCGGTCTGTGTTTTCTGTGACGCAGTGCCGGAGGACCGGGCTGTCGACCCTTACAGTAAGTCCCCAGAAGCGCGTTAGCCGCCGCAACGCCAACCGGGGATTCCATCGTGAAAACCACTGCAAGCCACCTGCTCGCCACCTTCCGGCTGCTCGTGCTTTGTGCCGTCGCGTCGAGCACGGCTGTGGCCAGGCTCCCCGATGACGGCCGATTTCGGCTTTTGACCCTCGATGGTTATCACGTCAAGTGGGGTGACGCCGCCCTCGGTGTCGGCGCGACAGTGACTTACGCTTTCGTCAATACCGCCCGGCGCTTCGATGGCGAGCGCAATTGCGAGGAACTGGTCCCCATCGAGCAACTCGGCGTTCGCCACGGTATTTCCTTGGAAACCCTCCATGAGGAGGCCGCTGCGGCGTTTCGCTTGTGGGAAGCTGCAGCCGACATCAGGTTTCTCAAGGCCGAGGATCCCGATGAGGCGGACATCCTGATCGGCGCACAGGGTCGGCCGCGGGGACGTGCGTATGCAAATGTCATATCCGGCGGCGACGGATCACAGGGGGTTCGGGTTATCCAGCAGGCCGTCGCCTGTTTGAATCCCGAACACCAGTGGAAGATCGGCTTCGATGGCAATATCGAGGCTTTCGATATCCGCTACACACTCGTGCATGAAATCGGTCACGCTATCGGCCTCGATCACGCTGGCCCGTCCGGGCAAGTCATGTCGTTCAAGTATGACGAGGCGCACTACGATCTGCAGCCTGGCGACGTTCATGGCGTGCAGATGCTGTACGGCGCGCGCCGCACGAACTAGGCATCGCGCGCGCCCGGCTAGCGCCGTTCCGGCGCAGATCAGGCGATCGCCTTTACAGGCCAAGCCATGCCTACCACACTGGTTGGTAAAATAATTACCACCGGGATCGACCCATGGACGTCGAAGTACTGGAAATTCGTCAACACATGGCGCGATTTGCGCCTTTTGACGGGCTCTCCGACGCGTTGCTGGATACTGTGGCCAGCAGCATCGATGTCGCCTACTTCAAGGCCGGCACCGAGATCCTTCATCGCGACGAAGCCATCAACGACCTGCACTATATCCGCAGTGGCGCCATCGAGATTTATCGCCGCGGCGGTACGCTGCACAACCGGCTCGAG
>JAABSN010000276.1 GCA_011390385.1 Thioalkalivibrio nitratireducens | reverse complement strand
CACCGCGTTGCTGCATCTTCGGCTGGGGCGGCTGAATCCGGACGAATTCGATCCGGTGTGGCATTCGGACGGAGTCGAGTCGCTGGACGCAGATTGGACACCGATCGTGTTGCTCGCCAGCGTGATGCTCGATGACATCGAAGGAGTCATCGAGGAGGTCCGTCCGCAGACGACACGTTACCGGTCTCTGGAGAAAGCGTATGCGGATCTCTGGCATCGGGCCGCGGTTCTCGACTGGCCGGTGATTCCCGCCGGCCCGCTGCTGCGCGAGGGCATGCGTGATCCGCGTGTGCCTGCATTGCGCCAGCGATTGTCGGAAGCCTCGAGACCGTATCCCGCGTGGACGATTCGAAGTCTGCTCCACGCCTCGCATGTCGATGCGCTCTATGACGAGGAGCTTGCCGAGGCGGTGATGGCGTTTCAGCGTTCTCATCATCTGCGGGTCGATGGCATCGTCGGCCCCGAGACCCTGAAAGCACTCAACGTGCCTGTATCTGTCAGATTGGAGCAGGTCCGAATCAATCTCGAACGCATGCGTTGGCTCGCCCGGGATCCGGTGACTACATACGTGCTCGTGGACATCGCGGGAGCCCGGCTTCGTTTCGTACGTGATGGTGAGACGGTCTGGAAGGCCCGCGCCCAGATCGGGCGATCCGCCCGGGCCACTCCGCGTCTCAAATCCATGATCACACATCTGACCTTCAACCCCACCTGGACCGTGCCCCCGACGATTCTGCGGGACGATATGCTGCCGAAGATCCGGGAGGATATCAGCTTTCTTGAACGGCAGAGGATCGCAGTACTGGATTACGCAGGCAACAGGCTGGATCCCCAGCGGGTCGACTGGCACTCTCCCGAAGGTATCATGCTGCGGCAGTCTGCTGGTCCGCACAATGCGTTGGGCCGAGTGGCAATCCGGTTTCCGAATCCGTTCCTCGTGTATCTGCACGACACGCCCAGCCAGCAGGGATTCGCGGAGGACCGGCGCGCGTTCAGTTCGGGATGTGTGAGGGTCGAACGAACGATGGAGCTGGTGAACCTTTTGATCGAGGAGGGGAGTGATGCCGCGGCGGAGCACGTCGCCGCGTTGGTGGACAGCGGGCGTACCACCAATCTCCATCTGGAACGACCGGTTCCGATTCGGATGGCTTATTGGACCGCCGACACGGCGGACGATGGCAGCCTCGTGTTCCGCCCGGATATCTACGACCACGATGCACGAATTGCACAGGCGTTTGCCGAACAGCGCGCCAACGGGCTAAGTGAAAACGCGTGTTCCACTCAAGTCCGGTCACTCTGGTAGGTCCTTGGCGATCTGTGGGTTTCCCGGCGGAATATCCCTTACCATGAACCATCGAAAGGTCTGATCAAGGGGATAATGGAGAATGAAGACATCGCTAATCGTCACGCTGCTCGGGCTGGACCGCCCTGGGTTGGTCAGTCTGGTCGCGTCGCGCACCACAGCTGCGGGCGGGAACTGGCTGGAAAGCCACATGGCGCAATGGGCGGGGCGTTTCGCCGGTGTCGTGCGGCTGGAAGTCGACGCGACGGCGGCGGATCGCCTGGAGGCGGTGTTACGCGGTTTGGAGGCTGAGGGTCTGCAGGTTACGGTTGAACGCGGCCTGGAGGTTGCGGCTCCGGTTCGGCATCGGGTGCAGATGGAACTGATCGGCCACGATCACCCCGGAATCGTCCAGGATATCTCGGCTGTTCTGGCGAGCCATGGAGTGTCGATCGATACGCTGGAGACCGGGTGCGAACCGGCCTCGATGTCGGGCGAACCGCTGTTCCGGGCGCGCGGTGATCTCAGTATGCCCGCCGAAACCAGCCTCCACGATCTTCAGGACGATCTTGAAAGCCTGGCCAACGAGTTGATGGTCGATCTGGACCTGCACGATTCGGGTACCGTCGACACGTCTGCGTGAGACGGGCGAAGGTTCCGGGACCATTCGTTCAGCAAGAGACGGCAGTTTTGCGCCTACCAGTGCAGGTCGTCCGGGATGGGGAAATCAGCGTACTCTGCCTCTTCTGCTGGCGTCGTCCTCGTGCCCGTGTCGTCATTTCCAACCATGGCCGCCGGGTCGCGTTGGCCGATCCGCTCGGCGACTGCAGCGGGGACCAGTACGAAGTCCTTGTCGATCACCACGAGGCCCAGGGTGCCGGCGGCCAGCCGGCCCTGCAGGTCCGCATCGACCCACAACGAGCGAACCTTGCCGTTCCAGACGAACTGGTAACGGATGTCGGCGTTGGCGGGCGGCTGAACGCCGTGTTGTTCGGCCAGTTGCCGGATCTCGGCCTGGACAGCGCGGCGAGTCTGTGCCTCCTTGCGTTGCGCGTTCAGCGCCCGGTCCTTCTCGATCTTCTGCAATCGTGCCGCCTCGATCGCCGCGGCCCGTTCCTGGTCTTCCCTGCTGGCCTGATGGTTGCCCTGCTTCCGTTTCCTGCGTTTCTCCAGCTCGATATCCTTCGCCTGCTTCTTGCTGGCGACGCCAGCCTTCAACAGTTGGTCCTTGAGTGACCCCGCCATTGTTCAGCCCTGATCATCCTGTTCTGTAATGGCGCAGATGGTAGCACGCTGAGAACGCCGAGCCTCCCAGTAGCCCATGGGCTCCGTATCCGGTTGCTTGACGGGGCATTCGAGTGGACCGTACCGTCTCGTGCGAGGAGTCCGGGCCACGCGCAACGCTTCCCCCCACCGAGGTATCCGTGATGAAGATCTGGGTTGATGCCGATGCCTGCCCCGTTGTAATCAAGGAGATTCTGTTCCGTGCCGCGGAACGTACCCGGGTGCCGGTGACGCTGGTGGCGAACCAGCCGGTTCGGGTGCCTCCGTCACGCTATGTGCGCATGATCCAGGTCGGATCGGGGTTCGATGTCGCCGACAATGAAATCGTTGCCCGGGTACAACCGGGTGACCTCGTCGTCACCGCTGACATTCCCCTGGCCGCAGAAGTCATCGACAAGGGCGGACATGCGCTGAATCCGCGCGGTGAAATGTACAGTGCCGATACCATCCGATCGCGCCTCGACATCAGGGACTTCATGGAGACCATGCGTGCCTCGGGTGTCGATACCGGTGGTCCGGCTCCGTTGCACCAGCGCGATCGCCAGGCGTTCGCCAATCAACTCGATCGCTTTCTTCAGCAGCACCGCATCAGTCATCCGCAAGCGGCCGACTGATCGTCTGCCGGAGTGGCTTTCGTCCCATCCGAGAAAATCCGAGGAACCCTTCATGAATGAACCCGTCAGTGTGCAATGTCTCGACCAGCTGTTCTTCGATGCCCGCACCCACAATGAGTGGCAGGATCGAACGGTCAGCGACGAGCTGCTGCGAGAACTCTTCAACGTGATGCGCTGGGCGCCCACCAGCGCCAACTGCAGCCCGGCCCGTATCGTTTTCGTGAAGACTCCCGAAGCCAAGGCCCGGCTCCTGCCGGCGCTGATCGAGGGTAACGTCGAGAAGACCCGCAACGCTCCGGTGACCGCGGTCATCGGACACGATCTCGAGTTTCACGAGCACCTTCCCAAGCTCTTTCCGCACACCGATGCGCGCTCCTGGTTTGTCGGCAACCAGTCGCTCATCGAGGCTACGGCCTTTCGCAACGGCTCGTTGCAGGGTGCCTACCTGATTCTGGCGGCCCGGGCACTGGGGCTCGATTGCGGGCCGATGTCCGGTTTCGATCCCGAACAGGTCAACGCGGCCTTTTTTGCCGGGACGAGCACGCGGGTCAATTTCCTCTGCAACCTGGGTTATGGTCGCCCAGAGGCCCTGTTTCCGCGGAGTCCGCGTTTCGAGTTCGAGGACGTCTGCCGGATCGAGTGATATTCATCGGGTCGTGACAGTAGGGTCTCGCACGGCTATCCCACACTGACTGCCAGGGCGCCGGCGGTCACCGCTGACGACATGGAAGCCGTAGGGTGTCAATGAGCGCAGCGAATTGCACCGTTCGAGGCCACTACGGCTTGGAGCCAGGACCGGCGTGGTATCGGTGCGGTTCGGCTGCGCCTCACGGCACCCTACGCAGGATCTTTCACGCTGACTGCCATGGCGTCGGCAGCCACCCTCGGTCATGAAAGGCGTAGGGTGCCAATGAGCGGAGCGAATTGCACCGATCTGCACAGAAAAAGGTGGAAGTCTGCGGATCCGCCGCGCTGAGAGACGCACTTTCACG
>JAABSN010000275.1 GCA_011390385.1 Thioalkalivibrio nitratireducens | reverse complement strand
GGCCGAACTCGGTGAGCACGAAAGGCTTCGTCGCGCCGCCATCGCGCAGCAGCCCCGGGACCAGCGGCGCGCCGCCGTAGGCGTTGACGCCATGGATGTCGACGGCGGGACTGCGGCGATGGACCCACTCGATGCGCTCGCCGTGGACGAAGGTCGTGACCGTCATCGTCGGATGGTGAGGGTCCAGGCGCTTGACCATGGCGGCGAGGTCGTTCACGGCCTTCCAGACGGCCGGGTTGTCGCCCTGGTCGAAACCCTCCATCTCATTGCCGATCCCCCACAACAGGAGGGCCGGGTGGTCCTTGTAGCGGAGTACGGCCCGGCGCACCCGCTCGCGCTGCTCGTTCACCTGTTCCGGGTCATCGTAGTCAAAGCCGTGCCGCTCGTGACCCAGCCAGAGGCCCACGGTTACCGTGAGACCGAGCGCATGCGCCTCATCGAGCAGCGGCTCGAGATCGTCGGCAGCCCAGGTGCGCACGGAGTTGGCACCGGCCGCCGCCAGCAACTCGAGCGAGTGGTTTCCGCCGGCGCCGCGAATGAAATAGGGCTCGCCGCCGCGAAGCAGCTCCCAGCCTTCCTGGGTCTGTTGCAGTTCGACGGGAATCGCTTCCGCCATGACCGGTTTCCAGAAAAGGAAAGGCCCCGCGATCAGCAGGGCCTTCGTGAGGATTGTTGCGCGCACCTCGCCCCCGGTCAGCCCCCGATGACTGACACCACCCCGTTGTCGAAATTTGGCGGCGTCGCAGGCTGATACGCATAACCCCAGTCGAGCAGAAGCCCCAGCACGAGGATCGGGTCGCCGGGGACCAGCCGCCGGAAGCCAGTGGCGTCCGTCCTGAACAAGGCATCAGCCGTTAGCTCGTTGAGCGGAACAGGGAACGGGACGGGCTCGCCGTCCGGGCTCGCACCCGGGCAGCATGTGAACACCGTGACCGAACCGAAGAAATTGTCCAGCAACGACCGGTAGGCTTTGAGCGCCTGCTCGCGGACCAGTTCGTCCGTCGAGATCGCGTTGCTGTTGGCATCGTACAACTCGTGCAGTGCGAGCGCGGTGTAATACTGGTTCTCGCCCGAGGGACGCTGCGCCAGCGCGGTCGCCCAGAAGTAGAAGCGCGCCTTCGCCCCTGACGGCCCGGGTGGCAACGAGTTGAACAGCTCGAACTTGTTTTCGGCGTCCGGGTTGTTGACATCGAACTCGATGATCGTTGTGGACGCGAACGGATTCTCCGGATCGTCCAGGACGCAGGTCTCCGGGTGGACGCCGACATCCGCGCAGTAGAGGTCGAGGACCACGTCCGTCGGCAGGACGATTGAATTGATCAGCTCGCCATCGCCCGCGTCGCGCTCGCCGCTGCAGCCGGCGGAGGCCAGTGCGGCCGTACCGAGCAGGGCAAGGAGCAGGTGCTTGCCCAAAGCCGGCCTGGCATGTTGTCGATTCAGCTCTCTCATTCCAATATTACCTCGGCTGTGCATGCGCTTCGCTAAAACTGATAGATGAAATAGACGTTGACGCTGAAGATGTAATCACTGCCCGGATACTCTTCCTCGGCCTCCGAGCCTTCACCGAAGGAACGGTAAAGGGTACGGACGCCGATCTTGGTCGCATGGTCCTCAGACAGCCCGTCCGCAATCGCCGTGTAGCCCGGTCCGAGCAGGTAGGAATAATCCAGCTCGACCTGTTCCGGGAAAGTGATGTTGAACTGGCGATAGAAATCGTACGGGCCCCACCGATCCTTCATGAAATAGCCGGACAGCCTGTGCTTGCCACCCCAGATGGCCTTGCCGTGCAGTTCCCAGAAGTCGCGCGTGCCGCCCTGCGGGCTACCCGTCGACTGTTGGAAGCCCCGGATCCCCTTCAATATCAGCTTGGTCCGGTTTCTCGTATTGAAGGTCATTCGGCTCGAAACGGTCCAGACATCTTCGGCTGGCAAGCCCTCTCCGAACGCCGCGTTGGAGTCGGTGGGCTGGAAAAAGAAGCGGTAAGAATCCGTGCGGGTCGGGAACTCCGTGTAGGTACCGCCGAAATCGATCGCGAACGGCGCATCCTCGCGCCACTCATTGTCCCAGTCGTAGTATGGCGTTGCGCCGGTGGGATCCCAGGTGAAATAGATCTCGGCCGAGCGCGCCTCGCGGTTGCCGAGGACCGCGAACGGGTCGGCGTCCCGGTTACGCGGGTTGGTGCCCGGGGACAGGATGCCGTCTACGATCTCCGGCTCGATGAGCGGATTGGCGTGAACCAGGTTGTCCCGGTACATCAACCGCGGGAAGACCATGAAATTCCCGAAGAACATCTGCATGCCAGCCTCGTACTCCTGCTTGTTGCCAAGGCCGGAATAAGGGAGATTGCTGGGATCCAGGACGCCGTAGACCCTGTGGTGCTGCCCACCGTCCGCGACCAGCCCGGCATGGTGGGCCGAAAGGTAGGTGCGCGTACCCAGCAGAGGGAAGGTGAGCTTGGCTTTGAAACCGAGCGTGTCCTCCCAGTCGATCTCATCGACGTAAATATTGCCGTCGCTACCGACGCGATCGAAGGTCTCGCCCACCTTTTCCGTCGCCGACATGAGCCCGCCGAATTCGAGTTCCCAGCCATTCAGAAACTCCTTCTTGCCGTAGATCGTCGTCTGCCGGGACTGGCGCTCGGTCTGCCCGGCGCCGCCGACGGAGCGACCCAGGCGCGCGACGTCCTCGGAGTGGATGAACGTCCAGTCCATGTCCGCGAAGCCGAAGTCATATTTCACGACCGCTTTCGGGTTGGCGCCCCAGTAGACCTCGGGACCGAACAGGAGCGTCAGCCCGTCCCAGCTGCCCTTGCCCTGGATCTCGACGCCCGAGGGCGCGCTGGCGTCCCACACGTCGATACCCGAAATGTCCGTCGCCTCGCGGACCAGACCGAAGAAATCGCCTTCATAGCCCCAGTGGAAGCGCGGCGTATGGTAGAAGGCTTCCAGGTCGAAGTTCTCGCCCTCGTACTCTGCACTGAAGTCATAGATCTCTATGCGCCGGCCGTCGTCGATCCTGACCGGGGTAACCGGGAAGCCCTCGACCTCCTCCGTCGCCACCTGGATCTCGCGTTCCAGTCCCCGGTCACCGTAGCTGAATTCGAGGGGGCGCTTATCGGCGACGTCGCCGAGGACGTTGAGCGTGAACTGGCCGTTCAGCTTCGCGTTCGGCTGGAAGGCGAAGTCCAGGAACACCATCTGGCCGTCGCTGAACTCGAGGGCATTCTCCCCGTCCTCCTCGATGCGCTGGTCCTCGCCGCGCGTGACGAATTCCGCCTGCAACCTGCCGCCCGTAAACCTGAGGGTGCGGTTCGCCTCGTTGACCTCGGCCTTGATCCGACGGACATCGCCCCTCAGTTCGTAGTAGTCCAGGTCCATGGTGGCGAACATCGAGTTGATCTCGCTGCTGGACGCCGCGTACGGATCCAGCGAGAAGACCTCTTTCATCACGTCGTAGGCCATGCGCGGGATAGCCGTGTAGACGCCCTCCGCATTCGGCAGGCCTAGCGCGGTGATGCCGAACCACTCCTCGTTCATGTTGTTGCCGTCGGGAGTCCAGTCGAACAGGTACGCTTGGTTCGACCACGAGGCGTTGGTGTCCTGGATGTCCAGATTTTCCGTCTGCAGGTACTTCCACCACTCATCCCGCCACTCGAAGATGTAGCCGCCGATCGAGTTGCCCTCTTCGCCGTTGCCATAGGCCTTGTTGTACATCTCCTGCCATTGCTCCTTCAGGATCAGGGCCTGGGCTGCCTGGTCCTCCTGGAAGGTGCGGGCATTGAACGCATCGCTGCCGAATTCGAAGAACACGACCGGCAGGTCGAGTTTCTCGTCCACACGCTGCCACAGGTCCGTGAAACTCGTGCCGCGGTAAACGTTGCTGCCCAGTACGTCGAGGGACGGAACGAGTTCGGCGATCAGGTCGATGTACTGGATGTCCCCGTTCACAATGCTGAACGGGTGATTCGGAGCGATCTCCTTGCCGGCAGAGATGACCTCTTCGTACAGGCTGTAGAGGTAACGTGCCTTGGCCGTGTTTTGCTCACCTTCGGGCAGGTTCTCGATCTCGAAGCTCGACCAGGACAGGCCGTAGTTGCTCTCGTTGCCGAATGCAAACATCAGGACGCCGGGAGTCGCCTTGTACTGGCGCACGGTCTCCTGCATATCCCGCTTCAGGGTT
>JAABSN010000274.1 GCA_011390385.1 Thioalkalivibrio nitratireducens | reverse complement strand
CATCCGCGAGGCTCATGACGAGGCAAGGGCAGTCCTGCAGAAGCTCCCGCGCGAACGGTTCGAAACCCATTCGGTGTTGGAAGCAAGCGATTACGATAGCGAATCGATCTCGCTCTGGGTCGAGCAGAACACGCGCTGGGTACCGTACCGCGGTGTTCTTCGCGGCGCCGACGGTGTGCTCCTTGATCGAACCGGCAACAGTCTCGATCGCAGTCTTCTGCTTGCCCGGTTGTTCGAAGACGCCGGCTACGATGCGCGTCTCGTTCGGGGGCGGCTTGCCGCGGACACGGTAAAAGCCATTTTGTCTGACGCCTACAGGCCCGCTGAGGCTCTGGCGCCGCCCGAGCCGCTCTTTGTCGATTCCGTGATGGAGGCTGCGGCAAGAGCAGCGAGCGAAGCTGCTGAGCTCGCGACACTGGTCGGACCGCTTCCCGTTCACATTGATCGGGAGATCGAGGAAGCGGCGGCCGACCATTGGTGGATTGAAGCAAAGCTCGACGACGGTTGGGCCGTGGTCGATCCCCTGTTGAGCGGCCCGCTGGCGGCGATGCGCCCTGATCCCCTCGAGCGGCACACCCCTGGAGCGTTGCCGGATTCGCTCTTCCACAAGGTGACGTTTCGTGTAGTAATCGAACGCTGGAATGCCGGCGAGACGACAGAAGAGATCCCGTTGGAGCATACAGTGCGCGCGGCGGAGTCCGTGTATCACGATTTCGAGGTTCAGTTTTTACCATTTCAATTCGAGCCGGCACCCGATGGATCGACCGCCGGCAGCGAGGCCGAGGCGATTGCCGAGACGGCCGAAGAATGGCTTCCCGTCCTGCGCCGCGGGCGCGATACGATCCGGCAACAGGGGTTCGATCATCACGGCAATCTCGAGCGCAATCCGGAGAGGGCAGCGGTCGCGCGTAGTGCCGAACAGGCCACGGCGGCGTTGCAGGGACTGGTGAGGTCCAGTGAGTCGGATCCAACTCACCTTACGGCTCTCTGGCTCGAATATCGCCTCGAAGTGCCGGGGCGCGAACTCAAGGTTTTGCGACGGGAAATTTTCGACATCATCGGCCCGGTTCGTCGCAGGAGCGAGGAAATCGCGGAGTTGGAGCTGGACGCGTTGACTGGCCGCGAGCGCGGCCTTTCGTTGCTCGGGACCCACCGCGTCGTGGTCGTCAGCGCCGACCTGCCACCGATCGCGTTCCAGAGAGCCGCTCTCGAATACTGGGCAAATCACGGTCCACAGATTGCGGGTATCGTGCGAATCGCGAACGGCGCCGAAGACGACGAGGTGGTTCAGAGGGCATACGCTCAGCCTTTGATGGCTCTCGATCTTATCGGACTGGCGACGGCCCGATATTTGCTCTCCCCAAACCGCTCGTCGATCTACCTCGGGAGTCCGAACGTTCTGACGACACACTTCACTGTAGAACTCGACAATTATTATTCGGTCCGGCATGCATTCGACCTGGTGGTCAACGATGTTGGTGTTATCGCCAGCGACCCCGTTTCGGTCGGCCGCATCCGACTAGAGCAAGGTGTGTTGGACACGATTCTGGAAGCGGCGATGTCGCGGCCAGGCCGCCCGTCCGGAAATACTGCTGAGCTGTTCGCGTCACGCGGTGCCGTGACCGGGGAATGGCACCGTGTCGATGTCGCCTCACAGGGTTCCGCCTTGTCGGATGCGGCCAAGGCGCGCATTGCGGACGCGCTGAATGCGGGGCGAATCGTGGTGGCCCCCGGGCAATTGGGGCATGACGTGGAACCGGCATGGTGGGAAATCGACCTCGCGACCGGCACGACGCTCGGTATCGGATCCCGGGGATGGGGTCAAACCGTATCGGACGCAACCATGCGTACGATCGGAGCGGGTGGCGCCCGGGAAGGAACGAAGAAGTACGGCTTCAAAATCTCGTGTGCGGTCCTCGGGGCGGACCTCATTACGGCAGGTTTGATACGGATGCTCCCGGGCGGGGTCATGCTGTTGTCAGCTGAAGCGATGAGGATGCTCATACAATACGGCTGCAAAGCCTGAGCGAGCCTGAGTGCCCTCGTCGTATTCGTCGACGCCTGCCCTTAGTCCCACGTCGTGTTTACGCTCGGTGACACGATCGTCGATATCGGTGCGCAAGGCATCGAGAAACCGACGCGCGAAACCATGATCGAGCTTGCGACGCGCGTGCGGCAACTACTCACGGCGGCGCGGCATCCGTAGAGCTCTCGCAACCACGTCTATGGGCACCGCGCCACGACCGGCTCGTTCAATCTCTATAGCGGACTGGAGGTGCAATTCCGCCAGGAGCCCGGTGAATTTCGTTCCGCAGGGCTATTCACATCCGCTATATCCTTTCGGAATCTCGTAGGTGCCGGCCGGCGCCGGCTTTTCCTCGATGGATTGCAGCTCGGTCCACATCTGTACCGGGCCCATCTGTATCTCGGAGCGGACGGGAAAGCCGCCGAGATTGAAGATGGCCAGCATTGCCGCGGTTTCCGGCGTTGCGACGCTTTCCATGTAGGCGCGCTGAACCGGGTCCACCTGGAGTTCATCCGTGATCCAGAACACCATCTCGAATTCGCCGCCGCCAACGCCGGAAATGATCTCGTAGACCTCGGCTTGCCAGGGACCGATACGTTCGGACTCTCCGGTTTTTCGAATCTCCACCGCTTCGACGGCAGCTTGCAATGCCGCGGGATCCTGGTCGGGATCGCGTGTGGGCATCGCGTGACAGGTCCTGGCCTCGTCGTTGACCATATAAAGCATTTCGGGGCCCAGGTCGACAATCATCCGACTGTTCCCATCGATGCGCGCGATCTGATCGTCGCCGGTCCACAACTCAACGGTGGCGACGGATTCGCCGTCCATGCCCGAGCCTTCACGGCTTATGGTCACGGTGTCGGCCAGTGTGGCCGGAATTGTCACCATTCCGGGGAATATCATTACTAGCAAACACGTCAGTCGTCGAATGTTCATGAGCACATTTCCGAATTGAAAGGGTGTGATCGAGCCCGCCTCGCGACTAGATCCGTTATCGGAAGTCCAGCCGGCGCAGGTCCTGTCGGTCTTCACAGTCTCCTAAGCGAATTAGATTCGATTATCCGCCAGTTTCGCCTGAAAGCGCGGTTCGACCAATGCCCCGAAGAAGACCGCGCAGCTGTCGATTCTCTCGGAAATGGTTCAAGTTGGTCGGCAACTGCCCTGGAAAGGCAGGCTGGCGGAAAACTCTTCGGAATCCGCTATAGGATGGACAGTCTCCCGGCAGTCCCTGGTAGTTGAATGGAGCAAATCTCATGAACGCTGGAAATGACAGGCCATTGAACTCAAGCGTACTCATCGTAGCGCTCCTGGTGATGACAACATCACTGGTTGCCTGTGGCGACGATGACGGCGGCGACGGAAGTGGGGGGCAGATCCAACCTGCCACGAACAAACCGGAAACCGTTCTCGATGACGAGGCAACCGAAAGATATCGCGAAAAGGTCAGTCGTCAAGTGTCAGCGAGCGTGGTCAGCTCCCTCTCTCGCGAGTGGGGTGTTCCGGAGGAGAAAGTCGAATGTCTTCTCGCCGACCTGCGCGTCACCCAGCTTGAAGAAGTAACTACCGATACCGCGGTCGCGGCTGTATTTGACAGGTGCGGCGTCGATCCCGAAGTGGTCGAGTAGAGCGGTCTCCAACAAGAGTCCGGGAACTAGGGTTCGGGCCCTTGATTGCGCAGCTGTGACAGGTCAACGCCGCATGACATGGGTATCCTGAATGCAGCAGAAATCGTGACTTTCTCCTGCGTCGACCGGTCAACCAGTTCGCCTTCTATGGAACCCCATAATCTTCGCTGGCTGGCGCTATTGTCATGCAGGTCCAGTCTCAGGCTGCCCGTGCCTTCGTATCGCCGGGGCACTCGAATCGGTGACTCGGGCGGCAGCTTCGCAGGTCGTTCAACGCCTCGTTCCCAGGTCAGGTTCGACAAGTTGAAGGTCCCGGTTCCTCCGCTCTCGACGACCTGCTCGGTGGTGAATGACAGGTAGACCCAGTCTTCAAGATGCGGAGCACCAGACGCGAATCCGAAGTTCATCGGCGACGACCCGGTGCAACCTCCAACAAGCGTGAAATCCTCGTCTCCGAAAGCCCACTTGCCGGAGCCGGTAGGGCCCGTCGCTTGTATCGAGACCCGTTCTTCTGTCATCGGTTCCGGGTCCAAA
>JAABSN010000273.1 GCA_011390385.1 Thioalkalivibrio nitratireducens | reverse complement strand
AACTGCGACAGGGTGAAGTCCAGTCCACGCAGATCCATCCCGGCGAGATTCGCCTCGATGAACGTGCAGGTATCGAAACGAGACCGTTCCAGCAGTGATCCCTGCAGATTGGCCCGGTAGAGCACCACCTTGGTCATGGCCAGGTCCGTGAATACCGGCCGGACCAGGTTGCAGTCGACAAACACGGTTTGGTCCATCGTGGCGCTGGTAAACCGGCAATCATGCAGCGTGGATTCTATGAACGCCGTCTGCTTGAGGCCGCAGCCGGCAAACGAGGCATTGGCCATCACGCAGGTATGAAACAAACCGTTGCTCAGGTCTGCTGCCTCCATATCGGTTTCAGCAAGATCACAGTCGTTGAACACCAGTTCAGGGGTGACGCAGCGCTCGATTCGAACCTGGTCGAACTTGCACTGTATCCAGACGGTTTCCGACAGATCGGTGCCGGTAAATGTCCCACCCGACAGCTTGCATTCACTGAAGACACATTCGCGAAGGTCGGCGTTGACAAATTGACAAGCGCTGAAATCACACGCCTCGAAAACCAGCCCGGACAAGTCAAGGCCTTCGAGAACCTCGCCCTTGGCACTGATCCGCGAAAGCGCGGCCGACGTCAGGGCCCGAGCTTTCAGTTCATCTGCCGTAATCCGTTCCATGCTCAGGTCTGCGCCTCACGCGGGAATTTGCGTGGATAGGTGCGCATCTTGCGGGTCAGGGTTGAATCGAAACCGGTCGAGTGGTCCACATGCACCAGCGCAAGGTCGGCGCGAAAAAGGTTGGAGCCGGTCAGCGAGGCTCCGCGCAAGTCCGCCTTGTCCAGCGCCGCGTCGGTCAGGTTCACGCCTCGGATGTCGGCCTCGCGCAGATCTGCCCGCGTCCAGCGCGCCGCCACGGCGCTGCTGCCCGCCAGGCGCGCGCCGCCGGCCAGCACCTCGCTGAAATCAGACCCGTCGAGAACGCTGTGAGAGAAGTCGGACTGTATCAGCCGGGTACCCCTGAAATTGGCGCCCTGAGCATGGCAATGACTGAAATCGGCCTGCGAGAAGTCACACTCGGAGACGAACTTGACGCCGTCGAGCCGCGCACCGGCCAACCGGCTGCCGGCGCCGGTGCAGGTCACGAACACGCTCTCGGTCAGGCTGGCCTCGGCGAACTGGGCGCCGGTCAGGTCGCACTTCAGGAACACCGTGGTCGGCAGTTTCGCGGCGTTGAACGTGACCGAACGCAAATCATGCTCCATGAACACCAGCTCCTTGCCCTCGATGGCGTCGAGGCGGACGCTGCGAAGCTTGGCATCGAGCATCATTTCCATCCCCGACAGGGTGGCCCCGGACAGGTCCACCTCGCGCAGTCGGGCTTCGGCCAGGGTGGTCTCGACCAGGCTGGCACCGCGCGCATCGACCTTCGTCCAGCGCGACTTCCCGAGGTTGGCACGGTCCAGGCAGGCCTTGTCGAGCCGGGTATGGTCGAGACGGGCATGGGCCAGCACCGCGTCGTCGAGGCGAGCACCGGACAGGCAGGTCCGAGTCAGGTCGGCAGACTCCAGGAGAATCCCCCGCAGATCAGCGCCTGTTAAGTCCATCTCCGAGAGATCGGCACCGGTAAAATCCCGATCCCGCAGGCTTTCACCGGCATCGAGCAGCTCGCGAAGCTGACCGCGCATTTGCTCGGCGCGTTCCGATCGCGGCGCAGCCGTCTGATGATGGGCACTCATTCGATACGCGTCTAAAAGACCGCTTTCGGCCTGCTGCCACAGCTTTTGCTGACTCGGGTCGGCCAGCAAATTGTCAATCAGCGAAACATCGGCTTCCACGTCGAGCCCGGTCATTAACGCCTTTTGCCGGTTCAAATCATCGACCTGGCCCTGGGCCGTGAAATCCGGCGGGCCGGTCGCCGTTTCCGCCTCGTCGACCTGGCGCAGGACTTCCTCCAGTTCCTCTTTATCGCCGTGTGCGTCGACTGCTTGCTGGCGCATCTCCTGCTTTTTCGCCTCCAGGCCGTCGATGTTATCGTCACGCTCCTGCTCCAGTTTCTGGACGAAGGCCTTGAGGTCCTTCAGGAGCGGAACCTTCGATTCTGCGAACGGATCTTCGAGCAGGGCGGGATCGAGTTCCTGGCCATGCTCGGCAGCCCTTTCGCGGGCTTGATCGACAGCCTGGCGATGGACCTGCCGAAGCCGTTCACGGCGCGGGTCCGGTCCCGGGTTTTGCATCTGCTGCTCGAGCTCGTCGAGCAGGGAAATCGCGAGTCCCGACGGCAACAGGTCTTCCTCGCGGAGCAGTTCCAGAAGGTCAACCGGTTCGGCGTCGGTATTCGAACGCGTCGCCAGAACCTGGGCGTAGTGGTCCAGGGAGCGCTCCTGGCCCGGGTGGTCGGCCGCCACCAGCAGGGTCTTGACATCGCGCGCGTCGTCCTCGGCCACCGCCAGCGAGGCGTGGTAGACCAGCACCGCGCGCTCAAGCTCCGGGAAGAACCAGACCGTGGTCAACTGGCAGCGCGCTTCTTCCAGCTTTTCGGCGTTCTCGCGCAAGGCGAGACAGCGGATGGACAGGGTGGGTAGCCGCCCGGTAATGACGGTTTTTTCCGGGTGGAGATTTTCCAGCCGATAGGTCTCGCCGCCCTGGAACGCGGACTCGTACCATTGATCAGACGAGGCGAGGTTGAAAAACGTCCAGTCGATATCCCGCGCAAGGCCGGGAAAGTCGGCCTTCAGCCAGTCCTGGTCGTAAGTCCCGGCCCGCGCCATCCGGCGCGGGGTATCAACGCCCAGCGGCCCGA
This sequence comes from Thioalkalivibrio nitratireducens, assembly GCA_011390385.1. Next base: position 1,422 of record JAABSN010000273.1, on the reverse strand, counting down.
AACCGGCCGGTTCCGGGCGCTGGGACCGCCGCGTCATCATTCGGTCGGGCCGCTCGATGTTGGGCAGCGGATAGCGCATCTCACCGGTGGGCGCTACCACTTGCACCATGCCCTTGCCCAACGGATTATCGGCATAACCCTCACCGCCGAACGACCGGGTCCAGTCCAGTGGCATGGATTGAAACGGCTCGGCCGGCGAAATCATGTCACCCTCGAAGTAACGATTACCGGACACCGCCAGTGCCTTTCCACGGTCTGCCAGCGACGCCGAAACCCGTAGCAAGCGGGCCGGCTCACCGGCCGGCGCATGGGCAGAGCCGACCACCAGGAATTCTCCCCGCGTCTTGGGCACGCCTGCATCCAGCACCCCATCGCCGCCGAGCAGCGGGATCGTGTCCTGCCACATCGCTATCTCCGGCAGCAATTGATCGACCTCACCCAACGGCACGTAGGCCAGAATCGCAACGCCGAGATAAGACTGGCGCTGATAGTCGAATGGCCTGGACAATAGGCCCAGCTGCAAGGGCTTGATCACCTTCATGGGGCACCAGCCTCACGGCATTCCGGCATCACTTGCATCAGAGAAGCTTCATGCCCGTGAAGTCGATATCGATCCCCCCGTTTTTGATGATGGACGCGAGGCTCTTGAGTTCAGTCGCCACCTTCTTGAGTTTCGCAACGGTTTTCTCTGTTTTCATCAATGTTGCAGTCAGTTCAATGCCCGTGACGCCGGTGGTCATCCCGGTGAAGCCGATAGCCAACCCGGTTACGGACAGAGACTGACCGGTCAAACTATTGGAACTACCCGTCATCCCCAAAGCCAAGCCGGTGATGCCACCGCTGACCCCGGTGATGCTCCAGGACTCCGCGCTGATATTGACATGGTTACTGTCCTTGACAACAGCGTTGCCAGCAGCCGTGATGGTAATATTGGCGTCGGATTTGATATCGATGTTTCCGGTTACATCCTTCTTCCAGAACAGGCCTACGGTCTCGGTCTGGGACATATCAACATCGCGAGTCTCAGTCTTTTTGACCTTGAAAACCCGATCGCCGTCAATCGTGACCTTCTGGTCCCCGGTAATTTCCTCCGTATCTTTACCCTTGACAATGCGTGTATCGTTTTTGTCGATGGTGTGATGGCGGTTGTTCTTGACCGTGACGGTTTCATCGTTGCCCACGTTTTCCTTGCGGTCATTCTCAACCTCGATCTTCATGTCTTTCTCGGCATGAATGTAGAGCTCTTCACTATCCTTCTTGTCGTCGAAACGGATTTCGTTGAAGTTGCTTGTGGTTCCGCCTTTGCTTGAACGCGTCTTGATCCCGGACTGCGTTGGGACATCATAGGGCGGCAGGTTTGAGGCGTTGTACACCGAGCCGGTCACGATGGGCCGGTCCGGGTCGCCTTCGAGAAACTCGACA
>JAABSN010000272.1 GCA_011390385.1 Thioalkalivibrio nitratireducens | reverse complement strand
CGACAAAGTAGTCCATTGCCGTGTCGCAGGCATTGGGTGCTGCCAGCGGGTCACCCCGCGGGCGCATCCGATGATGAGCCGTGAAGTAGGTCTCCGCCACGGCGTGGTCAGCGGAGATGAGTTCGATGAGGGTATTGCCGAGCTGATGGTGGGTGCGGGTGTGGCAGGAGAGCACCCCCAACGCAAATTCCACGAAGTCCCGGGGGCCGCCGTCGGCGGGCAGGGGGGCGTCAGGCGCCGAGGACGGCCCCTGGTAGAAGTGGTGATGCACCGAGTCCGGATGGAAGACGCTGCGCAACAGCGTCTCGTCCATCCGATCCAGGGCGCGGGCGTAGCGGACGGTCACTTCCGTGATCGCCTGCTTCGCCAGCAGTACCTGCAACGGGTCGCTCATTTCAGCCATGAGGATCAGTTGAAGTTGTAGACCACTTCCAGGCCGTAAGTGCGCGGCGGACGGGTGGCGGCATAGGACCACAGACCGGCGACTTCGTAGCCGTGGGTGTAGCCATCCTCGTCCGACAGGTTGCGACCAAACACGCTGAACTGCAGGTTGTTGATGGCGTAGTTTATAGATGCATCAACGATGCCCTGGCTGTCGTTTTCAAGCTCGGTATTGTTGGTAACGCTGGTATGGTGCGAACCAATATAGCGGTAGGAACCGCGAATCCAGGCATTACCCCCGGCCACATCCCACTCGTAGGTGGCATCGACAGTCCCGGTAAACTCGGGTGCGCGACGGAACTCAAGGCCACTGAAGTCCACGATCGACCCTTCCGGATCCAGGAATACGAAATCATCGTATTCGGAGTCCAGGTAACCCAGGTTGGCGCGCACGCTGAAGTTCTCGTTCAGGTAGGCCATTGCTTCCAGTTCGATACCGCGCATGGTCGCCGTGGAAGGGTTGGCCACCACAGTCTTCTGGCCGGTGTCGGTCTCATTGGACGGCAGCTGCAGCTCCTCCTGCTTGTCCTTGTAGTCCATGTTGAACACGGCAGCGTTCAGGCGCAGGCGATTGTCGAGCAGCTCGGACTTGATGCCGATTTCGTAGTTGTCGATGGTCTCGGGATCGTAGGGCTGAAAGGCCTCCTCCACGCTGGCAACACGACCATTGAAACCACCCGCGCGGTAGCCGCGGGAGTAGGTGGCATACAGCATGATGTTGTCGTCGACCGCGTAGCGCAGGCCCACCTTGGGCGTGAACTCATCCCACTTTTCCTCGGGGTGACTGGTGCGCCCATCGGCTACGGTGAACACCTCGCCATATTGCTCGGAAGTCTTCTCGTCCTCGGTGTAACGGCCACCCAGGGTCAGCGTCAGCTTGTCGGTGAAACGATAGTCCGCCTCGAAGAAGGCCGCAATCGACTCGGTCGTCTGCCGGGTGGTTTGCGGGATATCCGCGATCAGGCTGGTGAAGCCAGGGTCGAGGGGAGCACCGTTGGCAAGATCAAGGAAGCCAATATAGGAGCGCATGCGGCTCTCGTACTCGGAATCCCAGAAGAACAGGCCGCCGACCATGCTGAAGGCACCACCATCATCCCAGGTCAGGCGCAATTCGTGGCTGTCCTGCTTGAACTCACCCGGGCGGCGAGTGTGGTAGAGCAGATCCGGGGTACCGTCCCAGTCCTGCAGGCTGTCCTCATCGGATTCCCAGCGGCCGAAAATGTAGTCAAAGCGCAGGGCGTCACTGATTTCCCAGCGGGCCTCGACAATGTGGGTATCAGTGTCGAAGAACGCTTCCATGAAATTGTCGTTGAGATCATCGCGCAGCGTTACGTTCGTCACCAGGCCCGGCGCCAGGGCTGGCTCACCGCCACCACCGGCAACGCCGTTGCGGTCACCGGTAATCGTGGTGTTGTTGTTCGGTGAACAATAGTTGTAGAAAATGCAGAAGGCCTGGTCCGGGCGCGTGGCATTGACCAGTGCCGGCGTGTCCTGATCCAAACGCTCGCGGATATAGGAGTACTCCAGCTCCAGCGTGTCGGTTGCCGTCCAGAGGAAATTAGCGCCCAGCTGCTCGTAGTCCGCGCGCCCCTGGTCACCGCGACGGGTGACGTTGTCGTAGTAACCTTCGCCCTGGTCCCGCTTGGAGGCGGTCAGCTTGACTGCCAGGTCATCGGTAACCGCAAAATTGAACACGCCATCCAGGTACCATGTGTCGTAGTTCTCGACGCCGGCACGGAAGCGGCCGCCGAGCTCGCCGGTAGGCTGGGTGCGGGTAATGTTGATGATACCGCCCACAGTATTGCGCCCGAACAGGGTACCCTGAGGGCCGCGCAACACTTCCACGCTGCCGATATCGATCCCGCGCATCAGTGCGCCGGCGGTGGAGCCGATGAACACACCATCGACGCTGACGCCGACTGCCGGATCGAAGTTCTTCTCCAGGTCAGCGACGCCAACACCACGGATGAAAATGGCGGCGGTACCACCGGGGCCCTGGCCGGTGTCGTCAATGATGACGTTCGGCGCAATGTTGGCCAGGTCCTGGATGTCGCGCGCAAACTGGCGCTGGATTTCCGTTTCGCTGAGCGCGCTGACCGCGAGGCCGACGTCCTGCATGCTCTCCTCGCGCTTACGCGCAGTGACGGTAATCTCTTCCAGGACACCCGCCTGGGCACTGACCACGGTTGGGGCCGAGAGGCCAACCGAGGCCGCGGCGATGGCGGCAAACATGATGTTGCGTTGTGTTTTCATGGGACGTCTCCTCGACGATGTTGTTAATAGTTATTTGCGGTTTTCAGTTTCTTGTCAGGGCTTCTTTCAGCCCTGCGGTGCCTGCAGTGGAACACCGAGTATCGGGTTGAAATAGTGAATCTTGACGTCGCGCTGGACGATCTTCCAGTGTCCGTCCCGGCGCCTTACCGTATCCGTGTAGGTTGCTCCCACAATCTGGCAGTCAGTGTCGCCGGTGAGCGTACCGACACAGTCGACATCACAGACACAGCTGGCATTGTCAGGATCGACAAAGCGAATAGCGTGGTTGGTGGACAGGTGATGTGACTCCTGCCAGGCCGGCCAGAGAATCTCCAGCACCGCCTTGCGAATGCCGTCGTGGCCACTGAATGAGCCAAAGGGAGGGCCGATATTCCACACGCAATCCTCACTCCAGATTGCCAGGAAGCGGTCGAAATCGCGCTTGTCGAAGCCGTGGCAGTAATCCGACGTCAGGTCAACAATCGCCTGCCGGCTCTCAAGTTCATCAATCCGCGCCACCAGGGCCGCCAGCATCGCGCTGTCGTCAGCCATCCTTCCTACCTCGCGCCATTGTTATAGTTAAAACACTCGCAGCGAACCACGGCAGCTCTATGGTAACCGCGCTCGCTTGTTTGCGTCTAGCAAGTGTAAGGATATTTCGGGGGGAGTCAAGACAGCTTGGGGACGCTGTTGGGGACGCCAACGTGGGGTCAGGTCCCGCAATGCGGGACCTGACCCCGGTTACTTCCGGGGTCCGAAGGCGAGGAGGACGTTGCCGGGCATATGGAAGTAAATCCCGTAGCCCGAATTGACGAACATCATCCCGCCGCTGAACACTGGCCCGGCGGCGCCCCCAAAGGAGCCACCCTGCGCCGTCCCGCCGTCCGTAGTGCGATACTCGCGCGCACTGTCAAAGGACCACAGCACCTTGCCGTCGCTTTTGCCGTAGGCGCGCAGCATGCCGTCCATGCCCCCGGCAACCACCGCTCCCTCAATCGCGGACGCCGCAGCGGACAGGCCCGGTTGACAGTACTGGCGGCCGTCGCAGATATCCACGGTGCGGTTGAACCACAGCTGCTCACCAGTGCGGATATCCACCGCGAACATGCCGGGGAACATCTCGCCGGGCCAGCGCGGGCCGCCGTCAAAATCCGACATGGGCACGTAGAGCACATCGCCCTCCACGGCCATGCCAAAGTGGATACCGCCCTGGATACCACCGCGCCCGAGCTTGTTGCGCCAGACAATCTCGCCACCCTTGTCCGGATCCAGGGCAAAGATTTCGCCGGATTTCTGCCCTGCCAGTACCAGATCGCGCCCGTCGGATGTTGTCGTCAGAATGGTGGCGGCGCCGAAATCGTAATCGGGGCCGTCCTCCGGCGGACAGTTGATCCGATCCTCCGTTTCACAGCCCATGTTCCAGGCGTCACCCTCGGTCATCTGCTGGCTCCAGACGATGGCGCCGTCCTTGAGGCTAAGCGCCAGAATGGCATCGCTGGTGTCGTTGGCCGGGGAG
>JAABSN010000271.1 GCA_011390385.1 Thioalkalivibrio nitratireducens | reverse complement strand
CGCCTCGTTCTGGAAAGGGCGCGAAGCCGAACTGGCCAGCGCCTTTGCCGAAATCGCCTCGCTCTCCGACATCCTGGTCGGCAACGAGGAGGACTTCCAGCTCTGCCTCGGGCTGAAGGGACCGGAGGCCGGCGGCAAGGATCTGGCGGCCAAGATGGATTCCTTCAAGACGATGATCCGCACCGTCCGCGACACCTATTCCAACGCCTCGGTCTTCGCGACCACCCTACGGGAAGTGGTCAGTGCCAACTGCCACCAGTGGGGGGCGCTGATGCTCGAGGGCGAGAACTGGCACGTGGCCGAGCCGCGCGAGATCGGCGTGCTGGACCGCATCGGCGGCGGCGACGGGTTCGTCGGCGGCATGCTCTACGGCATCCTGCGCGGCTGGGAACCGGGAAAATGGCTGCAGTTCGGCTGGGCCTCCGGCGCCCTGGCGACGACGCTGCTGACCGACTACGGCCAGCCCGCCGACGAGGACCAAGTCTGGAGCATCTGGCAGGGCAACGCCCGCGTCAAGCGGTAGGGTTAATCGGGAAACCGTTCGCGTTCGCGTACTGGCGGTACATCTGTTCCAGCCGGCACGTGACCGGGCCCGGTACGCCTGCGCCGATCTGACGACGGTCGATGTTCACCACCCCAATCACCTCGGCGGCGGTCCCGGTCAGGAACACCTCGTCCGCGGTGTACAGGTCGTAGCGGCTCATGCGCTCCTCCCGCACGGTGTAGCCCGCTTCGCGCGCCAGTCTGATCACCATGTCGCGCGTGATCCCTTCCAGGATCCCCTCGTTCACGGGGGGGGTCCGCAAGACGTTGCCGCGCACCGCGAAGATATTGTCTCCCGTCGCCTCGGCCACCGCGCCCTGCGCATTGAGCATCACCGCCTCCATGCAGCCGGCATTGATCGCCTCGATCTTGGCCAGGATGTTGTTGAGGTAGTTGAGGCTCTTGATCCGGGGGTTGACCGCTTCCGACAGGTTGCGGATCGTGCCGACCGTGACGATCGCGAGTCCCTTCTGGTAGAGTTCCTTCGGGTAGAGCTGGATATCCGCCGCGATGATGATCACCTGCGGCGTCTTGCAAAGGTACGGGTTCAACCCGAGCGTTCCCACGCCGCGCGTGACCACCAACCGGATATAACCGTCGGTCGTGCCGTTCTCGCGGCAGGCCAGCGCCACCGCCTGCATCATTTCCGCGCGCGTCATCGGGATCTCCAGCGCGATCGCCTTGGCCGAGTCGTAAAGCCGGTCGACATGTGCCTCCAGCTCGAAAATCCGGCCGTTGTAGCTGCGGATGCCCTCGAAAATCCCGTCGCCGTAAAGCAGCCCGTGATCAAACACGGATATCTTCGCTTCCGCCTCCGGCACCATCTCACCGTTCATGTATATTTTCATCGTTTCTCCTAATAACGTCGCCATTTCTTGCAGTTTTCGGTTGACGATTACGGACGACGATTACGTTGAACGATGCTCGTAGTCTTCTCGTAATCCGTAATCGTCGCCCGTAATCGTCAACCGGTTGCCCGAAGTTACCCACTCGTTTTTTATCCCCTCACGCACATTCCACCAGTCTGACACGACTGCGTTTCCGATTCAATCTTTTCCGTTGCTCATTTGCTCGAATCTTTCTATAATGTACGCGACCGAATAAAAAGAATCATTAATCCAACCAACAGGACTTTATCAAATGGCAGAAAAAAAACGTGTGAAGATCGATGAGCCCGAGGATACCGAGAACGAGCCGGCTTTCGTTTTCGAGGATGAACACAAGGGCGAGCGCCTGTTCTTTGTGGGTGCCGGACGCTACGTCCAGTACACAGGCGAGGGTGATTACCCCCCGGCTGTCGAACACTGGATGAAGCACCACGGCGGCGAATTGCCGCCGTTCATGCCGCTGCCCGCGCACCCGGTCGAGTTCCATGTCGATGAGGAGTGGGGCGGACGCTATGTCATCCCCTGGCCCGGGAACGGCCCGCTGCCGGAACCCGTTCTCGACTACATCTGCGAGAACGGCGTCCTTCCGCGCAACACGGCGGTCTGAACGGCGATGAATGCATGAAAGCCGATATTGTCAAGCGCATCCTGGCCGACCGACCGGAAACACTGCAGCGGGAAGCGGACGTCTTCGCCCCCGCCAACATCGCCCTCTGCAAATACTGGGGCAAGCGCGACACCGAGTTGAACCTGCCGGTCACCGACAGCCTGTCGCTCTCGCTCGGTTCACTCGGCTCGCAGTGCCGGATAACGGTGCACGACGGTTCTGCCGACCACGTGCAGCTCAACGGCACCCCCCTGCCCCAGGACCACCCGTTTGTCAGCCGGCTCAGCGGTTTTCTTGATTTGTTCCGGCGTTCCCCCGGGCGCCGCTTCCGCATCGAGACCGTCAACACCATCCCCACCGCCGCCGGCTTCGCCTCGTCCGCTTCCGGCTTCGCCGCGATCGTCAAGGCGCTTGACGCCCTGCATGGCTGGCAGCTTCCCGCGCGCGCGCTCTCGATCCTGGCGCGTCTGGGCAGCGGCAGTGCCAGCCGCTCGCTCTGGCAGGGGTTTGTCCATTGGCACGCGGGCCGCGACGCCGACGGCATGGATTGCTTCGCCGAGCCGTTGCAAGCGCAATGGCCGGATCTGCGGATCGGACTGCTGATCCTGAACCGTGGCCGCAAGGCAACCGGTTCCACCGAGGCCATGCGCCGCACCGTGGAGACATCGGCGCTTTACAAGGCCTGGCCCGCACAGGTGGCAACCGACCTGGCCTCCATCCGCCAGGCCATACGCGACCGCGATTTCGCGGCGCTCGGCACCGCAGCCGAAGCCAACGCGCTGGCGATGCACGCCACGATGATGGCCGCCCGGCCGGCCGTGCTCTACTGGCAGCCCGAATCGATCGCCGCTATGCAGCAGGTCTGGCGCGCCCGCGCCGACGGCCTCGCCCTGTACTTCACGATGGACGCCGGCCCGAACCTGAAACTGCTTTTCCGCGAAGCCGACCGCACCGCCGTCGAGCAGCAGTTCGAGGGACTCGTCACCGCCGATCCCTTTGCCCTCACATCCCAGTAGACCCGAAGCCTCCCGCCCCACGTGCGGTCTCGTCGAGTTCATCAACCGGCTTGACCACCACACGCAGCACCGGCTTCACCACCAGTTGGGCGATTTTCATCCCCTTATCGACCGGAAAAGCCGTCTTGCCGAAATTCATCAGGATCACCCCGACTTCCCCCCGGTAGCCTTCATCGATCGTGCCGGGCGTATTCAGCACCGAGACCTGATGCTTGGCCGCCAGCCCGCTGCGCGGACGCACCTGCCCCTCGGTACCGGGCGGCAGGGCGATCGCCACCCCCGTCTTGACCACCGCGCTCGCCCCGGGCGCCAGCGTGATCGCCTCGTAGGCGAACAAATCCAGCCCGGCATCCCCCGGATGCGCATACCCCGGCACCACCGCATCGGCATAAAGCCGCTTAACCTGCATCTCCATCATATCAATCTCCTTTAATTTCCTCTAACCTCACTGCCGCCCACCGACCTTGCGTCGGTGGAGGCCAACGTTTAGGTGGGGGTCTTTCGCCCTTATTCAACTTTCTTCACCACCGGCGCAAGGCCGGTGGGATCGTCCATTTCCCCTCACGCCCCAAGATATTTCCCCACCAACGGTGCCAGTTTCTGCCGCACGGCATCCGGCACGGCTTTCGGATCGGTTGCGATTGCGCAGGCCAGGGCCGAACGACAGCCACACTCGCGCTGCTCGGGGATTGCGGGGATCAGCTCACGCAGGATCAAGAGTGCCAGTTTGGAATTCGCCGCCAGATGCCCCAGGATCAATTCCACCGATACATCCTCCTCGGTTTCATGCCAGCAGTCGTAGTCCGTCACCATCGCGATCGCCTGGTAGCAGATCTCGGCCTCGCGGCAGAGCTTGGCCTCCGGCAGCGAGGTCATGCCGATCACGTCGCACCCGAGCTGGCGGTTGATGTTCGATTCCGCGCGGGTCGAGAATGCCGGTCCCTCCATGCAGGCATAAGTGCCGCCACTGTTGACCCGCACGTCGCTCGGGGGGTGAATCGCCTCGATCACGTTGCGCGCCCGCTCGGCAATCACCGCGCGCAGCGCGGGGCAGGCCGGTTCGCCGAAGGCGACATGCGCCACGAGCCCCTCGCCGAAAAACGTGTGGGCGGCGGACTGCTTGGTGCGGTCGAAATACTGGTCCGGCAGTACCATGTCGCGCGGACGCA
>JAABSN010000270.1 GCA_011390385.1 Thioalkalivibrio nitratireducens | reverse complement strand
TTGCGACGCCTGGCGATCTAGATGAGATGGCCTGCAGTGACGAAACGTCCTGGTGCGAGGAGCGGGAGCCCTTTCTGCTCTATCGCTGAAGCGCGAGTGCGGAGGATGGCTTGTGATGCAGGCTTCCGGCTAGCGTAGTGCTGCACGCTGTACAGCACTTATGTCACAGCAGCGTAACAATCGTTTGACTCGTCGATGGAGTCCGGCTGGTTTTCTCCCTCCCCTTCAAGGGGAGGGCTGGGGTGGGGATGGGTCTAAGGCACTGAATTAGCAGCAACTTGCGCCGCGCCTTAAAACCCATCCCCATCCTGTCCTTCCCCTTGAAGGGGAAGGGACCTGCTATGAGCGTCATGAAAAAACTGCGCTCTATCAGGCTGTTATCGGTTCGGCAAAGATGTGGGTAATGCTAAGCTTGAAGGGGGAGGAGCCCGCCATCAGACGCCGTACCTAAGCTTCTTCAAGAGCGCAGCACTACACTGGACCTCGCGACCATCGGTGGCAAAGGAAAAATGCTGGGGAATGCTGCTCATTTGGAGATCGGGCCGCAGGCTTGTCCGGGGCGCCAGTCCGGTCCTTCGAAGATCCGTGCCGCGTAGGAGATCCAGGCGTCTGAACCGGGAGGCCAGTTGCGTTCGAAGCGCTGTTGCCAGCGATCATGGTCGTAATGGATCGGCACCGCGTCGATGTGAACACCGGCCATCTGTGTGCCGTAGAGCGCGGGCATTGGCGCGGGCGTCGTCGAGATGCGGCTGAGCAGGCCGAAACGGGTGCCGTGGAAGTTCGGCATGCCGGCTGCGCCATTGTTGATCACCGCGGCCAGGCCGCCATGCTGGTGTACCTGGCGCATCACCGGCAGGCAGGTGTGGCTGCTGGCGAAGAGGTCGACCTCTGCGAGGTCGCAGGCCATCGCGAGCCAGTCTGGTCCGCCGGGGCGGTCCAGCGCAGCTTGGCCGAAACGCCAGCCGGCGAGTGATTCCGCATCGCCGTGCACCACGCCGACGCGCAAGGCGCCGACGACGTAGCGGGCGAACAGGGGTAAGGCTGCAACTGACTGGGTCAAGGTGGGATGGCGTTGTGCGCATGCTCGCAGACGTGCATGGATCCGGTTGGAACGTGCCACCGTGTCCTCATCGACCTCATCCGGGTAGGCGCATCCGCAGCCTGCATCATCTTCGTCTTTCGAGAGAAGTTCGGCCTCGACATTGCCAACGATTGCGTCATGGGTGAGCACCGCGGTGTTGATTGCCTGAAAGCTTTCATCGTCGACATCGAACCAGTTGAAATCCCCGTTGAAACACAGGGTGGGGGGGCTGGATTCGGCGGTGGCCATCTCGCGTATCGCCTGCAGCGCTGAAGTATTCCCGTAAAGGCCACCAATCACATAGAGCGTCTGCGCAGTGCGTGTCGGCGCGCTGGCCAGGGCGCCGGCGCCGTAGCGGTAGTGTATCGGACATACCCGGCCAGGGGCCGTGGGTAGGGGGTCGGGTGCAGTGTGATCCATGATGGGAACGCGGAGCCGGGCGAGTCGTTATTAGATGAGAAGTATGTCGCACAGCCGAGCTCAGGCTTACAGCGCGCATTGAAATAATACGCGGGGCTGCGTAAGGTGCGCGTGTCGAATTCGACCAAGGGCATCTTCTTACGTCGACCGCGAGGACGCAAACATGCCCGGTATCGATCCCGTTCTACTCACAGCCGCGCTCGCGATGATTGCGCTGGTCAGCATTTTGATGGTGCCGCGGGTGCGCACCGTGCAGGGGTTTTTCCACGGACGAGGGGAGGCGGGGGACCCCCCGGGCGTGCTGGCCCTGACCTTCTCGCAAGTCACGACCTGGATTTTCGCGCGCTCTTTGCTCAATGCGGCCATTCTCGGTTATCTGTTCGGAATCGCCGGGGTGCTGGCCTACACCGCCTACTACGGCTCGTTTCTCACCGGCTGGCTGATCGTTGATCGTTTGCGCTTTCGTCATGGCGCGACCAACATGCAAGGTTTCCTGACCCAGCGCTTCGGCAGGGGGGGCAATGCCTGCTTCAACCTGTTGCTCGGCCTGCGCTTGCTGACCGAGGTTTTCGCCAATCTGCTCGTTGTCGGTATCGTGTTCGGCGCAACCGGCACGGCCAGCTACAACCTTGCGATCGTCGCGGTCGTGCTGGTCACGCTGTTCTACTCGATGACGGGTGGGCTGCGCGCCTCGATCCGTACCGATGTGTTGCAGATGACGATCCTGCTGGCTTTGTTGGCCATGCTCCTCGTTGCGATGCTTGGCCATTCCGCCTTTGATGGTCTCGCTATCGTCGCCAGCAGCCCCGACCTGGCTTCGCCGGGATGGGTGCTGCTGTTGGTCGCGCTATTGCAGGTGCTGAGCTATCCGATGCATGACCCGGTGATGATGGACCGCGGTTTCATCGCCGACCGCGACACCACAAGGCGCAGTTTTCTCCATGCTTTCTGGCTGTCGTCGTTGTGCATCGTCGCCTTCGGCTTGCTGGGGGTATTCGCCGGCTTGCATCGAACTGGAGACGAGGTGTTGCTTGCCACACTTGCGCGACTGTTTGGCGAACCGGTGATGCTGCTGCTGGCCTTGGCCCTGGTGGTGTCAGCCGCGTCGACGATGGATTCGACCTTCTCCAGCGTATCGAAGCTGGTGGTCATGGACATGGGAATCGGTCAGGGTCGACCTGCGGCCGGTCGGGTCGCGATGGTCGTGTTTGCGCTCGGCGGTGTGGCGCTGGTTTTCGTTGGTTCCGACGACCTGTTCGCTGCAGTCGCGGTAAGTGGTACCGCCTCGCTCTTTCTCACCCCGGTCATCGTTCACGTGCTGCTGCTCGGTCACGAAATCCGGCCATGGGCCTTTCTGGCAAGTTTCGCAGCGGCGATGACCGGCGCGTCGATCTACTTTCTGGAGAATTCCGGACGGATCAGCCTGATCGGTGATCTGACCGGGGTATCGCACAGTTATGCCAAATTGCTGGTGGTCACGCTGGTCATACTGGTGCTGGGGTTTGCCGCGTTCGCTTTCGCGCGCAAACGGGTGTAATGGATGCCGCTGGCCTGGGGATCAGTGGGGCGAACCGATGGGTCAGTCCTCCTGTTCCGCGACACCCTCTCGATATCGACGCGCAGCCTCACGCATGAAGGCCATATGATCCCTGTAGTTGCTGCAACCGTTGCACATCAAGTTGTGCGCGTTCAACATCAGCCGCTCCTGGATCGTGAGCGGTCTATCAAGCTCTTCCGACATGAGTCGAGTAGCCTGCTTGCATTTGATCATCATGGCGACACTCCTTCCGCATCATCCTTGAACCAGTGATGTTCCAGACACGCTCGAAGCCCGGTTCTAGCCCGATGCAGGATCACCCAGCAGTTGTTGTTGGATAGCCCCAGTTGCTGGCAGATTTCGTCTGTCTCCAGTTCAAGGAACTCACGCATCATGTAGACTCTTGCCACCTTTTCGGGAAGGTGCTTGACGCAGGCATCAAATACCAACCAGAACTGTTTTTGTGACAACGCCGCCTGCGGATCAGACCAGGTTGCAGGACGGTGATCAGGGTTCCAGTGCTCACGCGACCAAAGCATGGTGCGGTTGAACAGGATATCCAGAGAATCATCCGTTTCTTCGACGTCGGCGGTCAGCTCGCTGTGGCTGATCTCACGCGAGGACTTGCGGATATGATCCACGATCTTGTTGCGCAGGATCGCGAACATCCAGGTCTTCAACGCGGCGCGCCCCGCAAAGCCCGCGACGTTGTTCATCGCTGCCATCAGCGCCTCCTGCACCATGTCTTCGGCCGCGCCGGCATCGCGCAACTGCATCTGTGCAAAACGCAGCATGTCTCGTCGGATGTTGGCGATGCTGGGGTCGTTCCAGTCGATGTGACCCCCAGAGGAGGTGTTTTTTTTCATCGTAGTGTTCTCGTTCGAATCCGTTCGGCCTGCATCTTCGGGTCTGTACTGTTCTTCTTGTAGATAGGGGCGTCCGCGTCCGATTGTGACAAATTGGCTCGCCAAGCGGTTGCTTCGGCCTCACAATATCGGCGTGATCTTGGTTTGAAATCGACAGACTTGGCGCGGTGCCTGTCCCACGTCCGGTTGCGGCGCCTTATCGACGGGCATGGATCGTCCGTTCATGCATAAGCTTCTGGTTCACACCGCTGACGGAGAATACGTGCTTGCCGTGGCTGAAGGTCTGTCGGTGCGGGAGGTGCTCGACACCACCTCCTTCCGGGTGCGGGCAGCGTGCGGCGGTAG
>JAABSN010000269.1 GCA_011390385.1 Thioalkalivibrio nitratireducens | reverse complement strand
CCATGCTTGGCTACCTGCCACAGCTTGAAGCGTATGCGGAAATGCTCGAGCGAGCCGGCCATACGGTGGTTGGCGTCGGCGTGAACTGGATTCGGCGGGGCGAGGTTGTGCTTAGGCGTTGCAGTTGATAACGCGGGACTAATGATGAGCGTGCTGGTTTCCCATGGATGCACAAATAACTGAAGAGGGTGTATTGGAGTGCCTCGGGTTCCTCGGGCATCGTCCGAACTGGCCGAGCTGAGACCTGGATATCAGTCGGCGTTCGTGTAGGTGTTTGCACGATTGTTCGAGGTGCGGGTGGTAGGTTTAATCGCCTGGAGACGACGCTCCAAGGATCCGGAGCGAGGGAGATGACCGTGTCAGCTGAGAAACCATCGTTAGGCTTGTTTCTGCTTGACGTCGCCCCACTTTTCGACAGTCGCTAAAATGCGTGAAGCTTACGGAAGCTCTTCAGATAGCGGCCAAAAACGAGCTCCGCTCCATCGCCAACATGGTGGAGATATCGATCGGGACTATTGCGGGCGTAATGGCATCACCATCCCAGAGCAGGGCGATTTGCTTGGTGATGAGCAGAAGCGCGGAAACGATGCTCGAAAACAATCAAGATGGGAACCCCATGACGACATTTGACAGCACCAAAGCCTCTCTGAGCGATCTGCTTCGAGAGATCCGTGACGGCAAGATCCAGCTACCGGATTTCCAGCGCGGCTGGGTCTGGGACGATGACCACATCCGCGATCTGCTGGTCAGCATCGCCCGTTCCTTCCCCATCGGGGCCGTCATGCTCCTGGAAGCGGGTGGTGAGGTGCGCTTTCAGACCCGCCCGGTCGAGGGCGTGGAGAGGCTCATTCCCCCGGATCGCGAGCCGGAGAAACTTATTCTCGACGGCCAGCAGAGGCTGACCACCCTGACTCAGGCGCTCTCACTAGAGGCACCGGTAAACACGCAAAATTCAAAGGGAAAGAAGATCAAGCGGCATTACTACTTCGATATCCGCAAGGCGGTGGAGATGCCCCATGCACTGGATGAAGCCGTCATTGCCTTGGACGAGCATCGCCGACTGCGCAGCAATTTTGGCCGTGATGTCGAGCTAGATCTGTCCACCCGTGAGCTTGAATGCCAACAACTGTATTTCCCATGCAGCCAGATCATGAGCTCGGATGACTGGGAGGCTACCCTGCATCAGGTTGCCCCGGCTCAGTTCGGCACCTACATGACCTTTCGCAGCCAGGTGCTGGCGCCGTTCCGCAATTACCACCTCCCGGTGATCCAGCTCAGGAAAGAGACCAGCAAGGAGGCCGTCTGCCTGGTTTTCGAGAAGGTCAACACCGGCGGCGTGCAGCTATCCGTGTTCGAGCTGATCACCGCCAGCTACGCGGCAGAAGGCTACAACCTCCGGGATGACTGGTTCGGCTCGAAGGTGCGCAATGTGGAGTCACGCAAGGCGAGCATTGAACAGGATGACTTGCTCAAAGGTACTGAAGCCACTGAATTCCTCCAGGCCATCAGCCTGCTCTACACCCACGAGCAGCGCCAGGCGGATCTGGCCGCCGGCAAGAGCGGCAAGCAAGTCCGTCCGGTCAGCGCCAAGCGCGCCGATGTGCTGCAACTCCCCTTGTCCGCCTGGCAACGATGGGCCGACGACTTGGAAGCTGGCTTTCGCCGGGCAGGCAAGTTCTTGCGCAAGGAGTGCTTCTACAGTCGCAGGGAGCTGCCCTACAGCACCCAACTGGTGCCATTAGCCACCGTGCTGGCGCGGCTGGGCGAGCGCTGGCTTGAGCCGCGGATTCACGACAAGCTTGCCCGCTGGTACTGGTGCGGCGTATTGGGGGAACTCTATGGCGGCGCGGTCGAAACCCGTATTGCCAACGACTACGACGAACTGCTGCGCTGGTTCGAGGACGACGAGGCCGTTCCGCGCACGGTGCGCGATGCCAACTTCCAACCCGAACGCTTCGACACCCTGCGTACCCGGCTGAGCGCCGCTTACAAGGGTATCAATGTGCTGGTCCTGCGCGAAGGCGCGAAGGATTGGTTCTGGAAAGCCACGATCCAGGAGCTCGACACCAACGAAGTCGCGCTGGACATTCACCATATCTTCCCGCGCGACTGGTGTGAGAAGCAGGGCGTCGCACGGGAACGCTACGACAGCATCCTCAACAAGACGCCGATTTCCTACAAGGCCAACCGCAAGATCGGCGGCGACGCACCTTCAGCCTACATCCCGCGCATCCAAACCGAAAAGCAGGTGGGGCTGGCTGGCGACGCCATGGATGCCCTGCTGGCCAGCCATGCCTTGGAACCCGCACTGCTGCGGAGCGATGACTTTGATCGCTTTATCGAGGACCGCCGCCGTCGCCTGGTTGCGCTGATCGAGCGCGCCATGGGTAAGCAGGTGAACCTGGTCGGAGAGAAAGAAGAATACGAAGTGGCGGAGGCAGAGTCGTTTGCCGAGTGAGGTGTCGATCTTCATGCGGCGCCCGCTCCTCGAAGAATGGGTTGCCCCGGGATCCACGAACACCGGAAGAGGATGTGCACAAAGTCCGGGGCCCTCCAACGGCTTAGCGAAAGTAGCTACAGAATCGGGATAGAACCCGAACGATTCAAGGAAGGGTGAAGAAAATGAACCAACCGGACCTACCGTCGCCTGCGAAGCATCTACTGTGGTGCATTCGTACAGGAGCGACGCTTTGGCGTGGGCCGTTAACAGAGGGGCGCCGGTGTTATGTGCTTAATTCGGATGGGTCGAAGCAACAGACGTATCCACGGGTGATCCGTGTCCTTGAGAGCCACGGACTCATCGTCAGGCGTGCACCCGGCACCAAAGATGAGCCGACTAAGTTTGAGATGACTGAGGCGGGGAAGGCATATCTTTTTTGATCTCGCCAAGCCACCCCGAGATGTCTAATTATGGGTGGGCCTAATTAGGGGATCTGACAGGGTCAATCGTGAGGCTCGTTACCGGCGAAGGCAGCAAGTTAGTGGCAGTGCTCAGGGCAGTAGGTTTGGCCCTATACGTAGTGCTGTTACTGTTCGGCGCGTTTCTCACCGTGCTGCTATTTCTGCGGTAACCAAGGGACGGCATGAGCATGGATGCGCGTAAAGATCACTTGGCAGCTTTTTACGAGCTCCTGCAATCGCTTGAAGAAAGGTCAGGCGGCACTCGCTGCCTGCAGGATTGTGGAGGGCGGTTGTCCTGGCCACGGCGAGGCGTTTATTTCTTCCAGGAATGGGGCGAATCGCGGACCAACTCGGGAGAGGGGCCGAGAGTAGTCCGTGTCGGAACGCATGCTCTCAAGGGAGGCTCTAAAACCAGCCTTTGGAATCGCTTGTCACAGCACAAAGGCACCAGAAAGTCAGGCGGCGGCAACCATCGTGGATCGATTTTTCGGCTGATCGTAGGTGCCGCCGTCATGCAGCGTGATGGCCTGACGTATCCGACCTGGGGTTCCGGGAGTTCAGCGCCTCGGGAGATTCGCGATTTCGAGGAGCCCCTGGAACGACAGGTGAGCCGCACTATCGGCAATATGCCGTTCTTGTGGCTTGCGATTGAGGACGATCCAGGCCCGACTAGCCTGCGCGGCTACATCGAGCGAAACTCAATTGCTTTGTTAAGCAACTTCGGTCGGCGTCCCGTCGATGCGCCGTCCTCGGGTTGGCTGGGGCACCACTCCAATCGCGAACGTGTCAGGGCATCAGGCCTCTGGAATCAGAACCACGTCGACGAGGCGTATGATCCTGCGTTCCTCGATGTCCTGAGGCGGTTGGTTGTAGACATGCGGAGCCTAGGATGATCATCGTCCTGCAGTGTGCGGCCAGGAAGCACCCGCAGGCGGGATGCATGCGCCTGCGTGACGGCCGCAAGGTGATGTTCGTGGCCGATCCCGGAAACGTGCCGCCAAGGGCGGGACACGTGTTTGCGCACCCCGATCAGATGGCCGATACGGGAAGGACATGGCGCGAGGAACTACGGAGTTACAACGGCGATCCTGGGACCAACCCGCTGGGCTTAATGCCGGCCTGGCAGCTTTACGAGAACAAGACATACGGGATGCTGGCCGAGCGTTACCAGCTCTCGAATTTCTACATTCTGTCCGCAGGATGGGGCCTGCTCCGGGCGGAGTTCCTGACGCCCGCTTATGACATCACCTTCAGTTCGAGCGCCGACAAGCACAAGCGGCGCCGGCCGGAGGATGTGTACGCTGACTTTCGGATGCTACCGCTAGACTCCATTGAGCCCATCATTTTTTTCATCA
>JAABSN010000027.1 GCA_011390385.1 Thioalkalivibrio nitratireducens | reverse complement strand
TTATTTCGTGACGGGCTGGGGTACAGGCGGCACGCTCACGGGTGTCGGTGAAATGATCAAGCTGGCTCGGCCCGAGATCAAGGTGGTTGCGACCGAACCCGAGGGTGCATCGCTGCTGGCCGGAAAGGAGTGGACTCCGCACAAGATCCAGGGCTGGACACCCGATTTCGTGCCGAAGGTGCTCAATCGTGACGTCGTCGATTCCATCATTCCGGTTGGAGACGACGAGTCCCGCGACGTGGCGCGCGATCTGGCCGCCCGCGAAGGCATCATGACCGGGGTTTCCGGCGGAGGGACGGTGGCGGCCGCGCTCAGGGTCGCTGCCGAGGCGCCGGCCGGTTCGACCCTGCTGGCGATGATTCCGGATACCGGCGAGCGCTACATGTCGACCTACTTGTTCGAAGGGATCAACGAGGAGTCCGACGAGGACTGGTTGCGCGAGAGCGGGTTCGCCGACTGAGCGAGTCGGGAGGGATCAGCCAGACGTAGAGCCACCCGGCCAGCACCCCGGCCGCGGCAAGCAGGAAGGTCGCGACCGGGTTCCGGGTGGCGCCGATCAACGTGACGGGCAAGGCAAGGTTCATGACCGTCAGCAGCGTGGCGATGGCCACAAAGCCGGCCAGTGCGAAGCACATTGGCCGCCTGGCCGGCCAGCGTCGGCAAAGCAGGCCGGCAACTGGCCAGGCGAGAGCAAAGGCCAGCCCGGTCAGCAGCGCATAGGTCGGCGAAAACGAGCGCAGATCATGGACGGTTGCCCCCAGCCGCTCTCCCCAGGAGATCGACGTGCCGAGACTTTCCAGCGCCAGCAGGTTGAACTGGGTCTGGATCATGCTGCCCAGCGAAGCGGCAACGACGACGGCGATACACCAGCCAAATACGATGTTCAGGGCTCTCAAGGCATTTTCCTTGCGCATGACCACAGGCATCGCAAGGTACCATCAAGCGCCCGCTCATCAAGCAGGAAGCGATTCATGAGTCAATGCAAGCGGCCCTGGCCGGCCTTGTTTCTCTGGGCGGTCTTCGCCCCGGCTGCAGCCGTCGTGTCCCATGAAGTCGCGACGCTGGCTGAAGGCCTTGAGCACCCCTGGTCGATGGCCTGGCTTCCGGACGGGCGAATGCTCGTCACGGAACGGCCGGGCCGCCTGCGATGGGTCGATGAAGACGGGCTGCTGGCGGCGCCGATCGAAGGCGTTCCGCCGGTGTTTGCCGAGAGCCAGGGCGGTTTGCTGGATATCCAGGTGGACCCGGAAATCCGCGACAACGGCTGGATCTACCTGACCTTCGCGCATGGGTCGGCCGAGGCCAACGCAACGCGGCTGGTCCGTGCGCGTCTGGACGGCATGCGGCTGATCGATCTCGAGGTGCTGTTCACGGCCTCGCCGAGCAAGGATTCGCCCGTTCACTATGGCGGCCGCATCGCCTTTCTGAACGACGGGACGCTGGTTCTCGGGCTCGGCGACGGATTCGATGACCGTGAACAGGCCCAGCGGCTGGATAACCATTTCGGCAAGATCATCCGCATCCACCGGGACGGCCGCATTCCGGCAGACAATCCGTTCGTCGGCACGCCGGACGCGCTGCCGGAGATCTACAGCTACGGCCATCGCAACGTGCAGGGCCTGGTTTTCGATCGCGAAACCGGTCGTCTGTGGAGCCATGAACACGGGCCGCGCGGCGGCGATGAACTCAACCTCATCGAGCCGGGCGGTAACTATGGCTGGCCGATCGCGACGCACGGCATCGACTATTCCGGGGCACTGGTCTCGCCCTTCCGTTCTCGACCCGCGATGATCGACCCTGTGTATGTCTGGACACCGGCGATTGCGCCAGCCGGGATGGTCCTGTATCGCGGTGGACGTTTCCCCCAGTGGCAGGGAAAGCTGCTGATTTCCGCGCTGGTGGCCAGGCAGGCACGAATCCTTTCGCTGCGAGACGGTCGCGTCGTTGCAGAAGAAACGATGCTGGAGGCCGCGCAGGAACGACTCCGGGACATTCGGGTTGGTCCCGACGGTGCGGTCTACGTGCTGACCGATGCAGCCGATGGCCGAATTCTCCGGTTGCAGCCCGTCGAGCCGATCGACGTCGTCAGGTCAGCGGCCGATCCAGGGCCGTGATCGCGGTCCGCCACGGCAGCAGCGCGTTTCGCACCCGCGAAGGGAAGTCGCTGACCGGGCGCAACGCAACGAAGGGACCGAGGCAGGGATCGTCTTCGGTCTCCGGATGCTCGAGCATGGCGGAAAAGCGGCGATAGCCCGCCTGTAGTTCCACGGTCGTCCGGTCGAAAAGCCAGTCGGTCAGCATCGACGCCGAGGCCGTCGTGATCACGCAGGCCGTGCCGGTCCAGCTGGCGCGCGCAATCCGATCGCCGTCGAGCTTCAGCCAGATCCGGATATCGTCTCCACAAAGCGCATCCAGTCCCTCGGCAGCGTGCGTCGCGTCGGCCAACCGGGCATGGTGATTCGGTGCGCGGTTGTGTTGCAGGATGCTTGCCTGATAGAGCTCGGACAGGGCCATGCTTGAAGTGTAACCGCTGGTGAGTAAGTGTCCCCGGATTCGCCGGGGGATACCGACTGAAGGTGACCCGATCGGCTGTAACGGCAGGGCCCGGCCCCGCCAGCGGTTGGTTATGATCGAGGTCGAACTCGCCAGGAAGATGGATGCCATGCAGACTCGAGCCGCCGTTGCTTTCGAGGCCGCCAGAGCGCTCGAAATCGAAACCGTCGAACTGGACGGCCCGGGGCCGGATGAAGTGCTGGTCGAAATTCGAGCGACCGGCCTCTGCCATACCGATGCCTACACGCTCTCGGGGCGGGACCCGGAGGGCCTGTTCCCGGCGATCCTGGGTCACGAGGGTGCCGGTGTCGTGGTCGAGGTCGGCAAGAACGTCAGGTCGGTACAACCCGGCGACCACGTGATTCCGCTCTACACCCCCGAGTGCCGTGAATGCGAGTACTGCCTGAACCCGAAGACCAACCTCTGCCAGGCGATCCGGGAAACGCAGGGCCAGGGTGTCATGCCCGACGGGCACAGCCGGTTCTCCCTGAACGGCAAACCGCTGCTCCATTACATGGGGACATCGACCTTCGCCAACCATACGGTGCTGCCGGAGATCGCCGTCGCGAAGATCCATCCGGAGGCACCGTTCGACAAGGTCTGCTACATCGGCTGCGGCGTGACGACCGGCATCGGTGCGGTGATCTGGACCGCGAAGGTCGAGCCGGGCGCGCGCGTAGTCGTGTTCGGTCTCGGCGGCATCGGGCTGAACGTGATCCAGGGCGCGCGCCTCGCCGGTGCCGTGCAGATCGTCGGCGTCGACATCAATCCGGCCAGGCGTGCGCTGGCCGAGAAGTTCGGGATGACGGACTTCGTCGATCCCGGGGAAGTCGAGGACGACCTGGTGCCCTACCTCGTGCACCTGACCCGGGGCGGCGCCGATTACAGCTTCGAGTGCATCGGCAACGTCGACGTCATGCGGCAGGCGCTGGAATGCTGTCACAAGGGCTGGGGCACCTCGGTCATCATCGGCGTGGCCGGGGCCGGGGAAGAGATTGCGACGCGTCCTTTCCAGCTGGTGACCGGTCGCAACTGGCGCGGGAGTGCGTTCGGCGGCGCCAGAGGACGAACCGACGTCCCCCGCATCGTCGACTGGTACATGGACGGCAAGATCCATATCGACGACATGATCACGCACACGATGCCGCTGGAACGGATCAACGAAGGGTTCGATCTGATGCATCGCGGTGAGTCGATTCGCTCCGTCGTGCTGTACTGAAGATGGCCGCATTCTTCTTGGGCCACGTTTCCCATCGACCGGGCTTTGGATCATGAGCGCGCTTCTGACTCGTGCACAACATCGCTGCTTCGGCGGACGGCAGGGCTTCTACTCGCACACGCCGTCGAAGGACATGGGCAGCATGAATTTCGGTGTTTTCGTGCCGCCGCACGCGCCCGGAGACCGGCTGCCGGTGCTGTACTACCTCTCCGGGCTGACCTGCACGGAGGAGGTCTTCTTCCTCAAGGCAGGCGCGCAGCGAGTCGCGGCCGAACTTGGGCTGGTCCTGGTCGCACCCGATACCAGCCCGAGAGATACCGGCATCGATGCCGCCACCGGCGATTGGGAATTCGGCGAGGGTGCCGGTTTCTATCTCGATGCGACCGAGCCCCCGTTCGCGAACCGTTTTCAGATGTACAGCTACGTCACGCAGGAATTGCCGCGCATCGTTGAGCAGCATTTCCCGATCGATCCGGCACGCGCCGGCATCTTCGGACACTCGATGGGTGGTCACGGTGCATTGACGATCGCGCTGAAGAACCGGAGTCGATATCGTTCTGTATCGGCCTTCGCGCCCATCGTCGCGCCGATGCAGGTGCCCTGGGGTCAGAAGGCCTTTCCACGGTTTCTGGGCGGAGATCAGGAGCACTGGAAGCACTACGACGCCTGCGAGCTGGTCCGCCAACAACAGTTCGGCCGCAATATTCTCATCGACCAGGGGCTGGGCGATCCTTTTCTGGAAACGCAGCTCAGGCCCGAGCTTTTCGAGCAGGCCTGCGCCAAGGAGGGACAGGAACTGACCCTGCGGAAGCACCCCGGCTACGACCACGGGTACTTCTTCATTCAGTCTTTCATCGAGGATCATCTTCGATACCATGCCGAGCAGCTGGCACGGCAGTGAAGCCGATCCGCGCGCTTGACCGGGATCCTGCGCGATGCCTATACTGGACTTCGCGACCTCGCGCAGCGTCCAGGAGGCCACCGGAATGCAGTGCATCCGTTTCTTTCGCCGTCATCGTCTGATGACCGCCATCACCCTGCTCGTCGTCGCCGCCCTCCTCTATTTCATCGGTGTTCCGTCCGGCTCGTTGATTGTCATTCTGCTCGCGCTGACGATCGAGATGGTGGGATGGGTCATGCTGCTGGATCGAAATCGCGGCGCGGTGCGGGCGCCACAGGATCCGGATCCGACCTGAAATCGCCGACCGGGCATTCAGCCATTTCAGAATCGTGGCACCTGCAGTCCGCGCGCCCACGCCGGCCTCACCGGCGCAAGTCCGGGCGCCGCGATCGCCTGGTCGAGCATCGAGATCAATCGTGACTTGTCGTCGTTCAGCCGACCCTTGAGCATTGTTCCGTTCACACCGAGGACTTGCCTCTTCCAGTAATGCCAGGAGCAAAGCGCTCCACGGTGACGCTCAACGAGCTTGTGCGTGGAGAATCTCCTGGTCCGTGAAAACAGCGTGCGTTTCTCTCTTTCTGTCTGAGTATACTGACGCCCGAGTTTTCTGGTCGCGGCTTTGAACCGGTATGCTGCGAAACAGTATCGGGATCGTTTGAGGGAGATTCACCATGCTTCGGATTCTTGTCGCCGTGCTAGGGGCTTTTTGCGCGTCTGCGAACGCTCAGGTCAGTGTGAGCAATACATTTTCAGCGAACACGCCGGCGGTTGCGGCCCAGGTGAACGAAAATTTTCAGGATCTGGTCGATGCAATAAACGAATTGCAGGCAACGGTTTCCGCTCAAGCCTCGACGATTGCGACATTGCAGACGCAGCTTTCTGCGGTCCAGGCCAATTCCGTACTGGATCTGAATGGATATCTCGTGCTGTCCAGCACCACGGATCCGAATTCGGGTGCGAGCTACCCTGCAGTTCGCGTCACCGGTGCCAATCTTCAGATCGTGAATGGCGCCGGACGCACTGATAATATAAATGGATTGGGAAATCTGATCGTTGGGTACAACGAGTCCGGTTTCAACGCAAACTTTCCTGCGTCTACCGCCGCCAAGGGAACGCCATCGACAACCACCGCTTCTTTTTGCAGCCGTCCTCCTAATACGACTCAATCAGGCTGTGAGAATTCCGGTTTCGTCTGGGGCTCTGACCAGCGGACGGGGTCACATAATATTGTAGTGGGGCTCTTCAACGCATACACCCGCTACGGCAGCCTGATTGCTGGCGAGGAGAATATTGTCAATGCACAGGCCGCATCGATTGTGGGCGGAAAGAAACACAGGGCGAGCGGTGTGAACTCGACGATTACTGGAGGTGCTTCGAACATTACAAACAATGAAGACGCCGTTGTTGTTGGGGGCAGAGGTAACCGAGCTAATGGGCAATGGTCCGTGATCAGCGGAGGAACCTTCAATTCGTCACTCGGGGACTATTCGTGGGCGGGTGGTGGCAGATCGAATGCCGCGAATGGAATTGAATCGTCCGTCCTCGGCGGTTCGAATAACACGCCGGCCGGTGAACGATCGGCTGTTGTTGGTGGCGGGGCAAATGCAGCCATTGCGCGATCATCCGTCGTGGTTGGGGGGGTCGGCAACAGGGTGAGTTCGACCGGCGACACTGGTGTAATTGCTGGAGGCGACGGTAATACTGCGAGCGGTGTCGTGTCTTTTGTTGCTGGTGGGCAGAGTAACGTTGCCTCCGGAAGCTATTCTTCAGTCACTGCAGGACTCGAGAATACGGCCAGCGGGGATCATTCTTCAGTGACAGGCGGTAACCAGAATGAAGCAAGTGGATCGTACTCCAGCATTTCAGGCGGCGACCGAAACGTGGCGCAGTCCTCATGGTCTTCAATCCTGGGGGGCGTGATCAACCAGATTTCCGAGACGGCGCAGAATGCAGTCATCTCAGGTGGCTCCGGGAATTCCGTGACCGCTTCATACGGTGCAGTCACCGGCGGTTCAGGGAATACTGCCGCTGCATTCTTTTCGGTTGTCAGTGGCGGTGCAAATCGCTCGACTGACTCATCCGATGCAGCGCCCGCGACCAATGGACAGTGGATCGCTGGTGACGATTTCAAGGATCCGAACGGATGACTCGCTCAGGAACATCGGCTGCATTCCAAGCAGGTCAGCTGGCGTTGTTCGTCACGTTCCTGTCCGCGGCATTCGTTCCAGACGCAATGGCGGAGAGCGATCTCATCTATCGAGATTCCTTCGAGGCGCGATACTCGATCGGAGGTACGGTCTCGGGTCTGGGAAACTCAGCGGTGGAAATTTCGTTGGACGCACAGGGTCTGAAGCAGAACTTGATACTGGCGCGAAATGGCAATTTCGTTTTCTCAGCCTCGGTTGAACGAGGTCTTTCATTTTCGATTCGTGTGGCCGAACAGCCGTCAGACCGGAGTTGCAGCGTATCGCAGGGCCAGGGTGTAGCGGATTCCAACGTCTCCGATGTGCAAGTTGACTGCGTCAACCCGGGGGATCTGGCCTGGGACTCAGGTGTATGGGGGCAAGACTGGAACTGAGAAACGCGTCTGTCCGCTCATTTAGAGCAGCGGATTCTTGAATGTTTTTCTGACCAGTCAGGCCTCAAAGTGGAATTCCAGATGATCAAACGACTGGGTCTATCAGGAATCTGGGCTGATTCAATTTGGGCCAGAAGGTCTTTTCTTTGTGCAGTCATCCTGTTTATCTGCAGCGGAGCCTGCGCTCAGAACCCTATCTCCGAATGGGCCGTTGCCGGCGGAAGGATCGCAATCGAACTCAACCAGGGCATGCTGCGCCCGTTGGGAATTCACGTGGAGATGATCCGTCCCTTGGAGCAGTCTCAAGCTGGGAACCCGATGGGCTATCGGTCGGTGTCCTTCGAGGGCTTGTCGCTTCAGGAAATTTTCTTTGATCGCGATCAGAGTGGCGTTACATCATTTTCCGGGGGTTATCTGCAATATCACGGCGGCTTGATTCTGCACATCGGCGATGTGGTTCTCGATGCGACCGACTTTCGAATGGAGCCCCACCCCGATCATGAATATCGATTTCGGCTGTTGGATCGCTCCGGCACTCCGTGGGCGGTTCTCGATCACGGCCATTTCGAACTGGTAGAGGAATCACGAGCGTTAGAGATTCGTCATGCGAATCTGAGCATGAGCAGAGAACTTGCGGTCCGGATCGGAGACGATCGCCTGGCGGGCCAGGTGATTGGCCGGGTTCATGTCCATGCCCCGGTGACTCGCGGGATTCCTGTCGAATCCAAGGGGAACGCGCAGTGTGCTACGCCCAACTGGCCCACCACCGAGGGCTTCGATGCCGATATCTCCTTGATCGAGATGTCGCAGTACGCGAACGATCCTCCGGTGGGTTCGGTGGGATGCCGCAATTGCGACGGCCAGGGAGCGGGCACTGTCGCGATTACCCCGAATGCGACGCTGAAAAACACTGGCACGGCCGATGTGCCCTGGTGGGAACAGTTCACCGCGCCGGAGCCGCCCTATGACAATGATCAACACGCCTACCTGGTCTGGAACCTGTACAGGCTGAAAAATGGGCAGTTCGAACAGATCGGCGTTTCGGGGCTCAAGCACGCCTTCTTCTCGATCAATGTCAACTGTCCATGCCCGGGGGGAAACATTGTCTGGGTCGGTTGTGAGGACATCTACAGCATCTCGAGCAATGATCTCGACCGGTACCTGGCCCCGAGAAGCGAGGTGATCCCCGCATCGGCGCAGTGGGGTCGCTGCGGGTCGTTGTTCGATGCCGACTGCGACGGCGTGCATGAGCCCTCGGGGCGATCGGAGGGGCCGTTCGAGAATCGCATGCTGGTCGACGAAAGCGATCTGCTCGATCCCGATGCACGCTACTTCATCGAGGCATGGTACGTCGTTCGCGACGACATCGATCGCTTCAATACGATGGGGTGGCGGGAAATCGACCCGCAGTGGAACGGTTCGATCTGGCTCTTTCCGACGCTCGGCGAATTCAACCAGGGTCCTGCGATCGATGCCTGGATCGCGGCGACCGACGGTACCGCACAGATCGACCGCGCCACGCTCGAGACGCCGGATGGCGCGATCACGATCGTCGTTCGGGCCGCCGAGCAAGGAAATGCATGGCAGTACGATTATTTCGTCATGAATCACGATTTCATGCGCGCCGAGACGGCTGGCAGCGAACCCGACCTCGTCTTGCTCAGCAATATCGGACTGGCGGCCTTCGAGGTCGAGCACCTGGACCCGGATGCGGCGCTGTCGACTTCGTTCGCACGCGCCGATCGAAAAGGCGGCGGCGACTGGACGGCAACCATAGATCCGGAGCGCATCCGTTGGTCCGACTCGGGCGACGCGCCGCTGGACTGGGGTCGCGGATTCCGCTTCTCGGTCGTCAGCGATGCGGCCCCGGGACCGGCCGCGACACGATTTTTTCCCGGAGACGCGAGCGCGATCCTGGACGCCGCAGTGCTCGGACCGGTGGTGCCGCGAGTCCTTTTCAGCGACGGGTTCGAGGCCACGCCCTGAGATCGACACGCCGGCGGAGCGGAAAATCAGGGTTCGAAACCGTCCTTGAACAGCAGTTCGATGGACCCTTCGAACCGATACACGCGGCCGTTGGCGATGGCATAGACGTTGCCGGCCTCGTCCTCGCCGAACGAACGCAATCCACCGAAGCCGCTTGCGAAAAGATCGCGCGTCCACCCGGCGCCTTCCTGCGTCGCCAGCCAGATTTCGCCGCTGCAGAAGTCCCCGAACACGTAACTTCCCCGCAGCGCCGAGACCGGGCCCCGGTAACGGTATCCCCCGGTCACCGAGCAACCGCCGGTGGTGGCATGGTCATACTCGAGCACGGGAAAGGACAGTTCGCTCTCGCTCGGGCACCCCGCCAGCTCGAACGCGGAGGACGCCTCGTAGCAATCCCATCCGAAATTGACGCCGCCGACGATCGGTGCCTCGAGAAAATCGATCTCCTCCCACTGGTTCTGGCCGACGTCCCCGATCCAGAGGTCGCCGGTATCGCGGTCGAAACTGAAGCGCCACGGATTGCGCAGACCGTAATGCCAGATTTCCGCGCAGCGATTCTCCTGCGGTTGCTGGGTATCGCGAACGTATGGATTGTCGAGCGGAACCGCGTATTCTGCGGCTCCGCCCGCACTTGCCCCGCACAGGTTGCTGTCTCCGGCCGGTGTGGACGCATCGACATCAAGTCGAAGAATCTTGCCGAGCAGCGCGAGCGAATCGTCGAGCGGCGCATTGCTTTCGCAGCTCGACGGCTCGACGAGCTGATCCGGGTTCGTCGTTTGCGCGCGGTCGCAAGGATCTCCCCCTCTGCCCCCATCGCCGAGTGCCAGGTACAGATAGCCGTCCGGGCCGAATTTCATCTGTCCGCCATTGTGGTTGGAGAAATCCTGCGCGACGGTCAGGATGGTCCGGAGCGGCTCGGCGGAATCCACTTCGTTTCCGCCCGCCGAAAAAAACTCGGCCACGATCGAATCGCCGAACCGGGTCCCGCCGGGTCGCGTCGTCCCGGCCGTGTAGTGCAGGAAGAAGCGCCCGTTGTTCGCGAAGTCGGGATGAAACGCGATGTCGAGCAATCCTTGTTCAAAATTATCATCACTCGTTCGGTTTCCCAGATCAATGAAGGGGCTTGAACGCAGCGCACCGCCTTCGTCAACGACCCGGACCTTGCCGCCCTGCTCGGCGATGAAGATGCGTCCCGAGCCGTCGCCCGCATGCGTGAGTCCCAGCGGTGCCGAAAGCCCGGTCCAGTCTTTCATCTGGACCAATTGCGAGGGCTCCCCGGCGATCGCACTCGGTGCGAATGCGAGCGCCATCACCAGGAGCGTCGACTTCCAATACATGTCGCGCGTCTCCTCGATCACTTGAACAACGAGTGTAGCAGCCGCTTCGAGAACGGCGCCGAGGCTGGAGGGAGACGCCGAGCTTGGATAGAATCTAGGCGTCGATCATCGCTGGGAACTTTCGTGCCCGAGTCTTTCTTCCTGCCTGCACTTCGCGCATTCGCAGTCATGTTGCTGCTGTTCAGCTCTTCCGTGTTTTCCGGACAGTCACCGACCGGGTGTGAGGACCTCTCGGCCTTTCCAGTCACGCGAAACGTCGATTTCGAGCGCGAAATCCAGCCGATCTTCAGCCAGTGCTCGGGCTGTCACGGCGAGAACGGGCAAGCCGGACTGGATCTTCGACCGGGCAAGGCCTACGGCAACCTCGTCGGCGTGGAATCGACCACCTGGCCGGAACGGCTGCGCGTCTCGGCCGGAGAACCGTTCCGCAGTGTCCTGTTCAACGCAGTCAACTGTTCCGATCCCTATGGTCCGAGATTCCAGATGGGAAACGTCACGGGTACCGATCGTGCGCTGATCCGGGACTGGATCGCCGGCGGCGCGCAAGCCGACGCGGCTGCGGTCGCGGTACCCGTGCTCGATAGCAGTGGGCGCTGGCTGATGTTCTTTCTTCTCGGGCTGGCCGGACTGATCGCCATGCGCCTGCGCTGAATTCATCTTGCCGCATGATGCTCGATCGATCCTGCCCGGTCGGGATCGCAGGGTCACAGGATGGACTACAACCCGCGTGACCACGCCGGTCGCACCGGGGCAAGCTCGGGCTGCGCAATGGCCTGGTCGAGGATCCCGAGCAGGCGAGATCGATCCGCGTTCAGGCGCCCCTTGAGCACGAGCCAGTTCGATGCGTGGTCCGATCGGAACACGGTGTCGTCGAGTTCCAGTGCGGCGATCAAGCGGCGCATCTCCCGAAACAGTCCGGGCAGGTCCAGCGGCTCGTAGTCGGGAAACCCGGATCGAAAGCGTGCCTCGCCCCGCGGAAAGCTCACGACCAGCCCGTTCAGGATCAGGTCCGATCCTGATCCTGGTATTTCTTGCCGGAAATCGTGCCTACCCGCAAGTACAGAAGCTGAAGAACAGGCTTTCAGCGGTAAAGCAAGTATGTGCTCAAGATGTACTTCGAACCGCTGATCGGTGCGCAACCTTTGTGCGGGAACATCCATAACGGCGGAAAGACAACGACGCGGCCCGCCTTGGGCTTTACCGTTACGCCGGTAAAGAAAATGGTTTCGCCGCCCTTTTCAACCTCATTCAAATAGAAGATAAAGGAAAGGAAGCGACCCGCGCTTTCCCTGTTCCGTACATCAACGTGCGTATCGAAGAGGTCGTTCCCGTCGTTCTGATATTTCTTTATGCGAAATCGTTCGAGGTCGTGGTCCGCCGGAAAACAACGCGCGTCCACGAATCCATAATAGTTTCCCCTGAGCGCATTGACGCCTGCGACCACCATTGCATGGGCTTTCTTCGATTCTTCGTTGCGGTGATGAATCTCGGTGAAATTCATCTGGGAAAATGACGGTCGTTGGGCATTGTCTACCCGGTTCCGTGCGTCCGGATTCTGCTCGTAGAAATCGATCAGATAGCGACACAGGTCCGGGCTGAGCACGTCATCGTAAACACGAATCAGCGAATTCAGTTCAATTCCCATAGCGTTACTAATGCAACCGGAAGTATTCGGCGGCTTCATTGACGATTCTTGCATGCGTGCGACGGCCCTGGCGGGAGCGCCTTCCAGCGCAGCTCGCTTTGCGTTCACCCACGCAAACAGCGCATCCGCGCCGGAACATTCGAACCCTTCGCGGAAAGAACGAAGTCGCGCGACGGAGGCGTGCGCGAGTTCAATATTAACCTGGCAACGAAATACCTACGGTACCTACGGTATTCGTTGCACGGCATTTGCGGCACATGTCCGCAAATGCCTTCGCTTCGCGGTCCCGGCCGTTCCGGCCGGGCATTCACCCGGCAATCTATTTGATTGCAGGGTGAATATCGCCGATTTGTTCAAGGCCGGAGATGCGAGAGGCTCGATGATAGCATCCAGAGGCTCGACAAGCTCACTCTCCAGCATCTGCAGCATCTCCAGAGCTTCATCAAATCGGCCGAGGTCAACGGCAAGAAGCCGGGCCATGGGGTAGTTTTTCCGGAACACGACGGATTCATCGTCCTGTCGCGTCCGGAACACCGAGGCAGCCCGCGGGTGAAAGCCCTCGCAGGCAACCTCGAAGACCTGCTCCTCGCCGTCGTCGTCGATCAGCACGCGCCGAAGCCGAGTTCCCCGTCCACGACGTCGATGCTGACGGTATCGCCCGGGACGTAGTCTCCGGCGAGGATTTTCTGCGCCAGCGGATTCTCCAGCCGATGCTGGATCGCGCGCTTGAGCGGTCGGGCGCCGTAGACCGGATCGAAGCCCGCCTCGCCGAGCAGGTCCAGCGCCGCGTCAGTGATCTCGAAGCCCAGGTCGCGTTCAGCGAGTCGATGCTCCAGATACCTGATCTGGATGGCTGCGATCTCCCGGATCTGCTGCTGGTCCAGCGGGTGGAAGACGACGATCTCGTCGACGCGGTTGATGAACTCGGGGCGGAAGTGATGCCCGACGACTTCCATGACGGCGGCTTTCATGGCCTCGTAGCCGGCATCGGTCATCGACTGGATGCGATCGGAGCCGAGGTTCGAAGTCATGACGACGACAGTGTTGCGGAAGTCCACGGTGCGTCCGTGGCCGTCGGTGAGTCGACCGTCGTCAAGCACCTGCAGGAGGATGTTGAACACGTCCGGGTGGGCCTTCTCGACTTCGTCGAGCAGGATGACCGAGTACGGTCGACGGCGGACCGTCTCGGTGAGATATCCGCCCTCCTCGTAGCCGACGTAGCCCGGTGGCGCGCCGATCAACCGCGCCACAGCATGCTTTTCCATGAATTCGGACATGTCGATCCGGACCATGGCGTCCTCGGTGTCGAACAGGAAATTCGCCAGCGACTTGCACAGCTCGGTCTTGCCGACGCCGGTGGGCCCAAGAAACAGGAACGAGCCGTTGGGCCGGTTCGGGTCCGACAACCCCGCTCGTGAGCGACGGATCGCATCGGCGACGGCGCGGACCGCCTCGTCCTGACCCACGACGCGCTCGTGCAGTGCGTCTTCCATCCGCAACAGCTTGTCCCTCTCGCCCTCGAGCATCTTCGAGACCGGGATGCCGGTCCAGCGGCTGACGACCTCGGCGATTTCTTCCTCGGTGACCTTGTTCCGGAGGAGCTTGAAATGCTGCGTCGTATCCTCGGACTCGGCCAGTTCGAGCTGCTGCTCCAGCTCCGGGATCCTGCCGTGCTGCAGCTCGGCCATGCGTGACCAGTCCTGCGCGCGGCGGGCGTTGTCGAGCTCGGCCCGCGCGCGTTCGAGTTCTTCCTTGATGTGCGTCGCGCCCTGGACCGACGATTTCTCGGACTTCCAGATTTCCTCCAGGTCCGAGAATTCGCGTTCCGCTTCCTCGATCTGTCCTTCGAGATCGGCCAGCCGCTTCTTCGACGCTTCGTCAGTCTCGGACTTCAGCGCTTCGCGTTCGATGCGAAGTTGAATCAGGCGCCGCTCGATCCGGTCCATCGCTTCGGGCTTGGAGTCGATCTCCATCCGGATTCGGCTGGCGGCCTCGTCCATCAGATCGATGGCCTTGTCCGGCAGCTGGCGGTCGGTGATGTAGCGCGTCGACAGCGTTGCCGCGGCGACCAGCGCCGGGTCGGTGATGTCGACACCGTGATGGACCTCGTAACGTTCCTGCAGACCGCGCAGGATGGCGATGGTGTCCTCGATCGTCGGTTCTTCGATCAGCACCTTCTGGAAACGCCGCTCCAGCGCCGCATCCTTTTCGATGTGTTCGCGATACTCGTCCAGCGTCGTCGCGCCGATGCAGTGGAGCTCGCCGCGCGCCAGCGCCGGCTTGAGCATGTTGCCCGCGTCCATCGAACCTTCGGCCTTGCCGGCGCCGACCATCGTGTGAATCTCGTCGATGAACAGGATGATGCGGCCTTCCTGCTTGCGAAGATCGCTGAGCACGGCCTTCAGCCGCTCCTCGAATTCGCCGCGGAACTTCGCCCCGGCGATCAGCGCACCCATATCCAGCGACAGCACCCGCTTGTCACGGAGTCCTTCAGGCACTTCGTCGTTGATGATGCGCTGGGCCAGACCCTCGACGATTGCGGTCTTCCCGACGCCGGGTTCACCGATCAGGACAGGATTGTTCTTGGTCCGGCGCTGCAGGACCTGAATCGCGCGACGGATCTCCTCGTCCCGACCGATGACCGGATCCAGCCTCGACTGCTCCGCCTTCTCGGTCAGGTCGATGGTGTACTTGTCCAGCGCCTCGCGCGTATCTTCGGCGTTCGGGTCCTGCACTTTTTCGCCGCCCCGGACTTCGTCGATGGCCTTCGTCATGGACTGCTCGGTCACGCCGGCCTTGTGCAGCGTCTCGGTCAGTCCCACCCGAGCCTCCAGCGCGGCGAGGACAAAAAGCTCGGACGCGATGTACGCATCGCCGCGCTTCTGAGCGATCTTGTCGGTCAGATTGAGTACCCGGCCGAGGTCGTTGGACAGGTTGATCTGCCCGGCCTGACCGCCGGAGACCTTCGGCAGCCCGTCGAGCCTTTCACCCAGCTGGGAGCGCAGGGCGGCGACCCGCCCGCCGGCCTTGGTCAGCAGACCGCGCATTCCGCCGCCCTCCTGGTCCAGCAGGGCCACCATCAGATGCTCCGGCTCGAGCATCGTGTGATCCATGCCCAGCGCGAGGCTCTGGGCCTCGTTGAGCGCCTGCTGGAAGCGTGCGGTCAGTTTGTCCATTCGCATGGGAGACTCCGGTTCCGAACCAAGTTATCCACAGGGATGGGGTTCGCCGACGATGGAATCAAGAAGCAACCCCGGCAGCGGCGCGGGCGGAAACACGCTTGCAATCCGAACAGACGTCAAGTCCGGTTCAGGAGAAGCCGGCACGGGAGGCGATGCCGAATCAGGTGTTGTTGCCGCGTGTGGACTCGGCATCGGACGCGCTGCTGTCGGGATGCAGCAGCGCGTGATCTTCCTCGAACAGTTCGGCCAGCTGTTCGCGACTCCGTCGATCGATATTGCGCAAGGCCTCTTCGTCGTCCTTGTGACCGACCTGCTCTTCCAGCGCCCGCTCGTCGTGCTGCCGGAACAGGTCGATGTAGCGCGCCGGATTGCGAACACCGAGGGCCAGCAGCGTCTGATGGGCAAGTTCCACGCTCGAGAGCCAGGTCTCGCGGATGACGTAGTCCACGTTCAGCGCCTTGAGCTCCAGCGCGTGCTGGCGGTTGCGGGCGCGCGCCAGGATGCGAAGCCCGGGAAAATGACGCCGGAGCATGCGCGCGGTCTCGATCGAGATCTCGATGTTGGAGATGGTGAGCACGAACAGCCGTGCATGCCCCGTTCCGGCCGCTCTCAGAACGTCCAGGTTGGTCGCATTGCCGTAATAGACCTGGTGTCCGAATCGCCGGATGAAGTCGACGTGCTTCTGATCGAAGTCGAGCGCCGTGAAGTGGATATCGAGCATCGACAGATTCCGGGCAACGATCTGACCGACGCGCCCGAGGCCTGCGATGATGACCTGCGGCTCGCCGTGGTCGGTCGGGATGTCCTCGAGTTGTCCTCCCGACTCGCTTTTCTTCGCCAGGCGCGGCTGGATCAGGCGCTCGTTGATCAGGAACATCAGCGGCGTCAGGGCCATCGAGATCGAGATCGCGACGATCAGCGGATCGACCACGGCCCCGGTCAGTGCGTGTTCCTGCACGGCGACATTGAACAGGATGAAGCCGAATTCCCCTGCCTGTGGCAGCGCGAAGGCCAGCGAGACGGTCGCGGCGCGATCCAGTCCGGCGAAGCGTCCGACGACCAGCAGGACCAGGAACTTGACCGCCATCAGCACGACCACCATGCCGATGATCAGACCGGGACCTGAAACGACTCGCCCGAAGTCGATCGACATGCCCACGGCAATGAAGAACAGTCCGAGAAGCAATCCCTTGAACGGCTCGATGCTCGCCTCGAGCTCATGCCGGAATTCGGAATCCGAAAGCAGCACACCGGCCAGAAACGCCCCGAGGGCCATGCTCAGACCGGCCCAGTCGGCCAGTAGCGCTGTGCCGAGCGCGACCAGCAGCACGCCGGCGATGAAAACCTCGCGCACGTCCGCAAGGGCGATGATCCGAAAAAGCGGACGAAGCAGGCTTCGGCCGCCGAACACGATCAGCAGAATCACCGCCACCGTGGTCAACAGATCCTCCAGTACCGATGCCTGACCGGAATCCACGGCTTGTGCGTCGCTGGCGGCAAAGAACGGGATCAGCGCCAGCAAAGGGATGACCGCGATGTCCTGCAGCAGCAGGATGCCGAAGGCACTGCGGCCGTAGGGCTGCGTCAGCTGCTTCTTTTCGGCCAGCATCTGCAGCCCGATGGCGGTCGAAGACAGGGCCAGCACGACAGCGACAAGCAGCCCCTGCATCGCGTGATCCAGCCACCAGGCAGCGAGCGGCCAGAGCGCCAGCGTGGTCAGCACCAGCTGCATCGTTCCGTCGATGAAGATCAGCCGTCGCAGCACCTTGAGACGCTGCGGCTTCAGCTCGAGACCGATCACGAACAGCAGGAGAACGACACCGAGCTCGCTGAAATGAAGGATCGTGTCGATCTCGGAGATCAGCCCGAGCACCCATGGACCGATCAGGATGCCGGCGATCAGGTAGCCGAGTACGGCGCCCAGGCCGAGGCGCCGCGCCAACGGCACCATGATGACGGCCGCGAACAGGAACAGCATGGTCTGGGCCATGGTGCTCATCGTCGACGAAAAGCCCGGTCAGACTTCGCGGATTTCGGCACGCAGAGGCTCAACGTGACAATGCGACGCGTCCCGGATACTGCGCACGGGCACCAAGACGGCTTTCAATCCGGAGCAACTGGTTGTACTTGGCGACCCGGTCCGAGCGACACAGCGATCCGGTCTTGATCTGTCCTGCGCCGGTTGCAACTGCGAGGTCCGCGATCGTGACGTCTTCGGTTTCGCCCGAGCGATGGGAAATGATTCGCCCGAAACCGGCTTCCTCCGCCATCGAGATGGCCGCCATCGTTTCGGTCAACGTGCCGATCTGGTTGGGCTTGACCAGGATGGCATTGGCGATGCCCTCGTCAATCCCGCGCTGCAGGATCCGGGTATTGGTGACGAACAGGTCGTCACCGACGAGCTGCACGCGGTCGCCCACCGCCTCGGTCAGCATTTTCCAGCCGTCCCAGTCGTTCTCGTCCATTCCGTCCTCGATCGAGACGATCGGATATCGCTCGACGAGGCCGGCCAGGAAACCGACAAACCCTTCGCTGTCGAATGCCCGTCCCTCCGAGGTCAACGTGTACCGGCCGCGCTCGAAGAATTCGCTGGAGGCCACGTCCAACGCAAGCGCGACCTGATCGCCCGGTGCATAGCCCGCCTCGACGATCGCCGTGAGCAGCAATTCCAGCGCCTCCTCGTTGGAACCGAGGTCCGGGGCGAATCCGCCTTCATCCCCGACAGCGGTATTCAGTCCGCGCGACTTGAGCGTGGATTTCAAGGCGTGGAAAATTTCCGCACCACAGCGCAGGGCGTCCGAAAACGAATCGAGACCGACCGGCATGACCATGAATTCCTGAATGTCGACGCGATTGTCGGCGTGGGCGCCGCCGTTCAGGACATTCATCATCGGCACGGGCAGCGAAGCCTGGCTCCCGGTCAGTTCGAGCAGCGATTCATACAGCCACTGGCTGCGCGCTGCGGCGACCGCGTGAGCCGAGGCCAGGGACACGCCAAGCAGCGCGTTCGCTCCCAGCCGCGACTTGTTCTCGGTGCCGTCCAGTTCGATCAGTGTCCGATCCAGCGCCGCCTGATCCCCGGCATCGAATCCGGCGAGCGCGTCGGCAATGTCCTGATTCACATGTCCAACGGCGGTCTCGACGCCCTTGCCGGCGTATCGCCCCGTGTCGCCGTCGCGAAGCTCGACGGCCTCGCGTTCCCCGGTCGAGGCGCCCGAGGGCACGGCGGCCCGTCCGCGCGTGCCGTCTTCCAGCTCGACCTCGGCTTCAAGCGTCGGGTTCCCGCGCGAGTCGAGGATTTCGCGGGCTTGAATCTTGATGATTTTCATGAGTTGTCCTGTTTTTCCTGAAATGGCTTGCCTGTCCACAGATGAACACAGATCAACACAGATGAAAATCGATTACAAGAAGCAGGAGCGTAAAAAACCTCGTCCAGGCTTGGGGTCACGGCTGATCCGCCATTCACCGCTTTCCGGCTCATTCTGAGCTTGATTCATCCGTGTTGATCTGTGTCCATCCGTGGATCAAATGTTCTTTACGACCTGGTCGATTCCGACCAGGGTTTCGAGCAGGGCTTCCATTTCCGACAGTCGCATCGAGTTCGGTCCGTCGCACAGGGCCTTTTCCGGTTCGGGGTGCGTTTCGGTGAACAGTCCGGCCACACCGACGCCGATCGCCGCGCGCGCCAGCACCGGGATGAACTCGCGCGCGCCACCCGACTGTTCGCCCTGCCCGCCGGGCAGCTGCACGGAATGGGTGGCATCGAAAACGACCGGGCAGCCGGTCTCGCGAAGGATGGCGAGTGAACGCATGTCGGACACCAGATTGTTATAGCCGAAACTGAAGCCGCGTTCGCACACCAGCAGATCGTCATTGCCGGCCGCGCGCGCTTTCTCGACGACCGTGCGCATCTCCCACGGTGACAGAAACTGGCCCTTCTTGATGTTCATGGGCTTTCCGGCGCGCGCAACCCGCTGAATGAAGTTGGTCTGGCGACACAGGAACGCCGGGGTCTGCAGGACGTCGACGATTTCGGCGACCTCGTCAATGGGGGTGTCTTCATGAACGTCGGTCAGAACCGGGACGCCGATCTGCTCGCGCACGCTCTTCAGAATCACGAGCCCCTCTTCCACGCCGGGCCCGCGGTAGGAACGCACCGAGGTGCGGTTGGCCTTGTCGAAAGAACCCTTGAAAATGTAGGGAATGCCGAGTTTCCGTGTGGTCTCGGCCAGCGTGCCGGCCACTTCGAGGCAAAGCGCCATGGACTCCAGCGTGTCGGGTCCGGCGATCAGGAAGAACGGCCGGTCAGCGCCGACCTCGAATCCGCAAAGCTTCATGAGGCCACCACCGAAGAGGCTTGTCGCGCCTGCGCGCAACTCAGGGCAGCGCGGATGAAACCGGTGAACAACGGATGTCCATCGCGAGGGGTCGACGTGAACTCCGGATGGAACTGGCAGCCGACAAACCACGGATGATCCGGAAGTTCGACGATCTCGACCAGCATGCCGTCGGTGGAAAGGCCGGCGATCTTCATGCCATGCTGCTCGACGATTTCCCGATAGCCGTTGTTGAACTCGTAACGATGACGATGGCGCTCAAGGATTTCCTCCCGTCCGTAGAGCTTGCGCACGCGCGTCTGGTCAACCAGTCGGCAGCGCTGGGCGCCCAGGCGCATGGTGCCGCCGAGATCGCTGCCTTCGTCGCGCAATTGACGCTGGCCCTTTTCATCCAGCCACTCGGTGATCAGACCGATAACCGGATGCGGCGTGTCCGGGTCGATTTCGGTCGAATTCGCTCCCGCAAGGCCGCAGACGTTGCGCGCGAACTCGACCACGGCCGTCTGCAGTCCGAGGCAGATGCCCAGGTACGGAATGCCCCGCTCTCGGGCATGTCGGATGGCCGCGATCTTGCCCTCGAATCCGCGCTCGCCGAAGCCGCCCGGCACCAGGATGGCATCGACGTCGGACAGCAGATCGATCCCCTGCTGCTCGATCTGCTCGGAATCGATCGGCTGGATCCGGACCCGGATCCGGTCCGGAAGGCCGCCGGACAGCAAGGCCTCGTTGAGCGACTTGTAGGCATCGGCATGGTCCACGTACTTGCCGACCATCGCCACGGTGATCTCGTGGGCCGGGCGCGCGCGACGCTCGACCACGTCTTCCCAGTCCGAGAGATCCGCCGATCCGACCTTCAGGTCAAGCCGGTCCAGCACGATTCGATCCAGTCCCTGGCGCTGATAGAACAGCGGAATCTTGTAGATATTGTCGACGTCCACGGCCGAAATCACGGCCTCCTGCGCAACGTTGGTAAACAGTGCGATCTTCTTGCGCTCGCTCTCCGAGAGCATGCGCTCGCATCGGCAAAGCAGCACGTCGGGCTGAATCCCGATCGAACGAAGTTCCTTGACCGAGTGCTGGGTCGGCTTGGTCTTGATTTCCTCGGCCGCACGCAGGTAGGGCACCAGCGTCAGGTGCATGAACAGCGCCTTGCGCCCGTACTCGCTGCCGAGCTGTCGAATGGCTTCGAGAAACGGCAGCGACTCGATGTCGCCCACGGTGCCGCCGATCTCCACCAGGGCGACGTCGTAGCCCTCTGCGGCCTGTTCGATCGAGTCCTTGATCTCGTCGGTGATGTGCGGAATCACCTGCACCGTCGATCCGAGGTAATCGCCGCGTCGTTCCTTGGCAATGACGTTGGCATAGATCTTCCCGGTGGTGAAGTTGTTGCCTTTTGTCATCCGGGTTCGAACGAAGCGTTCGTAATGTCCGAGGTCCAGATCAGTCTCGGCTCCATCCTCGGTGACGAAGACTTCCCCGTGCTGAAACGGACTCATCGTGCCCGGGTCCACGTTGATGTAGGGATCGAGCTTCATCAGCGTGACCCGGAGGCCGCGAGCCTCGAGGATCGAGGCCAGCGATGCAGACGCAATGCCCTTGCCCAGCGACGAGACCACACCGCCGGTGACGAAAATCAGAGAAGCCATAGAAATTCCGGTACGAGATCCGACCGGGATTGCATTCTACCCGAGCCAGGCCACCGTGGCCATCCGGCCGCAGACGCCATCGCGCCGATGGCTGAAGAAATATGCGGATTCGCTGAAGCTGCAGCGGTCGGATGTCATGATCGCGGAGACCCCCAGTCGCTGGAGACGGTCGATCGCGATCCGGGGAAGGTCTGCCAGCCAGTGGCCCGGGCGTGTCGGTTCGAAATGGGCTTCGAAACCTCCGAAGGCCCGACGTACGGTCTCATCGACCTCGTACGATTGCGGTCCGATGCACGGACCGATCCACGCCTGGAGTCCTTCGGCATGGACCGGGAGCACGTCGAGGGTCCGTTCCAGGATTCCCGCGGCAAGTCCTCGCCACCCGGCATGCACGACGGCCAGGCAGTCGGGGGACCGATGCGCCACGACAACGGGCAGGCAATCGGCGGTCAGGATCGCTGCTACCTGATTGGGACGGTCCGTCCACGCGGCGTCGGCCTCGATTCCCGGTTGCCAGCGGTCGAGATGGATCACGCGCGTGCCGTGTCGCTGATGCAGCCAGCACGGCTCGCTCGGGAGTTCCAGTGCCAGGCGACGGCGATTCTCTTCCACGTGCTTCGGATCATCGCCGCAGTGCTGTCCGAGGTTGAGATGATCGAATGGGGCCTGGCTGCAGCCGCCGAGGCGGGTCGTCGTGAACGCCTGCACGGGGGACGGCAGGGGCGCGCGGACGACATCGAGGGATCCCGCGCTAGGATTCATCATCCGGTGCCAGCATCTGCAACAACTGTTGCATGTCCTCCGGCAGAGGCGACGTGACGGTCACGGCTTCGCCGGAGACCGGATGGATGAACGACAGCTGGATGGCATGCAGTGACTGTCGACGGAAACCTCGCCAGGCGTCGCGCTGCGCCTCGCTCAAGCCGGCCGGGCTGCCGCGGCGACCGTAGACCGGATCGCCGATGATGGGAAATCCGACGTGCCGCATGTGCACCCGGATCTGGTGCGTTCGCCCGGTTTCGAGCTTCAGTCGCAGCAGCGTGCTGCCCGCGAGGCGTTTTTCGACGCGGTAGTGGGTGACCGCCTTGCGGCCGTCGGCGCGGACCACCTGCTGTCGACGGTCCACGGGGTGCCTGCCCAGCGGCGCGTCGACATGCCCGCCGGCAATCATCTCACCCCAGACCAGGGCCAGATAATGGCGCTCGATCTCGCGTTGCTTGAGCGCCTCGACCAACTGTTTGTGGGCGCGAGAGGTGCGCGCCACCAGCAGACAGCCGCTGGTGTCCTTGTCCAGTCGATGCACCAGGCCGGCGCGCGGCAGCTTCCGGAGATCCGGATCCAGATGAAGCAGTCCGTGCACCAGGGTCCCTTCGCGATTCCCGCTTCCGGGGTGGACGACGAGCCCGGGCGGCTTGTCGATGACCAGACAGTCTGCGTCCCGGTGCAGCACCTCGATCGCCATCGGCTCGGCCAATGGATTCGCTTCATGCGTTTTTTCCTCGGCGTCGAGCTCAATCGTTTCCCCACCCTCCAGCCGCTGCTTCGGCTTGACGGTCGCACCGTTGACCCGCAGTTCACCCGAGCGAACCCACTCGGCGAGACGGCTCCTGGAATAATCCGGCCACGCGGCCGCGGCCACCTGGTCGATCCGCTTGCCGGACTGCGTCTCCGGCACCTCGAAGCGTCGCTGGATGCGCGCGGGCACGCTCACGCCGGGCCGTCCCGGTCGAGCGCGACGGCCTGCCGCGCGAACGAAGCGGTTATCCTATTGCGCATGCTGAATTTCCAACTGCATTCTTTCCGTCTCCTCTCATTCGTCCTGCTGTGCGTGGCCCTCGTACTGACTGGCTGTTCCACCCGGGAAGACCGCGAACAGAATATCGGTGCCGAGGAATTGTACGAGCAAGCCCAGCGTCGGCTGGCCTCGCAGAATTATCAGGAGGCGATTCGGCTGTATCGGATGCTGACCGTGCGCTTTCCATTCGGACGTCATGCCGAGCAGGCCATGCTGGACATGGCCTTTGCGCAGTACAAGGGCGGCGAGTCCGAAGAGTCGATCAACACGCTGGAGCGTTTCCTGCGGACCTACCCTACACACCCGAACGTGGATTACGCCTGGTATCTCAAGGGCCTGGTCAATTACGACCTGACCATGGGGTTTCTTCGCCAGATATTGCCCGGGCGCGCCAGCGACCGGGATCAGCAAAGCGCGCATGAGGCGTTTCGCGATTTTCAGGAACTCATTCGCCGTCATCCGGACAGCCGCTACGTGCCCGACACGCGTCAGCGCATGGTGTTCCTTCGCAACATCATGGCCGACTACGAAATCGAGGTCGGTGAGTACTATGCGCGCCGAAACGCCTGGATCGCGGCGCTCAATCGGGCTCGCTATGTCATCGAGACGTATCCGGGTGCTCCGGCCACCGTCGATGCGCTGGAGCTCATGGCGAGAAGCTACTCGCGGCTCGGCATGGCGGAACTCGCGGCCGATACCCGCGAAGTGCTCGAGTACAACTATGCCGAACTCATCGACGACGAGAAGCGCCCGGGCCTGCTCAGTCGACTGTGGCCTTTCGACTGAGCGCTACGGCTCCGCGCCCCGCTCCTGAATCATCGCTCGGAATCGCCTTCAGATCACGATCGTCACCGGGCAATGTGCGTGACGCAGCACCTTCTCGCTGACGCTGCCCAGCAGCAGGCTCTGGATTCTCGAGAGACCTCGACGCCCCAGCACGACCAGCAACGTCGGGTCCTCGTCCGTGCATCGGATGATTTCTTCGGCCGGATCTCCAATCGAGGTTTCATCCTCCAGTTCAATCGGAACCTCTCCGATCTCGCTGTGCACCTTGTCGAAGACCTGTTGCGCAGCCGCCTGTGCCGCCTGATCCAGGTCGTCGCGGCTCATCCCCGCCATGCCGATGATCTCGACCGACGAAACCGGGAACACGTAGAACAGCCGGATCGTCGACCCCAGCGACTTGGCGAGCCCCAGCGCGTATCGAACCGCGCGCAGCGAATTTTCGGAACCGTCCACGGGGACCAGCATTTCCTTGACCAGTGTCATGATGCTTGCTCCTCTGTTGCGCCTGCCTGCCGACCTTGCCCGACTCCGATTCTACGACTCGTCAGTGCGCAGGCCCATGATCTGGATCAATTCTCTGCCTGGGCCAGCAGTCGTTGCAGGTCGCTTTCTTCGAGAATCTCCACGCCGAGTTCCCTGGCTTTTTCCAGCTTGCTGCCCGGGTCTTCTCCGGCGATCACGGCGGTCGTGTTTTTCGAAACGCTTCCCGTGACTCTCGCGCCGAGCGTCTCGAGCCGGCTGCGGGCCTGTGAACGCGTCATCTCGGAAAGCGAACCGGTCAAAACGTAGGTCCTGCCGGCCAGCGCTCCGTTGGACGGCTCCGGATCTTCGCTTTCGGGCTGCCACTCCACGCCCCGATCCACAAGATGCCGGATGACCTCGCGATTCCGATCCTCAGCGAAGAATTCATGCACGTGGCCGGCGACGACCGGACCGACATCCCGAACCTGCTCCAGGTCTTCGGGCGACGCCGCCATCAGCTTGTCCAGCGAACCGAAATGACGGGCCAGCGCGCGCGCACCGACCTCCCCGACCTCGCGAATGCCGAGCGCGAAGATCAGGCGTCCGAGCGGGACCTTGCGCGCCTTGTCGATGGCCTCCACGAGCTTGCGCGCCGACTTCTCGCCCATCCGTTCGAGTCCGCTCAGTTCGTCGGTCTCCAGCAGGAACAGGTCGGACGGGTCGTGAACCATTTCCTGTTCGACCAGCTGATCGATCATTCGCGTACCGAGGCCGTCGATATCCATGGCCGCGCGCGACGCGAAGTGTTCCAGCGCCCGCTTGCGTTGCGCAGGACAGACCAGGCCGCCGGAACAGCGGGCGTCGGCCTGTCCCTCGATCTGCTCGATCCGTGAACCGCACTCAGGGCAATGGCTCGGCAGGTTCCATTCTTCCAGTTCCGTCTCGCGGCGTTCGAGCACCGGTCGAACGACCTCGGGGATCACATCTCCGGCCCGCCGAACGATGACGACGTCACCGGCACGAAGATCCTTGCGGCGGATTTCGTCGAGATTGTGCAGCGTCGCGTTGGTGACCGTCGCGCCGCCGACGAATACCGGCTCCAGCCTCGCAACCGGCGTCAACTTGCCGGTCCGCCCGACCTGGACGTCGATTCGTCGCAATCGGGTGAGCTCTTCCTGAGCAGGAAACTTGTGAGCCAGCGCCCAGCGCGGGGAGCGGCTGACAAACCCCAGTTCGCGTTGCTGATCGAGGTCGTCGACCTTGTAGACGGCACCATCGATGTCGAAATCCAGTTTTTCGCGCTGCTTCTGCAGCTTGTCGTGGTAGTCCAGTAGCCCATCGAGACCGTCGACCTGGCGGATCAGGCGACTGACCGGCAATCCGAGATCCGCCAACGCATCGAGACTGCCGTGCTGGCAT
This sequence comes from Thioalkalivibrio nitratireducens, assembly GCA_011390385.1. Next base: position 193 of record JAABSN010000027.1, on the reverse strand, counting down.
GAATTCAGATCGGGCTCGACGATCACGGAATACGCGAAGAAGCGCAGTGGACGGGCGGCCGTCACCGAGGGATCCAGTTGGCGCAGGCTGCCGGAAGCGGCGTTGCGTGGATTCACGAACGTGCGTTCTTCTCGTTCGCTCAGCTGCGCATTCAGTTGCGAGAAACCGGAACGGGTCATGTAGATCTCGCCCC
>JAABSN010000268.1 GCA_011390385.1 Thioalkalivibrio nitratireducens | reverse complement strand
CACCATGCCATCCATGACCAACCGCGATCTGGAGTTGTGCCCAAGCAGCTGCGAAATCTCGATTGGCTTCGGCAAGCTGCATGCGTGCTTCGCTGACGTCACGTTCGGCATCGAGAAGATCAGCGAGCGAACTGTCGCCGAGCTGGTACGTTTCCGTGCTGATATCGAGGCCGCGCTGGCTGCTTTCGAGAAAGCGAAGGGCCAGGGCACGTTTGCGCTCGGCTTGCGTGGCGCGGCTGAGGCCCAATTCGACCTCCTCGATCGCCGTGCGAATGGATTGCTTCCAAAGCAGTTCGGCTTCCCGCACCCGGGCGCGCGCCTGCTCCTTGCGCGCGTTCAGTGCCCAGCGATCGAGAATGGGGAGGCGCAAGGAGGGACCCAGCTCGATCAGGTTCGTCGTGGACGCGCGCAGCGTGCCGCTCAACTGCAGGGATGGCAGCAGGTCCGCCGCAGTGACTCCGAAATTTGCGACTGCGGCCTCGAGGCGCGCTTCTGCCGTCAGGATGTCGGGGCGGTTGCGCAACAGTTCGGCGGGCAGGCCAACGCCGACAGATGTCCCGGGGCGTGGCTGACCCTGATCTTGCCGGTCCAGCATCTCGAGCATTTCTGCAGGGCTGACAGCCACGAGGGTCGCCAACCGCAAGGCGGCTTGCGAGCGGGCCACTTCGAGATCCGTGAGTTCGAGGCGCACCGAAAGGAGGGCGGCGGTTGCACGCTGGATTTCCCGCTCGGATGCAGCGCCAGCCCGCACCGTGTCTTCCGTGATCGATAGATAGCGCGTCCGGTTGTCTCGCGACGCCCGCATGATCTCGAGCGCCCTGTCGAAATATCGGACATCGAGGTAGGCGCGGGTCATGTCGAGCTGCAGGGCCAGCCGGGTCGAGGCTGTATCAAATCCTGCCGCGCGCAGTTCGGCAGAGGCGCGGTTGCGACGCTGCGCTTCCTGTCCGAACAGATCCACGATGAAAACGGGATCGAACGTCGCAACCGATCGCGTATCCCAGTCCAGGCCCTCCGGACGCGTGCTGCGAACCGATGCATCGAGGCTGCCCTGTACTTGCGCTGCAAGGCCGGTTCCGCCCAAGGCCGCGCGGGCGGCTTCAAGGCGAGCGAGGCTGATTTGGATGTCGAGGTTTTGCCCCAACCCTTCCTCGACAAGACGGGTCAGCAGGGCGTCGTTCAGGTCCGTCCACCAAGCGTCATTGCGCCGAACCGAGGTCTGTTCCGCTGCGTGCAGCGGCGAGAAGACGAAGCCATCCGGCAGGGGCACGTCTTGTTCCGGCTCAGGAAGGGACGTGAGCGAGCAGGCTGACAGCCCGAACGCCAGTACGATCGCCACGATTTTCTGACCAAACATGGATAGCTCTGCTCGTTTCCGCGCGGCTTCGACGTCCGCTGTGGCCGAAGGTCACATTTCCGGCCTCCGCGGGGAACCCCCCGAAGGCCAGAACACCAGAATGGCGCGACTTTTGTGCCATGCGTGCGGGTTCGCCCAGCTGTCCGGCTGTCCGACGACGATTGCGTATGGGGCAAGCGCGCAGAAGCGGCCTCGGCCATTTCAATTGCCGCGATAATTATAATCAAACGCGCAATTATCCAATTATCAGCAATAGTCCAATTCATGTCCCCATCACGCCACTGCCCTGCACACGGTTTTTATCACTCTCGCCCCCAAATGGTGGAGTGGGTAAATGTCATTGTCAGTGGGTCACGAGTCTGCCGAAAGCAAGGCTGTCGTTTATGTCGAGTCGATCTGGGATGGTGTGCGTTATGGTGGAACAGGTGTCATCGTTGGAAACAACGATGTTTTGACTTCGGCGCATTTGGTTTATAATGCCAATCTTGGAGGCGTTGCGGACAGCACCAAAATCAGTCCCCTGTACGTTCCAGGAACGGCGAATAACATATTCTACCAAGATCTCGCGATCACGTTCTACTCGGATTATGATCCCAACCACGACCGTCGGGTGATCACAGGTGACGGCAAGGCAGACTCTCTGGCGGGTAGCGAAATAGACATCGCCCTGATAACGGTCGACGAGAACATTGGCGACATCTATGGGTCAATGAATATCGACTTCGATTTCCTTGAGGGCGCGGTTTCGGTTCTTGGGCATCCAGGCGCCTATGGGCGTGAGCTGACATTTGATACCGGGGTTGGCTATCAGGACCCCGTAGACAATGTGATCAAGTATCACGACGCTCCGGAGCTCAATCCAGGCAACTCGGGTGGCCCGATCTATTATCTTGGTGCGAACGGCCCAAGCGTTGTGGGTCTCGTTTCGACAGGCAAGGCGGCGACATCGTTTGGCGCGCATCGCGAATGGCTCGAGGCGGCGATGGAGCGGAACGATACGGACCCAAGGATCGGCACGATTGTCGAGTTGGGCACGCATGGTAACGATCAGTGGATGCTCGATGCAGAGGGTGTCGGATATGACGGGCTCGATGGGCACGACTCGATCGTGTTTTCCCATAGCTCGACGGATGTCATCGTTTCTGCGGCCCGAAACGGCAGCATGTCGATTCATTTCAAGGATGCGCCGGATGTCCTGTACCAGTTCGACAACGTGGAAGAGCTGGTCTTCTCGGACCAGACCTTGAACGTGAGCGATCTGTCCTGGGAGCGTGCAGTGGCGTCGAGCGATGTCGCCACCCTGGCAAAGCTTTATGTTGCCTACTTCGACCGGACGCCCGATGCCGATGGGATGGAGTACTGGACAACCACGCTCAATGAAGGTCTGTCGCTCGAGGAAGTCTGCCGTTATTTCGCGAGTTCTCAGGAGTTCGGCGACACGTATGGCCGCAGCGTCATGGATGCGCCGGAGCGCTTCGTGGATGGCATCTACCAGAACGTCCTCGATCGTGCGCCCGACAGTGCCGGGCTGTCCTTTTGGACCGACGCCCTGCAGTCTGGTGCCGTGACGCCGGACGTGTTCATTCTGTCCTTCATCAACGGAAGCCATCCGGGCACTGCCGATTTCGACTACATGCAGCAACGCATCGAGGCCAGCACGTTCACGGTGTCGACGCTGATGATGGGGAACCGGATGCTTGCAGAAAGTGCCGGTCAGACCGACACTGGTGCCGACACGGCAGCCCTTGCGCTCGACATGGCATATGCGCGTGCAGTCGAGAACGACGCAGCGGTGATCACACCACTGATCGGGTCGGGACATGACCTGATGATGGAGCTGTAAGGCACCTCAGTTGTGCCGCAAGGCTCACCGGGGAGGCCATGCGTCCTGCGTTTCCACTTCGAGCGAGTTAAGCACGGAAAGCAATTTCCAGTGTCCGTCAACACGCCGCACGATGACTGAGCTGGGATATGCCGGAAGCAGCATGTTATCCACCGTGACCATGTAGCTTTTGGTTGTCCCGACAATCAGATCGTCGGCAACGAAGCACGCAGTTTTCACAACGCGTGAAATCTGCTGTACGTGTAGACGATCGAGAAAGGACGTGACGTCTCGGAAGCGAGTGAGCTTTTTTTCCAGAGTGTCGAGGATGACACTGCTGCCATGCTTTTGAACAATCAGGATGCTGTCGATCAGATCGAGGAAATGCTGCGCATCTCTGTTTATGGCGCAGTCAGCAAATCGATCGAGGCGCTCCTGTAGAATTTCCTTCGCGTCCGCATCGGTTTCAAAATTACCGGGCCTGTTTTCTACTTTTGCTTCTGGCCGAACGGGCATCTTGTCACAGAACTGGGAAATCCTGACCTTCCAGGAGCCCTGCTCTTTGACGAGAATGGACACGGTGCAATATTTCGCGCTCGGGAAATTGTCTTGCCCCCACCAGCGAGACGTGTGTGTGCGTGCAATCAGGTCAGGTGTAATTGTGTTGGCGTATTCGAGCCGACGTTCGACACGCTGTGTTTTTCCTGATTTGTAGGCTTCACGAATGCACGAGAGCTTCTCTGACAGTTCATTTGGAGTGCGCGATACTTTCAGATGGTCACTCCAGGAGAATGCACAGGGTAATGTAAAAAACTCCCTGCTTGTGTGATGCCGTTCTGAGAGTAGTGCCTTCGTCACGTATGTCAGATGGTCTTGCGCGATAAACGTAGCATCGATATTCATTTTTCGGCTTCTCTTGGGTAACACTGCAGCAGAGCCCGGCTCACAGAATTGTTACAAAGTACATTGGCGCAGATCGAAAATCCAGAGTTTTACATGTCCCTTTCTTCAGGTGGCACGATTTCGCCCAAAACGGCTTGAAAAGACATGCCGCGCGACGCTTTACATGTGAATGTGGCGCGCATGAGCCGACAAG
>JAABSN010000267.1 GCA_011390385.1 Thioalkalivibrio nitratireducens | reverse complement strand
AGGCCTGGCGCGTGGCGGAAGAAATTGCCGCGGCGGAAGTGCCCGTCTCGCTGATCCTCATCGACAGCCCGGGCGGCAAGCTCGAGGCCATGGAGCTGGACGCGAAGAGCGCCCCGGCCCTCGAGAAAGCGGGCGCCCTGGTGGCCTTTCACACCGATGACTGGATTACGGATTCACGCTATTTCCTGCGCATGCCGGCGATGGGAATCCGCGCCGGGATGTCCAGCCAGGCTGCACTGGAGGCCATGACGATCAACGGCGCGCGGATGCTGGACCTGGGCGAGCGCCTCGGCACCCTCGAGGCAGGCAAGGACGCGGATTTCGTAATCCTCTCCGGCGATCCCTTCAGCGTTTACACGCACGTCCAGCAGACCTGGGTGGAAGGCGTGAAACGCTTTGACCTGGAGGATCCGGACGACCGGCTGGTGGCTGAGGGCGGCCTGGGCGCCCTGGTCGACGATGACGGGTCCCACCACGTGCACGAACACCATGGAGGCCGGCAATGAGCGCCGCGAAATTGCCGCGGCGTCTCGCCGCCCTGTTGCTCATCCTGCTCGGCGCACAAGCCGGTACGGCGCTGGCCGGCGACATCGCCGTGCGCGCGGGTGTCCTGCATACCGGCACAGGCGAAAGCTTCTCGCCGGGCGTCGTGCTCATCCGGGACGGCAAGATCGCCGCGATCGGCGCGGCGGCCAGCGTGTCCGTACCGGTGGGCATGGAAATCGTCGAGGCCGCGGTCGCCACCCCGGGGCTGATCGACGGGCGTTCCGTGGTCGGACTGTCGGGCGCGATGAACCAGGCTCACGACCAGGACCAGCTCGAGCGCTCGGCGGCCATCCAGCCCGAACTGCGTGCCATCGATGCCTACAATCCCCGGGAGAAGCTGGTCATCTGGTTGCGCAGTCACGGCATCACCACCATCCATACGGGCCACGCTCCGGGCGAGATCATCTCCGGCCAGACGATGATTACAAAGACGGCCGGCGACACCGTGGATGACGCCGTCATCCGGCCAGTGCACGCCCTTTCCGCCACGCTGGGTGAGCAGGCCGCGCGGCACCACGGCCGGCCTTCGCCCGGCAACCGCAGCAAGGCCGTTGCCATGCTGCGCGAGCAGTTGCTGAAAGCACGGGCGTACAGCCTCAAGCGAGCCGCAACCGAAGACGAAAGCAACAGGCCGCCTCGCGACCTGGGCCTCGAAGCCCTGGCCCAGGTGCTTGACGGCGAGCTGCCGCTGGTAGTGGAAGTGCACCGCCACAACGACATCATGACCGCCTTGCGACTGGCGGCCGAATTCGACCTGCGGCTGGTGCTTGCCGGCGCCAGCGACGCCCACATGCTGGTGGACGAGATCCAGGCCGCGGGCTTGCCCGTGCTGTTGCACCCGACGATGATGCGGGCGCGGGGCCCGGAAGTGCAGAACTTCTCGTTCACCACGGCGCGCAAGCTGCTGGACGCGGGGATTCCCGTGGCGCTGCAAAGCGGCTTCGAGGGTTATGTGCCCAAGACGCGCGTGGTGCTGTTCGAGGCGGCGATGACGCTCCGCTACGGGCTGGATTTTCACGAAGCGCTCGCGCTCGTGACGAGCAGTCCGGCCGCGATCCTCGGCATCGACGAGCGCGTCGGCACGCTGGAGGTCGGCAAGGATGGCGACATCGCCCTCTTCAATGGCGACCCCTTCGAGTTCACTACCCGGGTGGCCGGGACCATCGTCGAGGGTCGGCAGGTCGCGCTTTATGAGGGCGAAGACTTGTAGGATAATGCGCGAGATGACGGCTTCGGCCGAACGGACCCGCAGCCTGCCTTCAGTCACAGGAATACGCGAATGGCTCACATCCTGGTAGTTGATGATCACGAGGACAGCCGGGAACTGCTGGCGACCCTGTTCCGGGAACGCGGACACGAAGTCACGCTGGCGGACGGGGGCGCGGTGGCGCTACAGAGCGCCCGGGCCGCGCCGCCCGACCTGGTGATATCCGACGTCTTGATGCCCGGCATGGACGGATTTTCCTTCTGCCAGGCCTGGATGGCGGACCGGACGCTCAACCGCTGTCCTTTCCTGTTCTATTCAGCGAACTACACTGACGAGGCAGATCGAAGGCTGGCGCGCTCAATGGGCGCGGATGGCTATCTGACAAAGCCTCTGCCGCCAGAAGATCTCTTCTACGAGGTGGAGGGCCGCCTGGACGGGCGCATTGCGACTCGCCAGGCGCGGGAACTGATCGAGGATGACGAATTTCACGCGCGGCACAACTCCGTGGTCACGCAGAAGCTGGAACAAAAAATCTCCCAGCTTGAAGCTCTCAACCAGGCTTACGAGATCAGCCAGTTAGGCTATCTGAAGTTGTTTGCCGCCAATCCACATTGCATGTGGATCTATGATCGAGATTCGCTGCGTTTTCTGGCCGTCAACAATGCCACGATCAAGGCATACGGCTATACCTCGACAGAGTTTCTCCAAATGCGAATCACTGATATTCGCCCCGCGGAGGATGTCCCGAGGCTGCTGGAGTATCTGGCGGAAGAGCCACAGTCGCCGTTGAAACAGATGCATTGGACCCATGTCAAGAAAGACGGCACCCGAATCACGGCCGAAGTGTCTACCCACTCGATGGATTTCGAGGGAAGGTCAGCCACCGTCGTCACGGCCATGGATGTTTCCGAGCGGCTGGCTTCAGAGCGCCGGGAACGGGAACTGCTGGAGCAAACCCGGAACGCGATGCTCGGCACGGTTCGCATGCTGTCCAAGATCGTGGAACTGCGTGATCCGCGCACCGCCGGCCACCAGCAGGCCGTGTCCCGGCTTGCAGTCGCGATCGGCCAGGAGCTTGGGTTGACGGCAGACCGTCTCGAGGGTCTCAGGATTGCCGCCACGATTCACGACGTTGGCAATATTGCCGTGCCGAGCGATATTCTCGGCAAGCCGGACAGGCTGGAGAAAGCCGAGTACGAGCTGGTCAAGGAGCATGTGCGCGCAAGTCACGAGTTGCTGGGAGAAATTCCCTTCCCGTGGCCGGTGGCGGAGATCGTGTGGCAACACCATGAGCGCATGGATGGCAGCGGTTATCCACGGGGGCTGAAGGGTGACGAGCTGTTGCTCGAGTCCCGCATCCTCGCGGTGGCGGACACGGTAGAGGCGATGTGCTCACAGCGTCCTCATCGCCCCCCGTGGAAGATCGCCGAAACGCTGGCAGAGATCGAATCAGAGTCCGGGCGGCTCTATGATCCGGAGGTCACGGCCGCCTGCCTCAGGCTTCTGCGGAACAGGGATTTCACGCTCGCCGCCGGATAGACCGGCGACTCAGCCATCGCGTTCCGTCGCCCTGGCCTTGCCCTGGTCGAGCATGCACCTGGTCACGGCGCGCGCGTAGACTGCCACGCCTCTGCCGCAGCGCGAAATTAGCCCTCGAATGCGCGAGCATGTTAGGTTAATCAAGGAATTCATTTCGTCGCGCAAAAACAACATCGCGTCGCGATTCTTCAAATAAATCAATAATCAGCCATGGGAGGTGAACGGGCGTGTACAACAAGATCATGGTCCCCGTCGATTTGGCACACCTGGATGCGCTCGAGCGATCGCTCAAGATCGCGGCAGACATTGCGCGGCACTACGACGCCAAAATTTGTTATGTCAGCGTGACCGCCAACACGCCCGGACCGGTGGCCCGGACACCGGCGGAATACGAGAAAAAACTGGAGGAGTTTGCCGAGGCGCAGCACAAGCTCCATGGGCAGCCCACCAGCTCCAAGGTGTTCGTCAGCCACGACCCGACCGCGGACCTGGACGATTTCCTGGTAAAAGCCGTCGATCTCGTCGAGGCCGACCTGGTGCTGATGGCGACCCACCTGCCCCACCGGGTGGATGCGATCATGCCGTCGCACGGCGACAGGATCGCCGCTCACACCTCTGTATCCGTGTTCCTGGTACGCCCCAGAGACTGAATTCGCCTTAACAAGGAGGTATCCCTCGTGGAGAAAAACCCCCACCAAGAATCACCCGCGGATTCGCCCGAAGTCGCTGAGGGTGTCCCCTCGCCGGACGGCGCCGTCAATCTGATCGATACCGATTACGTAATCGGCCAGGACAACGTCACAGCCTCACCGCTCGGGATCAACCTGGACATCCACGGCAAGGTCTTTGCGATCTCCGCCATCGTTACGCTGTTCTTTGTGATCCTCACGCTCGCGTTGCAAACCGAGGTCGAACCCGTCTTCGGCGCAATGCGGGACTGGCTGACCTCCAACCTGGCGTGGTTTTTCATCCTGGCCGGCAATATATTCGTGCTGGTCTGCTTCGGCCTGATTCT
>JAABSN010000266.1 GCA_011390385.1 Thioalkalivibrio nitratireducens | reverse complement strand
AGACCCTGCTGCCCCAGTTCGGGCAATACGTCGACCAGCCGTTCGGCCTCCGGCAGTACCGTGCCAACGAGTTCGCGCAGCAGTCGCTGCGAAATGCCCTCGGCCGCGGGATAAACGGGGGTCAGAGCCGGTTCCAGCGGTGGCGGAGGGCCGCGCAGAATGCGGTATTCAGGGTGTACACATTCCTGCCCTCCCGGCAGGCCTCGGATCTCGCCGAAGGCACGCACCCGCACTCCGGGGGTGAAGGCCTTCTGCTGGCTGGCGCCGAAGTGGAAAAAACGCAGCAGTATGCCGGCGCCGCCGTCCTCGAGCCGCACCAGCAGCATGCGCCGGCGTCCATGCGCGATTTCGCTGCCTTCCACGTTGCCCTCGAACAGGGCGGTGGTCCCGGACTGAAGGTGTGCGATCGGTGTCAGACGCGTGCGATCCTCGAACCGCAATGGCAGGTGCAGCAGCAGGTCGTGCGCACGGACAAGGCCCAACCGCGCGAGGCGTTCGGCCTGTTTCGGACCGACACCCTTCAGCGCGGTCAGCTCTGCGTCGAGATCCATTCGGCGCCAGCGTTCGGGATGGTCGGATCAGGACCGTGACAAGTGCAGGATGGCGTCCATCTCCACTTCGGCACCTTTCGGCAGCGCGGCAACGCCGATGGCTGCCCGGGCGGGATAGGGTTCCGTGAAATAGTCGCTCATCACCTGGTTCACGAGCGGAAAGTGGCTGAGATCGGTCAGGAAGATGTTCAGTTTGGCGATATCGTTCAGCGATCCTCCCGCGGCCTGCGCCACGGCGGCCAGGTTGTCGAATACCTGGCGGATCTGCAGCTCCATGTCGCCGTCCACCAGTTCCATGGTCGACGGTTGCAGCGGGATCTGACCCGAGAGGTAAACCGTGTCGTCGATCCGCACGGCCTGGGAATAGGTGCCGATGGCGGCGGGTGCAGATTCGGTCTGAATGATCTGGCGCTTCATGCTGGGAGTCCTCCATGGGGCGGCATGCCGAAAGCGCCACGATACCGGCGGGCCTTGCCCGGCCGCAATGTGTTCACAGCCGATTCTCGTGGGGCATCCCCCGGTGCGGCGGTGCAATTCGCAGCGCGGGCATGCAATTCCCCATGCATCACCCCGGCGCGCACAAGGCGTAGGGTGCCGATGAACGCAGCGAATTGCGCCGTTCGAGGCCTGGGGCTTGGAACCAGGCTCGGCGTCGTTCCGGTGCGGTTCGGCTTCGCCTCACGGCACCCTACGCTGCATTGCGGGCACGGGACTGTAGGGTGTCAATGAGCGGCAGCGAATTGCACCGATCGAGGCCTGGAGCCAGGGCCGGCGTCGTTTCGGTGCGGTTCAACCGCGGCTGCGCTGAACGCGAAGAACGTCGTTCAGGCGACGCAGCGAGCGGATGATCTGGGCCAGGTGGCGACGGTCCCTCACGGTGATCGTGAAAGTCATGGCCGTCGAATGGCCGTCACGTTCGTTGAACGAGATGTGCTCGATGTTGGAGCCGTGGTCGGCGATCACGGAGGCCATTTCGGCCAGTGCACCGCGCCGGTTCGCGGTCTGCGCACGCACCGAAACGGCGAACTCGGCGCCCGGCTCGCGGGACCACTCAAGGGCAACCGTGCGATTGGCGCGTGCCCGCTGTTCGGCGACATTGCGGCAGGACTCCCGGTGCACTACCAGCCCGCGCCCGGCGCTGAGCAGGCCGATGACCGCGTCCCCCGGGATCGGGTGGCAGCAGCGTCCGTAGTTCACCACCAGCCCTTCGGTGCCCTTCACGGCCAGTGCCGAGCCGGTGCTGTCGCAGGAATTGTCTTCGTCCGCGGTTTCCTGCCCCACCAATTGCCGTGCCACCAGGGTCGCCATGCGGTTGCCCAGGCCGATTTCCATCAGCAAACTGTCGATATCCGGCAACTTCATCGCGTCCAGCCCCTGATCGAGGCGCACCGGGGAAATCTGCCCGAGGCTCTGGCCCAGTGATGAAAGAGCGCGTTCGACCAGCCGCCGTCCAAGCGCGATCGCTTCGTCCGTCTGCATTGTCTTCAGACAGTGCCGGATGCCCGAGCGGGCCTTGCCGGTGACCACGAACGACAACCAGGCGGGATTCGGGCGGGCACCCTTCGCGGTGATGATTTCGACCGTCTGACCACTCTGTAGCCGGGCCGACAGGGGCGCAAGCTGGCGGTCGATTTTCGCGGCGACGCAGCGGTTGCCCACATCCGAGTGCACCGAGTAGGCGAAGTCGATCGGGGTGGATCCGCGCGGAAGCACCATGATCTCGCCCGCGGGCGTGAAGGTGTAGACCTCGTCGGGGAACAGATCAACCTTCACGTTCTCCAGAAACTCGATCGAACTGCCGACGCTGTTCTGGATCTCCAGGACATCCTTCAGCCATTCGCGTGCCCGGCTCTGCGCGCTCATCGCGGGCTCGTCACCGGCCTTGTACTGCCAGTGCGCGGCAATGCCGCTTTCGGCGACCCGGTCCATCTCGCCACTGCGGATCTGGATCTCGATCGGGCTGCCGTGGGGGCCGAACAGGACCGTATGCAACGACTGGTAGCCGTTGGATTTCGGGATCGCGATATAGTCCTTGAATCGCCCGGGTACGGGCTTGTAGAGGTTGTGGACCACGCCCAGCGCGCGATAGCAGGTGTCGACATCGGCGACCACGATGCGCACCGCAAATACGTCGACGACGTCCCTGAAGGAGTGCCGTTTCTCGCGCATCTTGGTGTAGATGCTGTAAAGGCCCTTCTCGCGCCCCGAGATCCGCGCCTCGAGCCCGGCCGATTCCATGCGGTGGGTGATCGCGGTCTCGATCTTCTGCATCGGCTCGCGCCGGAAGCCGCGCGCGCGCTGCACGGCCCTGTCGAGCACCGCAAAGCGGAGCGGGTACATCGCCGCGAAACCCAGTTGCTCGAGCTCCCGGCGGATCTTGTTCATTCCCAGGCGCTGCGCGATCGGCGCGTAGATCTCCAGTGTCTCGCGGGCGATCCGCCGGCGCTTGTCCGGACGCATCACGCCGAGGGTGCGCATGTTGTGCAATCGGTCCGCGAGCTTGATCAGGATCACCCGGATGTCCTGGGTGATCGCGAGCATCATCTTGCGGAAGTTTTCGGCCTGCGCTTCGGCCTTGGTCTGGAATTTCAGGTGGGTGAGCTTGGAGACACCATCGACCAGGTCGGCGACCTCCGGCCCGAACTGCTTGCGGATGCGCTCCTTGCTGGTCGCGGTGTCTTCCATCACGTCGTGAAGGATGGCCGCGACGATGGCGCGCTGGTCCATTCGCATCTCGCCCATGGTCCGGGCGACCGCGATCGGGTGGTAGATGTAGGGTTCTCCGGTCTTGCGCGTCTGCCCCTCGTGCGCCTCTGCTCCGAACAGGTACGCCCGGTACACCTCGTGGATCTGATCCGGCTCGAGGTAGGCCTCCAGTTCAGCGCAGAGGTCGCTGATCAGGAAGCGTGTCGAGTCGGTGGACGAGTTGGTGACGGCCCCGACGGTCGGAAGCGCGGAGCTCATGGGTGCCGGGACTAACGCTCGTCGGCGTCCAGTTGCTCAAGATGCCGGATGGTGCTGAAATCCAGCATCTGTGGTTGCGGGCGCTCGTCGGGCTCGTCGAAGACCTCGGGGCCGACCAGGCCCTCGGCGATCTCGCGCAGGGCGATCACGGTCGGCTTGTCATTGTCGTCCGGGACCCGGGGCTCCTTGCCATGGGCAAGGTGGCGGGCGCGGCGCGCGGCCATCAGCACCAGTTCGAATCGGTTGTCGACATTCTCGAGGCAGTCCTCGACGGTTACACGGGCCATTTCAACTCCAGAAAGAGAAGGTTAGGACCGATCATCTTACGCCGAGCCGGCGGCCCCCGCCAACAGTGCCGTGATCATTGCGTGGTTGCGGACCGCCTGCTCGGCCGTGCGCAGCCGGTTGGCGATGAAGATGCTGGCGAGATCACGCACCGCGTGCTCGAAATCCGTGTTCACCACGGTGTAGTCGTACTCTTCATAGTGTGTACTGTCCGACTCGGCATCACGCAGTCGGCGCTGAATCACCGCCTCGTTGTCCTGGCCGCGTCCGCGCAGGCGCCGTTCCAGTTCGGCGCGCGACGGCGGCAGAATGAAAACCGACTGTGACTCGGGTATGGCTTTGCGCACCTGACGCGCGCCCTGCCAGTCGATTTCGAGGATCACGTCGTGCCCGGCATCCATCTGCGCGACGACGGCGGCCTGCGACGTGCCGTAGAAGTTGTCGAACACCTTCGCATGTTCGAGCAGATCACCCGCCTCGATCATGTCCAGGAAGTGCTCTGCACTGACAAAGTGATAATGC
>JAABSN010000265.1 GCA_011390385.1 Thioalkalivibrio nitratireducens | reverse complement strand
TGCCGCACCGGATGCGGATACCCCGATCGAGGTCAATGCCGACGGACCAATCGACTACGACAAGACCAGCGGGCGCATTACCGCCACGGATAATGTGGTCATCGTCTGCGGCAAGGACGTGCTGCGGGCGGACCGGGTGCTGGTGGATATCAACAGCGGGGATGCCTATGCCCTCGGGAATGTCGTGCTGATGCGCGGGGCGCTGAAAAGCGAGTCGGCCAAGTTGCATTATAATTTCCGGACGGGGGTCTCGAGCCTCGATGCCCCGACGGTCGAGTCGGAGCCGTTCCGCATTCTGGCCGACAAGGTGGAACGGGCGACCGATAATACGTATTTACTGCGCAACGCCAAGGTCACTACCTGTGTCTACAAGCATCCGCACAGTCATTACCATGTGCGGGCGAAGACGATCAGGGTAGTTCCGGACGAGAGCATGACGGCCAAGGGGGCGGTCTGGTATTTCGGGCGGGTGCCATGCTTCTACCTGCCGTACTGGTACCAGAGCCTGAACGAGGAATCCGGCTTCCGCTTCTACCCCGGCTACCGTAGCCAGTGGGGGGCCTACCTGCTGTCCTCCTACCGCCACCGGCTTTCCCCCAACCTGCGGGCGGAACACCGACTGGACTACCGCACCGAACGCGGCCTTGCCTTGGGTGAGGATCTGAGATGGAATATGGAGAACGGGTTCGGCGACCTATCGCTCTACTATCTGGACGATGACAAGCCGATGCCGGATGACAGTCCACTGGGTGCAGAGCAAATCGAGAGTGAGCGCTACCGCCTGCGGCTGCGCCATACGCAGGGATTCGGTGAACGGACGCAGATGCTGCTGCAGTTGGAGTATGTCAGCGATAGGGAGGTGCGTCGCGACTTCTTCGACCGCGAGTACCGCCGCGCCACCCAGCCGGAAAACTACCTGTCGCTGGCACACCGTCGTGAAGGATTCACGGTGACCGCGCTGGCCAACATACGCCTGAATGATTTCTACAGCAATGTCAACCGTCTGCCGGAAGTCTCGCTGGATGTGTTCCGCCGCCAGCTTGGCAATAGCTCGGTGTATTACGAGAGTAAAAGCGCCGTGGCGGGGCTTGAGCGGGTCTGGGCGGAGGACGCCGGCAATGAGGACTACTCCGCCTTCCGCCTGGACTCCTCGCACATGCTGTACCAGCCCCGGCAATTGGCGGGCTGGCTCAATGTCATCCCGCGCGCCGGCTACCGCGCCACTTACTATACCGAAGCGCCTGAGATGCAAACCACAGGGTCCGCAGACAATCTGGTGACGAAGCAGGTGGCGGGCGATGCCCTGTTGCGCCATGTTTTCGAAGTCGGCTCGGAAGTGTCGTACAAGGCCTTCAAGACGCTCGTGCCGGCGGCCGACGGGCAGTCGCCATGGCGGCATGTCTTCGAACCCTACGCGAATTACTCGCTGCGCTTCGAACCCAGTGCGCTGCCCGACGAACTCTACCAGTTCGACAGTACCGACACACTCGACGAACTCCATCAGCTTCGCCTGGGGGTCCGCAACAAGCTCCAGACCAAGCGCGACAGCCTCGCGGTCGATGCGGCGGATGTCAATCTGTTCACCACCCTCAAATTGAATACCGAGGGTGACGAGCCGGTGCTTGATGTGATCAACCTGGACTCTGAATTTCACCCCACCGAATGGATGGTGCTGGAAGTCGATGGTGCCTATAGTCTGGAGAATTCCCTGCTGGCAACCTTGAATTCACGGTTTTCGCTGTTACGCAAGGACCTCTGGCGCATCGGGGTCGAGCATCGTTACCGTGATTCGCAGAACAATCTGCTGGCGGCCGACGCCACGTTCTACCCGAACCGTAAATGGGCGTTCAGCCTGTTCGGACGCTACGAGTTCGAGGAAAGCCGGCTGGAGGAACAGGGCGGCTACGTGCAACGCACGCTCGATTGCCTCGGCATCCGGCTGGGCGGCAGCGTCCTGCCAGGCTATACGCGCGCCGACGGCACCGAGCGCGAGGACGAGTATCGCTTCCTGCTGGAAGTCTGGCTCACGGCCTTCCCAGAGGTCGGGGTGGGGTCCGGGGGCTACCGCTGATAAGGAGTATTTTGAAAAAGCCGCTATTACCAGTCGATCCGCTGCTCTTCGGCGCGTCTGAGACCGACGGCATCGTCGCGGTCGAGGAACAGGGCGATGCCGTCGTCATCTTCATCCGTGAACCGGACGGCACGCTATCGCGGCAGGAAGAGCCCCTGAGCCCGTTCGTGCTGATGAAAGCCGAACTGGCGGATGCCTGCCCCGTTGACGCCGACAAAATGCCCCTGACCGGAGACGCACCGATCAATACGCGGGTCACCTTCCGGGACCGTGCCGGCTGGCAGGAGGCGCGCCGCTGGCTGAAGGCGGAAACCGGCGAGTCCCCCGGCGCGCCGGGGGCCCCGTACCTGATCGTGGCCGACCGCGTCCAGCAATACTTGCTCCAGACCGGCTGCACCTTGTTCAAGGGGATGGCGTTCGAGCAGCTCCAGCGCCTGCAGGTGGATATCGAATGTGTGACCACCCCCGGTTACGATTTCTGCAGCGCCGAGCGCGAGGACGATCGTATCGTCGCGATTGCCATGGCCGACCAGAGCGGCTGGGTCGAGGTACTGGATGGTTCGGCACTTGATGAGAAAACACTGCTGGAACGGTTTGTCGCGCGCGTGGGGGAGCGTGATCCGGATGTGATCGAGGGACACAACCTGTTCAATTTCGATCTGCCGTATATCGCTGCCAGGGCGGCAAGGCATGGCGTGAAACTCGCGCTGGGACGCGATGGCAGTGTGCCCTCGCAGCGCCCGAGCCAATTCAGCGCTGGCGAGCGCACCGTGCCCTATACGCGGTTCGATATTTTCGGACGCCACGTCATCGACACCATGTTCCTGGCACAGGCCTACGATGTCTCGCATCGCAGCCTCGACAGTTATGGCTTGAAATCGGTTGCCGTGCATTTCGGCGTGGCCGCCCCCGAGCGCACGTACGTCGCCGGCGGCGATATCAGCGAGGTGTTCGCCAAGGACCCCGCGCGCCTGATGGCGTATGTCCACGATGATGTCACCGAGACCCGTAGCGTGGCGGCGCTGCTCTCGCGCAGCAGCTTCGCCCAGGCCCGGATGCTGCCATTCTCCTACCAGAATGTCTCCCTGCGCGGCAACGCGGTCAAGATCGATGCGCTGATGCTGCGCGAATACCTGCGGCAGGGCAGGGCGCTGCCGCTGCCACAGGTCGGGCGCCCGTTCTCGGGCGGCTACACCGACCTCTTTGCCGAGGGCGTGCTGCGCAATGTGCATCACTGCGATATCCGCTCGCTTTACCCCTCGCTGATGCTGATCCACGGACTCGGGCCGGCCACCGACGCGGCACAGGTCTTCCTTAAACTGCTCGCCACCCTGCGCACGTTCCGTCTGAATGCCAAAAGCGCCATGCGTGAGGCCCCGGATGAGAATCAACGGCTCGAACTGGATGCCCTGCAGACCACCTTCAAGATCCTGATCAATTCCTTCTACGGCTACCTGGGCTTCTCGCAGGCGCGTTTCAACGATTTCGACATCGCCGACCGCATTACCCGCGAAGGGCGCGAACTGCTCACGCAGATGGTGATGTGGCTGGAGGACAACGGGGCAAAGCCGGTGGAGATCGATACCGATGGCATCTATTACGTCCCGCCGTCCGGCGAGGATGCCGGCCAACAGGAGGACTTCCGCCGCCGGTTTGCCGACTCGCTGCCCGAGGGCATCGAGATCGAGTTCGACGGCGAGTACGCCGCCATGTTCAGCTACAAGATGAAGAACTACGCCCTGCTGCAGCACGACGGCGAGATGATCATCAAGGGCGCCGCGCTCAAATCGCGCGGACTGGAACCGTACCAGCGCGACTTCATGCGCCAGTTCATCCGCCTGCGCCTGGAAGGGCGCGACAAGGATCTGCCCGCGCTGAAGACCCAGTTCGACGAGGCCCTCTCGCGGCGGCAACTGTCGATCGAGTCCCTGGCCCGCATGGAAACGCTTTCCGATTCACTCGCGACCTACAAGCGCAAGCGTGAGGAAGGGGGCTCACGTCGGGCCCCGTACGAACTGGCGCTGGCATCGAGCCGGGAATACAAGGCCGGCGACCAGGTCGCTTATTACGTCACGGGCACCCGCAAGAATGTGGCCGTGCATGAGAACAGCAAACTGGTTTGCGACTGGGACCCGCAGAACCGCGACGAGAACGTGGCGTTCTACCAGTCGCGGCTGGACGGGCTTTACGAGAAACTCGGCGGACCGAAACAGGATTCACGACAGGGCGAATTATTTTAAGGAGGTGGACGATGCAGGCGAAAGGCACAAACGGATTCACG
>JAABSN010000264.1 GCA_011390385.1 Thioalkalivibrio nitratireducens | reverse complement strand
GAAATCGAGCACTTCAGAGAGGACTGGCTCAGGTGTTCCCTCGATCTCATTTATGAGTTGTTCTTTTGTGTTCATGGGACTGTCCTCATTTATCGTTTTTTATAAATCTTGTTGTGGAAAGGATGCCGGTCGCCCGGCGCCCACTACGCAGCCCCGGACGTTCGGTTTTCCCCGTACCCGGATCCTCGGCCCGTGCAAGGTCAGCAGGAAAACGCCATGGACGCCGTCAATAGCGCGCCCCCGCCGTCTCTTGGGCCAGGCGGCTTCGGATTTCCGCAAGTTCCTCGGCGGTGAACCGCACCTTCCAGGCGCCCAGGTTTTCCTTCAGTCGTTCGATGCGCCGGGTTCCGGGGATTGTGAAGATGTCTTCGCCCTGCGCCAGCACCCAGGCCAGCGCCGCCTGCGCTTCGGTCGCGCCCTTTTGGGCGGCGATGTCCCGGATCAATTCCACAAAGCGGGCGTTCTCCGCCAACGCTTCGTCGCTGAAGCGCGGATTGTCGCGCCGCCAGTCGTTTGCGTCGAGCGCCTCCCTGTTGGGAATCGCGCCGGTGAGGAAGCCGCGGCCTAGCGGCGCGTAGGCGACGAAGGCGATGCCCAGTTCGCGGCAGGCATCCAGAATCCCCTCCGCTTCCACATGCCGGGTCCAGAGCGAATACTCGGTTTGAAGCGCGGTGACCGGATGGACGGCATGGGCGGCGTGGATCTGTTCGGCGGAGAATTCACTCAAGCCGATGAAGCGCACCTTCCCTTCTTCCACCGGCACGTCCGGGTCCGGGCGATGCTGGTAATAGAGGTCGATGGTCTCTATGTCGAGGCGCTTCAGGCTTTTCTCGCAGGCTCTCTTCACGTACTCCGGCCGGCCGCAGATGCCCAGCCATTCGCCGTTGGCGCCCCGCCGGACCCCGAACTTCGTCGCGACGGTCACCTTGTCCCAACGGTCCGAGAAGGCTTTGGAAATCAACTCTTCGTTGTGTCCGACGCCGTACATGTCGGCGGTGTCGAAGTGGTTGACGCCAAGGTCGATGGCCGCATGGAGGGTTTTTATGTGGCCCGCTTCGTCAAGTTTTCCGCCGTAAAACTCCGACATGCCCATGCATCCGAGGCCGATGCGGCCGATTTGGGGGGTGATGTTGCCGAGCGTTTTGCGGGGATTTGTCATGGGGGATCTCCTGTATGATAGGCGATTCAAATCAGAGACCTGATAAGGATTGAACGCCGCAAATCAGCGGCGCGGTACCCCGCATCCGCTGAAATTGTCTTGTTCTCATTCTATTTCTTGAACTTTAAGTTTTACATGAATCAGCAATCAACCGAGCCCCTCAAGAACACGCCACGCTTTGCGGTAAACATCTGCATCGGTACTCCCGTAGGCTGACCTCCATTCGGCCTCGCTTAGACTTCTGAGTCGCGAGCGCACACTCGCGATTGGACCGGACGCAAGATCGGGTTGATTATGTGCGATGTGCAGGGCAGCAATACGGGGGATGCCAAGGAGCCGGAGGGTGATGGCCTCGTCGCGGTTCACGCCATAGAAGACCTGCGAGGGCAGATTGCGGACTTCGTCCATGCGATCGTCAGGCAAATCGCTGCCGGTAATGGCAAGAAGTGCACCAAGGCCCCAAGCGGTGGTTTGGATAAGTTTACTGGAAAGATTCTGTCCGCACTTGGTTACAGCATCGACGTAGGAATCTCCATCCATGAAGTGCGTCCGCGCGATGGATTCGACGGAGGCTCCATTAACCCATTCTTTGAGGATGCGCGCGAGCTTGTCTCCAGTGGTCTTGTTCTTGCCGAGGATGTCTTTGAGGTTTCCGCGCAGCTCGGGGATGCGCAGCAGGACGCCCATCATCGCTTGAAGACTGGTATCACCGTCGGCGAACAAGGTCGAACGATTCCAGGAATCCTCAGTAATACCGGAATCCCGTGATTGCGCCATGGCACCACGAATGCTCTGCAGTGAGAAGCCCGTGCTATCGACCAACTTCAACGGTTGGTTGGGCTCACGAATGTAGTCAGCATAGGCATGGATGCCGACGAGGAGCGAGCGAGCCTGTTGGGGTTTCTGGGCGCGAAGCTTAGAGAAACCATAGGTATTGCGGAGGACTTGTTCGATTTCATCGCCAAAGGTGGCGGGCTTGCCCATCTGCTGATAGGTGTGAGCCAAGTACTGCAAGAAGGACGACCATTCAGGGTGAAGGTAGACGATCCTCCCCAGATCCGAGAGCAGGTCTTTCGCGTCCTCGGCCATTTGAATGAGTGCGGAGTTCAAATCACCAGCTTGCTGCCTGATGAATTTCCGCAGGGCTTCGGTCCGTTCCCACGACTCCGATGCCAAGGCTACTACGCCCAGGTCACCTTGGCCGATGCGTCCAGCACGACCTGCAATGTTCCAAAAGTCCTCCGGTGGCATGTCTTCCCCATAGGGGTACTGATGGCTGGCCATCACGACGCCAGACACCGGGAAGTTGACCCCTTGTGCGATTGTGGTGGTAGCCACAAGGAAACGCAGTTCCTCATGCTCAAAGAGCCATTCCATGAGCGTGCGTACGTCGTCTGATAGGCCAGCGTGGTGAACGCCAACGCCATAGCTGATCAATTCGATTAGCGGGAACTCTTCGCCGTATTCCAGACGAAGGAAGTCTTGGATTAGCAGGGTGCGATCTGTCGCAGGGCAACGATTACAGTCCAATTTGAGCGTATTTGCCAGCGACCAGACCCAGCGGGGTTGGGTGTGCATGACGATGACGGGGCCACGACGCTGCAGTTCCTGAGCCGCGATCGCTGCGACTGTCGCGGCATTCGATGCCTTGCTGAAGGTGCTGGCGATTTCGTGGTTGTTACCCAACAGAATCGGATCGTCGACGGTGAGAGTTCGGCGAGTGGTATGGACGGATTCCAGTTCCACCGAGTAATCAAAGCTCTTGCCACGGATGCGGTCGCCCTGCTTTAGGTTGGCAATGCCGATGACGCGGTCGTTGGGCTGCCAATCGACACTGAAGCTGATGTCGTCGGCGTTCTGATTACCCAGCCAGCGTGCGACCTCGCGAGCATTGGTGATGAAGGGCGTCAGTAGCAGGAACTGAGCGTTCTCGCATTCGCTATTGATGGTAGCCAACAGTAATTCGAGCTTCAGGCCGCGGCGAGGGCTCTGGAGGTTGTGCGCCTCATCGACCACGACCAGAGTCAGTGGGCGGCCGATCTCCTCCCCCCAGCCCTGACGGAGCATGAGGTCGAGCTTCTCGGGCGTGGTCACCAGAACCCGGAATTCCTTGTCGTGATCATGCTGCGTGAGGAGTTCGATCTCGACGTTGTCCACCTCGAGGGCAGGGCTGACCTGCTCGACGACGACAGGGAGCGGCTCGAAATCTCGCCGGAGCTGTCGGGCCACCTGATTGACCAAGGTGCGCGTCGGAGCCAGATAGGCGACCCATCCGCGTTCGTGGTCGAACTGATTGATGGCCTGGAGTATACGGAACTGGGCGAGCAAGGTCTTACCGCTGGAGGTCGGCAGACTGACCACCACCGCACGGCGGCTGGATCCCAAAAGCCCCTGTTCGGCCAGGGCACGACGTTGTGGCGGAAGGACGTCGAAGAGCGCGCGATCACCCCGCCCCCTGTCAACGAGAGTCTCCACGAACTTGGTGACCCGCGAGTTGACAGCGCGAGTGACTGTCCAGATGGAATTGCGTGCCATCTGGGCAGCGCACAACTCGAGGAGGCGTGCTATGGGTTCCAAGTCGAGCAGTTGAGCATCTTCGCAGACCGCAAAGACCCGGTCGAAATGCATATCCAACATCTGCTGGACCTGGAAGCGCCCTTCAACTTTGCCGTCGGTGATGAATCGGGCGAAGATCTCGGCGGCTTTGGCGAGATGGTAGAGGCCAATCAGCTCAAGTGCGCTGGCCTTGCCAGACGCAGGGGGCACCTTGGCAAGGTGCTGGGCCTCGAAGTCTGCTTGTGCTGAGCGCAGATCGCTAATACGCTGCAGGACGGTATCGCGGTCATTCCAGCCTTTCTTGCGAATGAGACGGAGCCAGATGTCGACGATGGTGCTCCAGGTGCGGATGCGCCAATCATCGGAGTTCAAGCCAGCATGCGGCCACTCGATGGTGCGGAGCCACCGCCCAGCATCAGCCCCGCGCTCGCCAAGGACTGCCAGGCAGGCTGCGCGCAGGATGTTACGTGCGCTGGCGACGTCTTTCTCGAAGGGAAGGTGCTTCCAGAAGCGGAAGGCATCGGCGGCTGCGCCCCGCAGGTCGTCGATGGAGTCGCTTTCCCAATCGAAGGGCCGGTTCGCAATGATATCGATGACGACCAGTTCCATCGATTCGGCACCGCGCCGCAGGAGGCTCCAA
>JAABSN010000263.1 GCA_011390385.1 Thioalkalivibrio nitratireducens | reverse complement strand
AGTTTCCGGATCACCATCCCGGGTCGGGCCGCGCACGGTGCCTTGCGCACCGAGGGCGTCGATCCGGTCGAGTGGATCGGGCCGTTGCTGGCAGAGCTGCGTCGGCTGGAAGCCGAGCGCAACACGCGGCTGCGGCATCCGCTGTATGACGAGGAAACCGCGTTCGCGATCTGCGTCGGCAAGGTCCGCGCCGGAATCTGGGCGTCGACGGTCGCCGAGTCGGCGGTCCTGGAGGGACGCTACGGACTCGGGATCGGCGAGGATGTGGCCGCCGCCCAGGCGGAGCTGGAAGATGCGGTCAAGGCCTTCTGCGCCGCCGATCCCTGGTTGCGCGCCAACCCGGCGACCGTCGAGTGGTGGGGCGCGCGCTACCTGCCGGCAGAGATACCCGCCGATCATCCGCTGGTGGAGACGCTGGTGTCATCCGGTCAAGACATCTCCGGTTCCGCGACGCCGGTGCGCGGGATGCCCTACGGCGCGGACATGCATCTGCTCGTGTACCAGGGCCACACGCCGACGGTGATCTTCGGGCCGGGTGATGTCCGGGATGCCCATGCGCCTGACGAGTACGTGGAGATCGCCGAGCTGGAGACCTGCACGCGCATGCTGGTGCTCACCATCATGCGTTTCTGCGGGACATCATCATCGCGATGACCGTGTATGAAGACGATGACAATGACACGAGGCGGCTTCCAGGCCTTGTTTATTCAGTATCCTGAGATTCCCGCGCCGGTAACTTATCAACCGTCGCTTCTGAAGGCGCGACGCTGCCTCGGTAATCGACTCACGGCGCACCCCTAGAACGCCGGCCAGCGATTCCTGGGTGACAAAAATCAGGTTTGACCCTACTCGGGCGCTGGTCATCAGCAGCCGGGAAGCCAGGCGTTCCTCGATCAGATGGAAGGTGCTGCATACGATAGCCTGCCTCGCCGCGGTCAATTCCCCGTAGATGTACAGGTTGAGTTCATGCCTTAGCGTTTCGCTATCCTGGAGGGCGCTCATGAAGCGCGCCTGCGGGACGCGAAAGGCTGTGCCTCCGACCAGAACCCGGGCGCGAAGGGACGCAACGTTCACTCCGAGCGGGAGAGAAGTTCCCACCATGCCGTCAAATCCAACGAGCCCGACTTCCACCGTTCGACGCCCGGTTGGCGTGGCTAGCAGACTGACGAGGCAGTCGACAGGGAAGTAGATGAATCTGATTGGCTCTCCCGGATCGTGCAGCACCGCGCCCGACATGAGCGCAACGGGCTCGAGGGCAGGAGCCAACCGCTGATAGTCTCGGTGCGTCAACGCGGCCAGAAGATTGTTTGCGACAGGCTCAGAAGTGGAATCACCTGCCGCGGCTGGTCGCAGCGCCTGCCGCGCCGCTGGAAACAGGATGACGTTGCTGTCCGTGTAGTCAATGACCGCGTCTATCTCGCCCGCTTCGATAGCGCGCTGCTCCGGACCGCCCGTGACCAACCGCAGCAGTAACCTGCGCATCTTCTCGTCCTGCCGTTTCGTCTGGACGTCTTCCGGCGCGTGCGACCGTGAACTGACAGTCATGTTTCCTGGCTCCTTATGCCGAGCGCCAGGAGTACCCTGGGTTTGTCGCTCAGGTTGCCCACGACCTGCGCCGTCGGCAGAGGTTCAAGCTTGCAGAGTGTCGGCGTAACAAGAATTCCTGCGGCCATTGCGCGCTGGGGTTGTTTCAAAACATCGATGATCTCCAGGTCGTGGGCTCCGTTGGCGTGCTCCCGGCAGATTTCTTCAAGATTGGCGACGGCCTGCGCCGAATTGGGAGCATTGCCCGCGACATAGAGGCGCAGAACGAGACCCGTCGTGGATCGATCGATTGTCTTCCGGGCTTTGCCAGTTCGAGGAGTCACTTTGGCGTTTTTCTCCTGGTCTTTTTCGATGGTTTGACCGCTGGACTCCCGCGCATGGCTCGCAACTTGTCTTGCCGTGTCAGCGAAAATGCCTCGCGCGTCAGATCTTCGTTCGATGAGACCCTCAATTCGGCTCGTTGTTGCTCCAGATCGAGCTGCAGCAGCTCGATCTCGGCTTCGGTTCGGGCCACGCTGTGATTCAACGCCCGTCGCTTAATCTCGGATTCGACAAGCTGCTGTGATCTGAAGTTGGCTGCGTCGGCTTCCTTCTCCCAACGGCGGGTACCCATTAATACTTCCCCGCCCGCGGCGTAGACATCGGTGAGCGACAAGCCGGATGTTCTCAAGACGAGCTCACGCACCTGGTTGGAGTGGGCCGTGCCGCGCGACTTCACAATCGTAAGCGCTCGGTTGCGCTCTCCACTCGACACGAGGTAGGAGAGATGGATCCATGTATCCGCAATGGTCGAAATCTGGAGTGTGGTGGATTCAGTTACCGGATCTTCAGCCTCGCTCAGCGCGGTTACCAGTAATGTGATCCCGTAATCCTTGGCCATGTGGACAAATCGGCTTGCTACCGAACGCGCGTTCAAGGGGCTACCCGACCGGGCGATCGCCGATAGCGGGTCGATCACCACGCAACGCGGGTGATGCTCGCTGATTAGCGATTTAAGCTTGGAAAAAAGCTCCTCCGGGCTGAGAGCTTCGGTGCGCGCGGAGAACATGTGCAATATTCCGGAGTCGATGTGTTTCTTGAGCTGAATGCCCACGGAAGCCAGGTTGCGCACGATCTGCCCCGTCCCCTCGTCATAGCTCACGAACAACGCGGGCTCGCCGCGAGTGCAGGCCGCCTCCAGGAACTTGCCTGCAAGGGTGGTCTTGGCAGTGCCGGGAAGACCCGAGATCAGCGTGCTGCTGCCGCGATACACGCCGTCCCCGAGCAACGAATCGAGATCGCTGAAGCCGAGGCTGATTCGCTCGGTAGGAGGGCTGTCAGAACCCAGCTTCGATTCGGCAACGGCTACTTCTAAGCCGGAGGATCCGAAGATCAGCGGAAACTCTGCTGCCGCGAAGCCCGAACCGCGGTACTTCATCACCTGAATGAACTGCGAGGCGACTCGATCCTCCTGGTGTCGACCGAGTCGTACCACGCAATCCGCCATGAATTGCATAAAGCCATACTGCACCGGTTCGTGAGGGCGGTCTTCGGTCTTGGCGGTAACGATGGCCGTCAAACCAGTCTCCGCCAGCCAGTCACGGATGCGGTATATTTCGTCCACTTCTGCTGCCGGGTTCTGGAGCCGGGTCAACAGTACATCGATGCCGTCAAAAACGATCCACTGTGCGCCGATTTCCTCTTTTTTGGCAGCAAGCATGGCCAGCATCCCGGCCAGATCGAAGTCACCCGCTTTGACTACCTCGGGCGACAACCGAGCATCAAAAAGAAAGATCTGCTTTTCGGAGAGGGCTTCCAGACCCCAGTCGAAACCAGCGCTATTGGCGATGATCTGGCGGGATTTTTCCTCGAAGGCGACGAAGATGCTCGAGGCATGGTGATGGCGCGCTGCATTTACGAGGCACTGCAGGGCGAAAACTGTCTTGCCCGCGCCGGCGCCTCCGAACAGGAGGGTCGTGCGATGGCACGGCAATCCGCCATGGCTAAGCTGGTCAAATCCCTCGATTCCGGTGATCAGCTTAGTCAGAGGCTGAACGCTATTGGTGTTGGCTGCCTTTGCCATATCCGCACCCTTTTGGTGACTCTTGTGTATTTATACACCCTATCCCATCAGTTGTCGGTGGCATAACCGTCGCTCGTCCGCAGCCCAGAACCCAGTTCGCATCTAAAGTAGCTACTGGAGGCCGCTTTCGAGGGTGAGCGGGGCGAACGCCGGATGCCAGACAGCGCTATTTTTTACTTGTGGCCCAGGCTGTGGCTGGTACTCGCCATCCCGATGTTATGGTGCGTGGTCAGCGGCCTCACGCTGCGGGCCCTGGACGCGCGCTGGGCAAATGTCCCGCTGGTCGCCGCCGCACTGCCTATTATTCTTGCAGCCTGGAAGATCGTTAGACATCGCGCAAGGACTTGAGCTGGTCGAGCCCGGTCAGTTGATTGATCAAAGCCAGCGTTTCGGCGGGCTCGAGCCACCGGCACAGTTCATCGAGGGTGCTGGCATGCTCAACCTTCCACATCGCCGTTACCGCCGCCGCATTGAAATGCTCCAACGTCGAGCTCACAGTGACGGGGGGCAGTTGTGCCCGATGCCAGGCAAGAAGATCGGGATCCTCGACTAGACGTTTCAGCGCTTTCTCGTCGCTATCACCAGGCAGCCGTTCAAGCTCGTCTTGCATCCTGGCCAGCACCGGCGCGGGGCGCTTTTCCTCCGGCGCCCGTAACAGTCCCAGCGACGCGAAAATCTTGCCGCGGCGGATGCCGCCACTCAACCAGCTCAGCGGTATCGAAAATGCCAGTCCAAGCGTGATGGGCAACAGCCAATAGAAC
>JAABSN010000262.1 GCA_011390385.1 Thioalkalivibrio nitratireducens | reverse complement strand
CGTGGAGCAGGTGCTCGAAGACGTCGGCGCCGCCGGATTGCCGCGGCTGACAGTATTCAACAAGATCGATCGCATCGCGATGGCTCCGACCGTCGTGCGCGATGCCGAGGATCGCCCGAGCCGGGTCTGGGTGTCCGCGCGGACCGGCGCGGGTCTCGAATCCCTCGTGGATGCCGTGGCCGAGCGTCTGGGCGAAGGGCGGATTCGCTGCCAGGTCCAGCTGCCGCCGAGCCTGCAAAAACTGCGTTCGATGCTCTACACCATCGGTGCGATCGAGTCGGAGCAGGTCGACAACGATGGCAGCAGTCTTCTGCAGCTCGATCTCACGCGCCGGGATGCCGGAGAGCTGGCACGCCTCGGGGGTGTCGATGGGCAATGGGTTCACCAACACCTGCTAAACTGAGAGCCTGTTCCGTGGGGTGTGACGAGGCTTCTGCGTGCTGCGCGGAACCGCTTTCTATCTGCGGAAAATCCTGAACAACGAACGGAGACATCAATGCCCTGGAATGAGCCCGGACGCGGCGGCGGAAACGGCAAGGACCCCTGGCAGGGTGGCGGCCAGCAGCCGCCGGACCTCGATGAGGTGTTTGCCAACGTCCAGAAGCGCCTGAAGAAGATCATCGGCGGCAATGGCGGTGAGTCAGGCCGTCGCGGGAGCGAAGGCGGTCCCGGGCTCGGCGGAATCTTCGCACTGGTCGCCTTGCTGGTCGTCATCTGGACGGTCTGGAACTCGATCCACATCATCGACGAATCCGAACGCGGTGTCGTGCTGCGGCTCGGGGATTTTTCCCGCACGCTGACGCCGGGTCTCAAGCTGACCTTTCCGGCGCCAATCGAGACCGTTCAGAAAGTCAACGTCGCGGAGGTTCGATCCATCGAGAATCGTGCGCGCATGCTGACCGGAGATGAAAACCTGATCGATCTGGGCTATGCGGTGCAGTTCCGCGTCCTCGAGGCCGAGAAGTTCCTGTTCAACGTGCAGGAACCGGTCCGATCGCTGCAGGAAGCAACCGACAGTGCCATCCGCGAGACGGTCGGCACGAATAACATGGATTTCATTCTCGAAGCGGGTCGTGGAATCATCGCGATCAGTGCCGGGGAACTGTTGCAGGAGATCGTCGATCGATATGACTCCGGGATTCAGGTCGAGTCCTTCAACCTGCAGGAAGTGCGCCCGCCCAACCAGGTCCAGGGTGCCTTCGACGACGTCGTTCGCGCCCGAGAGGACCAGATTCGCTTTGCGAACGAAGCCCAGGCCTATGCCAATCAGGTCGTGCCCGAGGCGCGCGGTGAAGCGGCCCGGATTCGCGAGGCTTCCATGGCCTACCGCGACTCGCTGATTGCCCAGGCCGAGGGGGAATCCGACCGGTTCAACGCGTTGTACGAAGAGTATTCCGCGGCGCCGGAAGTCACGCGTCAGCGCCTTTATCTTGAAACCATGCAGAGCGTGCTTGGCGCCGTGCCGAAGGTGATTCTGCAGGGCGACAGTAACAACATGCTGTATCTGCCGCTGGATCGACTCGGGGGCGGAGGCAGTGGCACCAATCCGCCGCCACCACCGCCGCTCATGAGTCCGTCCGAACAGCAGCGAAGCGAGAACAGTACAGCGCGCGGCCGCACCGCACGCCAGGGGAGATAAATGATGAAGATGTTCCTGCCCATTGCGCTCGTCGCCGCAGTTGTCGTGCTGCTCAACAGCCTGTTTGTCGTCACCGAAGTCGAGCACGCGTTGAAGTTCCGGCTGGGTGAAGTGGTTCGCGACGACTACGAACCGGGGCTGCACTTCAAGGCGCCGTTCATCAACAACGTCGTCAAGTTCGAAAACCGGCTGATCACGCTGGACATGCCGCCGGAGCAGATGAATACGGCCGAACAGAAGTTCGTCGAGGTCGATTACTACGTCAAGTGGCAGATTGCCGATCCCCGGAACTTCTACGTTGCAACCACCGGCGGAGATTTCATGGTCGCCCGCTCGCGACTGGCGCAGTTGATCCGCAACGACCTGCGCGACGAATTTGCACGCCGTACCCTGAGCGAAGTCGTGTCGGAACAGCGGCGCGTGATGATGGACGACCTGCAGCAGCGCGTGAACGAGCGCATGCAGACTTTCGGCATCGATGTACTGGATGTGCGCATCAAGAAGATCGAACTGACCGACGAAGTGCTGAATTCGGTGTTCGACCGTATGTCCACCCAGCGAACGGAATTCGCGAACGAATTGCGATCGCTGGGTCGAGAGCGTTCGGCCGAAATTCAGGCCGGGGCCGATCGCGAGACGCGCGTCCTCCTGGCGGAGGCCGAGCGGGATGCCGCCCGGATTCGAGGTGAAGGGGACGCCCGGGCTGCGGAAATCTACGCGTCTGCCTACCAGCGCGATCCGGAGTTCTACGCATTCGTCCGCAGTCTCGAGGCCTATCGAGGCAGCCTGGCCGGTCAGCAGGATGTATTGCTGCTGGACACCGAGTCCGAGTTCTTCCGATTCTTCGGCGAGCAGCGCTGACCGGCTGGCCATTCCTTCATGCTTGACGACCTGCTGCTGGCGTTCGCGCTCATGCTGGTGCTTGAGGGCCTGATGCCGGCGCTCAACCCGCGCGGCTGGCAGCAGGCCGTCGAAATGATCGCTCGATTGCCGGAACGCACGATTCGTCGCTTCGGAATTGCGTTGATTGTCGGCGGTGCACTGTTGTTCCATCTGCTGCGATAGCATTCGGCGGCATACGCAGTCCGATCCGGGGAGTCTTTGCAATGGCGCGTTCGGTGGTTGTTCTTGGGACCCAATGGGGAGACGAGGGCAAGGGCAAGATCGTCGATCTTCTGGCCGAACAGGCCGATTTCGTGGTCCGGTTTCAGGG
This sequence comes from Thioalkalivibrio nitratireducens, assembly GCA_011390385.1. Next base: position 1,549 of record JAABSN010000262.1, on the reverse strand, counting down.
TGGCCATAACGCGGGTCATACGCTCTGGGTCGATGGCCGCAAGACCGTGCTTCATCTCGTCCCGTCCGGAATTCTCAATGATCGGTGCCGCTGCCTCGTCGGTAACGGGGTGGTGATTGCGCCGGACGCGTTGCTCGACGAAATCAGTGACCTGGAGCAGGCCGGAGTTGCGGCGCGAGACCGGATCGGACTTTCGGGGGCCTGTCCGGTGATTCTTGCATCGCACGTGGCCCTGGATATCGCCCGGGAACGGTCGCGCGGGCAGCGTCGCATTGGAACGACCGGTCGCGGCATCGGCCCGGTCTACGAAGACAAGGCCGCGCGTCAGGGAATCCGGATTGCGGATCTCATCGACCGCCAGCGCAGTGAAGACAAGCTCGGTGCGGTCCTCGAGTATCACAATTTCCTGCTGACGCACTACTACGCGGCCGAGCCGCTGGATCCGGCCGCGGTCCTCGACGATGCGGCGCGGATGGGTGAGCAGCTCAGCCCGATGGTTTGCGATGTCACCGGCGAGTTGCATGCGGCACGTACAGCGGGACGCAGCATCCTGTTCGAAGGCGCTCAGGGAAGCCTGCTCGATCTCGATCAGGGAACCTATCCGTTCGTGACCTCTTCGAATACCACGGTGGGCGGCGTCATGACCGGCACCGGCGTCGCTCCGAGCAGTATCGATTACGTGCTCGGAATCACCAAGGCCTACACGACCCGTGTCGGGTCGGGACCGTTTCCGACTGAACTCGAGGACGCGGTCGGTCGTCATCTGGCCGAGCGCGGGGCCGAGTTCGGCGCCACGACCGGACGCCCGCGACGCTGTGGATGGCTGGATGCCGTCGCACTTCGTCGAATGGTCCGCGTCAACGGGGTCAGCGGCCTGTGCGTAACCAAGCTCGATGTGCTCGATGGTCTGGACGAAGTGCGCCTCTGCGTCGACTACGAGGGCGTCGATTTCTTTCCTCAGGGTGCGGAGGACTGGCTCAGAGTGAGGCCGGTCTACGAAACGATGCCGGGTTGGAGCGGAGATACGCGCGGCATCACCGACGATCAAGCCCTGCCCGCGGCGGCGAGAGCCTACCTTGATCGGGTCTCCGAGCTGGCCGAGTCACCCGTGCATATGTTGTCGACGGGTCCGGAGCGAGAGGCCGGAATCCTGTTCGAGCATCCGTTCGGGCTAGTGTACCCCGCCACTCATTCTGTAACTTTCAGAGCGTGACTGAGTCGACAGTGCAAGGCGCAATCCGCGGTGAATGGCACGCCCTTTACAAGGATTGCAACGCCGCAATGTCGTCTCAGACGCGCTCCCGTTGGGCGAGACGGAAAGCGCTCATCCGCGGCGTTAGGCCTCTTGGAAAGGGCGCGCCATTCCCGGCGAGTCCTGCCTGGCGGCTAAGCACTTTCCGACTCGCTGAAAGTTACAGAATGAGTGGCGGGGTACACTAGGCGGGGGTGTGGCCTATGGGGTCGGTGGCCGGTTTTCCGGTTCGCTCGATCTTGAAATGCCGCCCCCGCCGCTTTGCATCACCCGAAGGGTCCGACGGGATGGTGCCGA
>JAABSN010000261.1 GCA_011390385.1 Thioalkalivibrio nitratireducens | reverse complement strand
TATTGGCCGGCTTGTCATCCACCACCAGAATCGTGGCGACGGGATGGCTTTCGTGGTTTTCGGTTGTCATCGTTTAACGCTCTGCGTAGCAAGATTTAATTTCTTGGAGTTTATCTGAAACACGAGAATACGCAACGATAAATCGTAGATCTGTTATAAATCGTCGAGATTGCGATGCGGCGATAAAGTCGTAAATCATTATTCATCAATATTATATAGATAAACAAAACGTTTGGCACGGCGATTGCGATTGTCATGGGTGTCCACACCAGGATTGAGTGAAAACCTGAAAATGAGAGGAGCTAGTCATCATGAAACACGCAACATTAATCACCGTTCTGACGCTTGCCGCGAGTGCATCCACGGCTGTGCTCGCCGCCAGGGGCGAGTCGGATGCCGGAAGCGTGCCCGGTGCCGTCAGGCTTCGCATGGGAATGGGCGGAGCCGCCCGGTCGGCGCTTGAGGGGCATGACGCCGCCTATGCGATGGGCGTGGTGACGGCGGATCTTGAGGTGGGCGATTTCTTTGCGGGGGCGAAGGGGTTGCATTTCGACTGGTCGGGGTCGCGCGGTTTTGTCGAGCCGACCGGCGGGCGCGATCCCTGGCGGCAGCTCTACCAGCTTCAGGTGGGCTGGTCGCGCAACGGAGCCATCAACGAGCGGCTGCGGTATACGACCCTGCTGGGTATCTCGTCGGCATTCGAGTCACAGCCGGAGGATTCGCTGGCGGCGTTTGGCGCGGCGTACGGGCTTTATCGCCTCAATCCGCGCTGGATGCTCTCGTTCGGCCTGTTCGGGACGCGGCATCAGCAGATCGAGACGGATTACGATCTGGTGCCCGTACTCGGGCTGCTCTGGAATGCGGAGGCAGCGGAAGGGCTGTCACTGGAACTGGGGCTGCCACGCACCGAGGCGACATGGCGTTGGCGCGGGGGCACGCATCTGGCACTGGCATTGGATTACGCCTCACCGGAGTCCGGTGTGTATCGTCTCGACGATGACAGTCCGGTCCGCTCCGGCGGCTATGCGGAGCTGGCTGCCGCCACGGTCGCGTTGCGGCTCGAGACGCCACTGCCGGGCGATTTCAACCTGCAGGCAGCGGTCTCGCACGGCCTCTTCCGGGAGTTGACGCTGTACGATGCCGACGGCGGGCGTGACCGCACCTACGAGATTGAAAAACAGTTCGGCGCGATGCTAGCGCTCGAACGCACATTCTGAAACAACGACAAACACAAGGGAGCGACACACTATGAATACGAACCATGAAAATACGGATCCTGTAGCAACGGATATACACGTGCGTGCACTCATCCCGTTTCTGATGATCACATTCGGGGTGGCCTGGAGCATTCTGGGGTTATACATCCTGCTGCCGGTGCCAATGACCCGGCTGGTGGGGGCGCTAACCGGCCGCCATCCGCTCTTCTACCTGGCGGTCTACGCACCGGCGATTGCCGCCTTCGGCATCATTGCCCATCGGGCCGGTGCGGCGGGGCTTAAACGGTTTTTTGTCCGCTTGCGACACTGGCGTTGCTCGCCGGCATGGGCGGCCTTCCTGCTGGCGGGGATTCCGCTACTGTTCATTGCCGGCGCGGCTTGGAAGGGCACCCTGCTGAGTGAACCGCTGCCGTTCACCACCATACCCACCGCCCTGACGGCGCTTTTGTTCGCGGCAATTCTGGGACCGGTCGAGGAATTCGGCTGGCGCGGAATGGCATTGCCACTGTTGCAACGCCGGATGACGCCGTTTGCGGCCGCGCTGGTGCTCGGTGTGATCTGGGGCGTCTGGCATCTGCCGGCGTTCCTGCTCAGCGGCACACAACAGAGCGACTGGTCCTTTGCCGCCTTCTTCACCGGCTGCATCATGCTCAGCCTGATCGTCACGCCGCTGTTCAATCATGCGCGCGGCAGCATCCTGCTCGCGGCGGCATTTCACTTCGCGGTGATGAATCCCCTGTTGCCGGATGCCCAGCCCTACGATTCCTGGCTGCTCTGCGGCGTGGCGGCCGTGGTGGTGTGGCTGAACCGCAAGTCGATGTTCTCGCGCCAGGGTGGGGTGACGACGGTGGTTACGTCTAGCCGCGTCTCTCAGGGTAAATCGCGACACCAAGCCGACATCGGTTCCTCGCCAATTCCCCGGGCGGTGACGATTCTCCTGCTGGCCGTACTGGTGAGCAGCGGGGGCAGCGGTCTGGCGGCGGCGCCGGCGGATGTTTTCCAAGCGGAGCTGGACGCCCTGCGTCGGGACTACGGTTTCCCCGGCGGCACGGCGGCCTATGTGCTGGCGGGAGCCCCCGTGGTCGTGGTTGCCACCGGGCGATCCGACATCGAAACCGGTGCGCGGATGGCCCTGCAGGCGCGCATGCCGGCGGCCAGTATCGGCAAGACCTTTGTCGCCGCGCTGGCACTGGAGCTGGCCGCGGACGGCACACTGGCGCTGGACGCTCCGATTGCCCGGTATCTCGGCGATCGCGCGTGGTTTGCACACCTGCCGAATCACGCGGACATCACCCTGCGCCACCTGCTCACGCACACGTCCGGCCTGCCGGATCATGTCTACACCGATCGTTTTGCCGCCGACCTGGCGCGCCGCTGGCGCGAGCCGGGCAATCTCTTTCCGCCGGAAGCGTTGGTTGGCTACATTCTTGATGCGCCGCCGCGGTTTGCGACGGGCCGCAGTTGGGCCTATTCCGATACCGGGTACATTCTGACGGGATTGCTGATCGAATCGGTTACGGGCGAATCCTGTTTTGATGCCATTACCCGGCGGTTCATCGCGCCGTGCGGACTGACGCTCACCACCCCTTGCGATAAACGCGAACTGCCGGGGCTCGCACCGGGCTACGTCCGGCCGGATAATGCCTTCGGCTTGCCCCCGAAGACCACCGACAGTGCCGGCCGTCTGGTCTGGCATCCGGGGCTCGAATGGACCGGCGGCGGCTGGATCAGCAATGCGGCTGATCTCGCCCGCTGGGGCGCGGCGCTCTATGGCGGGAAGGTGCTCTCTCCCGCCGCGCAGTCGGAGCTGCTCAAGGCGGTTCCGATTACCGCGGACAGTCCCGACATCCAGTACGGTGCGGGCGTTGCCATCACCCGTAGCGGCCCGCTCGGTCCGGTGCTGGGCCATGGAGGCTGGATTCCGGGGTACCGCTCGAGCCTGCGGCACTACCCGGACCGGCAGCTTACCGTCGCCTTCCAGATCAACACCGACCGTGATCCGGCCAATGGCGGTGACGATATGCTCAAAGCCATGGAAACGCGACTGGCGCGGGCAGTCATCCGGGCGCACAGGATGGCTGGTAAATATCAAGACTAGGACCGAGTCAAGAATTCTGATAGAAAGCGGGTATCGATATGCAAACCGAACTTCAGACCCTACTGGGTGCCGGTGGCGTGATCGGCAATGAACTGATGCACGAACTTCCGGGCTATACCGCCCGCATCCGGCTGGTGCGCCGTCACCCGTCACCCCCCGGCCCCGGCATGGAGGCCTGCGCGGCCGATCTGCTGGATGCGCGGCAGACCGCCGATGCTCTTCGGGGTTCGCAGGTCGCCTACCTCGTTGCCGGGCTGCCGTACCGCAGTAGCGTCTGGGAAGCGGAATGGCCGGTGATCATGCGTAATGTGATCGACGCCTGCAAGACGCATGGCGTCCGGCTGGTGTTCCTTGACAACGTCTACATGTACGGCCAGGTCGACGGTCCGATGACCGAGCAGACACCGATCAACCCCTGCAGTCGCAAGGGGGCCGTGCGTGCCCGCATTGCGCAGATGCTGCTGGAAGAAATCCGCGCGGGACGCCTCGAGGGGCTTATCGCCCGCGCCGCCGATTTCTATGGGCCGGGGGCATGCCATACCTTTGTCCATCCAATGGTCTTCGAGCAGTTGCGCGATGGCGAGAAGGCGGCCTGGCTGGGTAACGACCAGGTGCCGCATGCGATGACCTATACGCCCGATGCCGGTCGCGCCATGGCATTGTTGGGCAATACGCCCGACGCCTACGGCCGCCTCTGGCACCTGCCCACGCATCCCGATGCCCTCACCGGCCGTGAATTCATCGCGCAGGTGGCTGCCGCCTTCCGAACGGCGCCCCGCTACCGGGTGCTCGGTCCGTGGATGCTCAAGATTGCCGGACGCTTCAGCCCCACCGTCCGCGAGTCGCAGGAACTGCTCTACCAGAATACGTATCCCTACCGGTTTGACAGCAGTGCGTTCACCCAGCGCTTCTTCCCCCCGACCCCCTACGCCGACGGCATCCGCGCAACTGCCCGCGGCATGCAGGCCTCGGCCTGACAGGAGTGGACGGCGGTACTGGAGAAGCAGTGGTCGGGATCAGCCGGTCCCGGCCGTGCAGCAGGAAGGATCCTTCAATTGACCATCCGCATTGAAGGTGACCCCTTCTTGTGCCAGCAGGTGGCGTTTCCGGTCGAGCGCGTCTCTGCCGGT
>JAABSN010000260.1 GCA_011390385.1 Thioalkalivibrio nitratireducens | reverse complement strand
TGATGGCGCCGCTGGCAGTGGCGCCCAGTACCGCACCGGCGGTCTGGCCCCAGACCGGAATCAGCTTGACCAGGCTGCGCCCGGCAAGACGGGCGCCGTAGGCGGCCGCGAATCCGGAGCCCAGCATGCCCAGGAATTCGGCACTGCTGCGTGCCGTCCAGCGCTGCGCGTAGAGGCCGGCCAGCTGGCGCAGCAGGCCGGCCTGCAGCGTCGGGACCAGTGCAAGGTCGACGAGCGGCAAGGCGCCCACGGCACCGGCAGCCAGGCTGAACCCGACGATGTGCGGATGCGCGGCCCGGCTGTAGATATCGCTGATTTCCGTAGCGCTGCGCAAGCGTGCTTCCAGGCCGATCGAGGAGGCCTCCTCGATCGCCTCCCACAGCGCAGCCAGCCCGTAATCGGCCGGTTCGAAGCCATCTTCCGGCAGGGTGAGGTCGATCGGGACCCACAACAGCGGCGCCCTGCCCGGCACGTCGGAAAAGAACGCGCGCTGGTCCAGCAGCAGGCGACGCAAGCCCTCGGGCACGGCGTCCGGCCAGTTGTCGTCGCGGTAGGGATAGGGCTCGATGTGGCCCGATGGTTCATCCTCGTAGCCATGGTGCAGGCAGGTCTGGGCAACGACGACGGGCCAGTCCGGGTGGCGCCTGCGGACTTTCTCCAGGACGTCCAGGACAGCCCGAGGCCGGGTTTCGGCGGCGCGAACCACGACGATCAGCAGGTGTGCCCGTTCTTCGCACAGGGCGATATCCTCGGACGGGTCATAGCCCACTTCGCCCAACCCGCGCGTGTCGAGAAAGCGCACCACCGGCACTTCCGGCGGAAAGTCGTAGATGCTGGCAGTACGGGTGCAGGGCCGGAATCCGTCGCCGATCCGGGCGCGCGAACTGCCGGTCAGGGCACGAACAATCGACGTCTTGCCCGACTGGGCAAGACCCAGCAACCAGACCACCGGCGCCGGCTCACGTTCTGCGGCCTTGTTCAGCGCCCGCGCCAGCTGCGCCGCATCGACCTTGGGCGCGCTCAGAGCCCGGTGCAGCCGATGCCGAATCCCGGTCAGGAATCCGCGATCCTCGCTCATGCTTCATCTGCCGAAGAGTTCACTCAGCGTAGCGTAGCGCATACGCCCACCGAACCGGCAGTCGGGCCGATCCAGCGGGCATGTCATTGCCGGCCGACGTCGCGTCCCGGTATTCGGAGGTTTTGCCCGTCTACCAGGTCGTGTGATACCGAGAACGTCCTGGCGTCGCGCGGTTCCGATCCGGCCCGGGGAACCTGATCCGCATTTTAATCCTCATCGGCATTCCGCGGCAGTTCCACATGGTTCCAGGGCAAAACGACATCCAGTTTGCCGAGGGCGAGGAAGTCGCCGATCCCGTCCACGAGGGTTGCGATGCCGTCGAACGGGTAAAGGAGCGTTTCGGTCGAAGCCCCGGACAGACGGTTATCGGAAGCATTGGCCAGCCTGGCGCCGGCGTCGGCAGGCCCGTAGAGCCGCTGGACACCGCGCAGATCACCCGGCTGCAACTCGGCAAATTCCTCTGTGTAGCGAAACGCCATGACCTGCCCGGAGGGCCCTGGATGATCCAGGCCAATGGCATGGCCGATCTCGTGGACCAGCGTATAGCGGATATCGTAGACATCCTCGTCGCCGTCGAACCCGACCTTCCACTCGTGCTCGGGGTTCAGGCACACCAGCGCCTGTTCGATGGTACGCACGCCGTCGTCCGGACCGGACTCGTAGGCGACATTTGCGAACGCCTGGCCGCGCGGCCGGCCCTGGGCACCCAGGATGATATCCGCTTCCCCGGCATCTTCGACCTCGTGAAAGGACAGGCCGGCAGCGAACTCCCAGACCCGAAATGCGGCCGCGACCTCGCTTGCCAGCGCTTGCCTGGTGAGGCGCTCGCCGAGAAGATCGTCGACCGTTGTCAAATCACCGCAATTGCGCGCGCCATCGAACCGCAGCGTCTCGTCGGCAAAGGCGTAGCTGACCCTGGCCCCGACGCCCAGCCGCCGGTCTCCCCACTTGACCTTGTATCCGTCCAGCTCGAGCAGCCGATACCCGTCTTCGCCGGCATGGGCAGGCAGCATGAATACCGATGACCAGAGAGCGGCCATGATCAGCGTGAATATGCAAAGGCATGTATGCGTGATTGATCGCACTGAAGTCTCCTGGCAAAGGCGGGCACGCAAAGTATCCCACTGCCTTTTGGCCGGAAAGCATTCGTCGATCATCGAATGGGTAGAGCGTCGTCACGAGGCTGCCGGCCAACGGTGAGCGACTGCCCAATGTGCGCAACTGGACACCTCGGAATCGGTCTGCCGTGACCGGAATCGGGCCAGAAATTTCCTGACTGGCGTCGTATCTCGGCAGGCTGGACAAGCGCCCGTGCCTCCACCCTCCGGCACGCTCAACCGTCCGGTTGCTTTTTCCCGTCCTCGATCATTCCGTCTATCCGGTCTTCCTCCTCCCGGCTCGCATCCGGCTCTTCCTGCTCGGCTTCCGCCCGGTCCGCGAGGCTCAGCTCGATGAAGACGGGGAAATGGTCCGATCCCCAGGCAGGCCCTGTCTCGAGGCGGACCAGCTTGAAATGGTCGGAGTGGAAGACGTGATCCAGCGGCCAGCGAAAGATCGGGTTCCTGGCGTTGTAGGTCATGAACATCCCCCGACCGACGCGCGGGTCGAGCAGGCCGCTGGCTTTCTGAAACAGTGTCGTGGTGTAGGACCATGCAACATCGTTGAAGTCGCCCGAAACGATTGTCGGCCCATCGTGCTTTTCCGCCTCCCGTCCCACGATCAGCAGTTCCGCATCCCGCTGCGTCGTGTCGGCTGCATACTTCGGGTTGGGCGGATTGGGATGAACGAAATGCATGAAGACCCGGTCGCCCGACGGCAACACCATCTGCATGTGCATCGACGGGATGCCGTCCTTTAGAATGAACCGGATCTCCGGGTCGATCATCTCCAGTCGGCTATGCACGAGCATGCCGAAGGCATTGTCGAGCGGCTTCTTGAGCGTGTACGGGTAGTCGTCCTCCAGTGCCCGTAGCGCTTCCTCCCACCACCGGTCCGTCTCCACGGTCAGAACCACGTCCGGATCGTACTCGCGCACCAGTTCCAGGAAGGCTTCCGATTCCCGGTTGTCGATGAGCACATTGGCAACCAACAGGCTGAGGGTGACATCTCCCGAGTGCGCGTCAGCGGCCAGAACCTGCTTGGGCATCAGCACCGTGTATGGAAACATCTTCACGACCTGGTATCCCATGGCCAGGGTCAACAGACCGATGACGACCGACTCCAGGACGCTCTGCATTCCCCAGAAATAAAGATAGAGGGCCAGAAGCACGATGCCTGCAATGGCGAACTGCGCTCTTGGAAAATCGAAGCCGCGAATCCACCAATGATCCAGGCGCAGCAGCGGAAGAAAGGTGGCAATGACCAGCAATACGGCCAGTACGATCAGAAAAATCTTCATGGGACCTTGAATGACTTCTTGTGGGCGCGCGACTTCAAAGAAAAACCTGGCCGGCTCGATTTACCAGTAAGGTTCTCGTTCATTCTGGGTCCGAAGCGGGGGGCTATCTGTGCGCTGCCGTACCAAGCACAACCCGACCGGCCTCGCCTGCGTGCCCTGGCGAGCTGCCCGGCCGCACTGCCCATTGCCGGCCTCTCTGTCCTGCATGCCGGACCGCGTCCGTTACTCTCCTTGACTGAAATCCCGGCTGCTCAGCGCATGTTTGAGGCTGGCCTTGATTTCTCTCCAGATGGCGACAAAGAAAGCCGTCAGGGGAACGGCGAGTATCATGCCGACGATTCCGCCCAGGGCCGTTCCCCAGAAAAACAGCGAAACGATGACGAGTGCAGGGTGCAGGCCCGAGCGGTCGGCCATGATCTTCGGCGTGAGCAGCCAGCTCTCGATCAGTTGCACCGCCGCAAACACCAGGCCGGCGAGAAGGACCAGCTCGAGGCCGCCATCCGCCTGCAGATAGGCCATGGGCAGGATTGCCAGCAGGCCGATCAAGGTGCCCAGGAAAGGTACGATGTTCAGCAGCCCCAGCACCAGCCCGGTAAGCACCCCGAATTGCAGCCCGACCAGCGAAAACCCCATGGCATACAGGGCACCCATGGTTACCGCGATGATCAGCTGGCCCTGAAAGAAGGCGGTGACATACCCCAGGAACACATCCATGAAATACAGCACTCTCTTCTGGGTGCGATTGTGGAAAACGGACAATAGCTCGGATGCCTGCCCCCTGAGCGAGTCGCCGGAAAGCAGGGCGAAGAACAAGAGCAAAGGCACGAAGCTGAGGCCCGCCAACATCCCCATATAGGACATGATCGTGGTGCCCGGCTCTTTCAGAACCGGCGAGGAGTCACCCTCACCGCTGCTCTGCATGCTGTTGGAAATCATGGCGCTGAGCTGCGGGAAGTGAATGGAGAGGTGCTTTTCCCAGTCTTCAAGCGTCTCGGGTATGGTCGACATCAACTGGA
>JAABSN010000259.1 GCA_011390385.1 Thioalkalivibrio nitratireducens | reverse complement strand
GTCGTCAGACGACATGGCACATTCTTTGCCGCTCGACGAAATGAGTATCGAGAAGAAACTGCAGATGATGGAAGCCCTCTGGGAGGACTTGAGCCGAAACGTACCTTCACTGGCGGCACCGCAATGGCACGTCCAAGTACTCTCCGAGGGCGAAGCAGCCCTCGACCGCGGCGAGGACTCGTTTGAAGACTGGCAGCATGCCCGTGACAGGATCGAGCAGGAACCCATTGAAATCAATCCGGATTCTGACGTCGGCTCGTCATGATCTGGTCCGAGGTTAGCGATTCTACGAAAGTCAGGCAAGGGACGCAGGCAGCGTCTCCGCATTCCACCGGGCAACCGGCTGGAAGCGCTGAAAGGCGACCGGATTGGCCAGTACAGCATACGCATCAATGATCAATACCGGCTTTGCTTCCGCTGGACGCATGCAGGCGCCGAGGAAATCGAGACCGTGGATTATCACTAGGAACATTGCCATGACGAAACTCGAACCCGTAACACCTGGTGAACTGCTGCTTGAAGAATTTCTGGAGCCCATGAGCATCAGCCAATACCGCCTGGCCAAAGACATCGGTGTGCCGGCGCAACGTATCGGCGAAATCGTCGAGGGCCGCCGCGCCGTCACGGCGGACACCGATGCGCGCCTGTGCCTGTTCTTCGGCCTATCGAACGGCTACTGGCTGCGCGCGCAGGCCGAACACGACACGGAGATGGCGCAAGCCAGGCTTTCCCGGAATCTCGACAAAATTCGACCTTGGCAGCAGCGAGATCACCGAATCCCCGCCAACCGCTCCAGGCGCGCGCGCAACTCCGGCAACCGGCCCTGGCTGGCCGGGTCTCCCGGCAGGAAACCCGCCATGGCCTCGACCAGCCTCGCGTCGGCGGAAAGATCGCTGCATTCCTTCACGATCGCTTGCCGGATATCGTCGGGCGACGCGGCAACCTCGTCTTCGAGTTCAACACGACCGTCGATGAGGGTCATGACGTCTTCCAGGTCATGGCTGGATAAAAGGTCGCCTCGCCCGCGCGAGCGAAACGCATCGAACTTCGTCACCAGCAGTACCGGCGCCGATACCAGACGAATCGATTGTCCATCCGGCAGCGCGACGCGCTCGGCCAGTTCCACGGCGCGCGGATACCAGCGATTCCCGAAACCCAGGATATCGGCAATCATCGGCATGAGGTCGACGATGATCTCTCCATGTCGCCAACGGCAGATCGGCGCCTCGGCCGATTGATCGTTGACGAATCCGCATTCCCGCAACCGTTGCTCCGCGCGCCGGAAGTCCCGCGCCGAGACGACCTCGACCACGAGGTCGACGTCGCGCGTCGGACGAATCATTTCCGAGCGCGTAGCGGTCACGAGGAGCCCGGTCGCGCATCCGCCGACCAGCACCACCGATTCTCGAAAATCGCCCAGCGCCGCGAATGCCGACTGCACCGCCTTGAGATTGGGATCGCCCGGCACGCCGACCGTCGTCATCGAAAGCGCTCTTCCAGCATCTCGGCCGCCATGCTGCGCTCGCGCGCCCGGCCGATGCGCAGCGCATCGAAAAGCGCCAGCAATTCATGCAGCTTCGAATCGTCAAGCGCGGCCTCCGGCAGCCGGGCATAAAGCGGCAGCAGCGTATTGCCGCGCTGCTTGCCCTGAGAGTAAGGCCAGACCGGCGGAGAATCGCTGCCGCCGGCGAAATGCTTATCCAGCGGTGCCGCGCCGTGCGCGGTGGGCACGCCGATGGTCGGCTCACCGATCACCGGCGGGAACGCGTAACGCGCCCCGTGAACCAGGAATTCCAGCAGCGCCCCGCGCGCCAGCTCGTTGCCGTTCGTGCCCGCCACCACCAGGCGCGCGGCAGCCAGGCGCTGGACGGCGGCATGCGCCTCATAAGGCGAAAGCCGCATCGCCTTGGCCAGGTCGGCGTAAGACATCGACTCGCCGCGCAACAGCAAGAGCTTCAGCGCCATGGCCAGGTCCTGCGGCTTGAGCATCCACTGCTTGCGCCCGGCACGCCGCATCGCGACGGTTTGTTGGGTTCTCACATTCATATGCTATATGCATATAACATATAGCACCTCGAGACGCAAGATTCAGTGCCAATGATAGATATGCTATTTGCAAACTGCATATTAACCGCCGGCGGTCCGAATTTTCCGAAACTCCCGAGAAATCGATTATTTCCAGCAAATTCCGCCACGGCGACCCTATTCCAATCGGCCGAACAAAGTCTTGCCCGTTTCGGATATTTCGATTAAATTGGGGGTCATAAGAATGAACCCGACAGGGAGAGATGGAAATGGAGAGTGCAACGCAATTCGATGATTTGCCAAGCGCGGAAATCGCCAGCCTGGCCCGAGATAGCGCGACCGCACTGAGCCGATTGCTTCGCGACCACCCGGAAGGCGACCGAGCACAGATCCGTCTGGACGGCGAGAACCTGATCCTGCCGCGTTCGGCGCTCGACCTGCTCCGCAAGTTGCTGGCGGAAATGGCCCAGGGCAATGCTGTGACTGTCGTTCCGATGCATGCCGAACTGACTACGCAAGAGGCCGCCGACATGCTCAATGTCTCGCGCCCACACCTCGTTAAACTGCTCAAGGAAGAGAAGATTCCCTACACCATGGTCGGCTCGCATCGGCGCATTCGCCTTCAGGATCTCCTGGCCTACAGGAAACACCAGGATGAACGCAGCCAGGATGCACTCCAAAAACTCGCTGAACAGGCTCAGGACTTGAACATGGGCTATTAGCCTGCGCCCTGTACCCGGCACCCCTTAGAGATTTTCTGATCAGACTGGCAACCACCAATCTGTTTGCAGCTCGTTGGACCGACCAGATTCACGACGAGTGGAGACGCAATGTTCTGGCAAAGCGCAGCGATATAAGCCGGGCTCAGCCCGAGCGCACCCGGGACGTGATGAACGTCGCCGTACCGGATTGCATGGTGACCGGTCACGAACGCCTGATTCCCTCGCTGGAACTGCCCGACCCGGACGACCGCATGCGAGAATTTCAGGAACTGATTTAGAGGCTGGTCAGAAGACCGCCCCCATCCGTCGCCCCGGACCTGATAAACGTCATCCCGGACCTGATTCGGGACGGGGTCCAGCGACTTTGGCCTTCCCGTACCCCCAACCGGCTTTTTGTGGGAGGCGCATTCTGCGCCGATATCCAGCCGTCACTGATAGACTTTCTCAATGGAGCCGAAATGCCCATTCTGCAGCCCGGACCCGGATATCGTGTTCCACGAATCCGAACTCGTGATCGGCCTCTGGGACCAGTACCCGGTCAGCCCCGGCCACGCATTGCTGATCCCGCGGCGGCACGTCGCCGGCTGGTTCGAAGCAACGCCGGAAGAACAGCACGCCCTGACCAGCGCCCTGGCCCTGGCAAGAGCGGCCATCGAGGAAAGCCACCACCCGGACGGCTACAACATCGGCATCAACAGCGGGGAAGCTGCAGGACAGACCGTCCATCATCTGCATGTGCACCTTATCCCCCGATACCAGGGCGATTCAGAGGACCCGCGTGGTGGTGTGCGCCATGTTATATCAGGAAAAGCAGACTACTGGACCAAATCGGAATGAAACCCGAGTTCGGCATTCATTTCCTGCGGCAATTTCAGGAGTTGCTCGCCGAGGGCGGGTTCGTAGCAACCTACAAATTTGCCTTGCTGCAGGCCCTGGCTGACCTGTCGGTAGAGCAGCCTGCCGATTGCGACGAGTCCATGTGGCTGAAAGTCGAGCAGATCGCCGAAAAATTCATAGAGTACTACTGGAACCAGGCGCGTCCGTTCCGCGAAGAAGTGCTGAGGCAGAACACCAAGGGTCAAGCCGAAGTCGTCTCGCTGGTGCAGGCATACCGAGCTCAGACCGAGGGCCGCCTTGGAGCACTGCGTTCGAAACCAAAGGAATTTGATCGCCTGACAAGGCGCGTAGCCTCAGTCATCCTCAAGATGCCACTGTGGAAGCTGCAACGCATCGGCAATCGCGACAACGAGTTTCTCTATCGCCTCGACGAGTATCGCGATCGAAGCATTCGCCTGCTGCCTGGCGTACCGGCGGGCTTTCGAAGCTTTCACCCCATGCTGACCAGCATGATCCGGGATGGCTGGATCGCTCAGATCCACCGGATTCAGTCCAACCGCAAGCAACTCGGACCGGTCGCCGAAATCGAAGAATTCATGTTTGGCACGGATCGCAGATCGCTGGAGCGCTACCGGGAGCTGCTCCGGGATCATCAGGGCCGTGAATGCTTTTATTGCGGACGTAAAGTGCAAAACAAGGGCGACCTGGACCACTTTATCCCCTGGTCCCGTTATCCGCTGGACCTGGGTCACAATTTTGTCTTCGCCCATAAAGCTTGCAACAACGCCAAGCGGGACCATCTCGCGGCCCCGGTCCACATCGAGCGCTGGAGGGTGCAGAACCTGGACGGGGGCCACCAGCTAGCCCAAAGCTTCAACGAGGCCGGGCTTTTTAGCGATCTTGAACGCTCTA
>JAABSN010000026.1 GCA_011390385.1 Thioalkalivibrio nitratireducens | reverse complement strand
GGGAGTTCGACTATATCCTGGTCATGGATCAGGAGAACCTGCTCAACGCGCGGGCGTTGCAGCCTCGCGATGGCAAGGCTCGGCTGCATCGATTCCTGGAATTCGCCAGCAAGCGCGGCGAGCAGGAGGTGCCTGACCCCTACTACGGGGGGACGGATGGCTTCACCAGGGTGATGGATCTGGTGGAGGACGCGGCAACCGGACTGTTGGCGCATCTGCGCGAGCGCCACCGGCTTCAGTAGCCTGCGGGCGCCAATGTGGTGACTGCGGGACACTGCGACCCGGACGAGCAGGTAGCTCGCCGGTTGCAGTCTGTTCCCGTTTCCCGCTCAGTCCTTCTGCGAATCGGTGGCGTTATCCTGCGATGGCACGGTCGATTCCGTCTCGTCCGTTTTCTCCGCCGATTTCTTGCTGGAGGGGCGGGGTCTTCGTGGACGTGGTTTGCGCGCAGGCTTGGACGTTTTGGTGGTCTCCTGGTCGGTATCGGTTGGTGCCGCCGCCGTGGTGTCTTCCTGCTTCCCATCCGCCGCGGCATCCGAGGCTGATTCTGTCGATCCTCCGTCCGAGAGGATCGCATCGTCGGTTTGTGCCACGTCGTTCCCGGTTTTCTCGGTCCCGCCTGATCCCCGTGGCTTGCGCGGCCTGCGCGGGCGCTTCGGCTTGGTTTTCGCTGGCTCTTCAGGCGGGTTCGTCGGTGACGGCGAATCCGTTTTCGCGTCATTGCCAGAAGTCGGTGTGGTGACCGATGGAGCAGCCGCCTCCGATTCCACATCCGTTTTTGCGGGTTGCTGTGAGTCGGCGGAAGCGAGCGAAGCGGGCGGGGATTCGGTTTTCCGCGCGTCCGGGCTTTCCGGGGTCGCGAGAGCGGATTCGGCAGACTTGGTCGGGGTGACTTCGCCGGTGGTGGGCGCAGTCGGTGGCGCGTCGGGATCGGGCGCGCCTGCATTGCCGGTATCCGCCGTCACGCCCTGATCTGCGGCCGGATTGGCACCGGTTCGTTGCAAACCGGCAGATGGCTGGTCCATTGCCCCGGGTCCCGTCGCTTCGGGTTCGGACGGGGACGGGGTATTGATCATTTCCGGTGACCGTTCGGTGGCCGGAATGGATGCAGCCATGCGTGCCAGGGCCGCACGTGCTTCCCGTTGCCGGAGCTCCGCTGAAACAGGCCCGGATTCGGCGGGCTGTGACGGTGCTTCCACGGTTCGCGGTTCGCTTTCCGTGCTGTCCGGAGAGGTCGCAGCGACGGATGCCGGCTGACTGGCCGTTACGTCACCGGTTTGCGGCTCTGCCGGGGTGGTATTGTCTTCGGAAGCGATCGCACGCGAGTCGCTGCTGCCATCCTCGCCGGTCTCGGTGTCCTGGCCACCAGTCGTTGCCCGGCTGCGACTACGGCGGCGTCCACCTCGCCGGGAGCGCCTGCTTCGAGTGCGGCTGGTGTCTCCGGTCTTGTCGTCGTCGGGGCTGGGTGTCTTGCTCTGATTCCCGGAATCCGCCGCTGGCGTGCTGTCGGTCGTCTCTGGTGGTTCGGCCTCGCGTTTCTGGGAAGCGGCAGGTTTGGCATTACGTGCATCGCTGGGCCGTAGTCCTTCAGCGTCCGCGGGTTTCCGGTCGCGCTCTCCCCGTCGCCCCCGACGACGATCCTCCGGCTTGCTGTCTTCGGCGGATTGCGAGGATCCATTGCCTTCGCGCTTGCCCGCTCGCGCGGGTTTCGCTTGGGTCTGGTCAGCCACGGCTTCGAAGTCTCCGGTACTACGCGCGTTTGGAAACAGCGAGGTCCAGATTCGGGCGAAGAACCCTGGGAGAGTCACGGGCTGGGTTGCCACCGGGCCGGTGGGAGCCATGGGTGCAACGGTCACCGGTGGCGGGTTGCCAACGGCGACATTCTGTACCAGCGGCCGGTCCGGACGCACGCGACGATCAGCCACGGTGGTATCCTCTTCGGCATTGGTCTCCTCGATCATTTCGTAGGAGCTCTTGTCCGTCACCTCGCCCTCCCGTCCATCATCCTTGATCCGGCGGACCTGGTAATGTGGAGTGAGCAACTGGGCGCTGGGGACGATACTGATGTCGACGTCATGCCGGTCTTCGATGTCGGTCAATGATTCCCGTTTTTCGTTCAACAGGAAGGTGCCGACATCAATCGGCACCTGAGCAAGCACCAGGCTGGTGCGCTCTTTCATGGCCTCTTCCTCGACCAGCCTCAGGATGGACAGGGCCAGTGATTCGACACCCCGGATCTGGCCGTGGCCCTGACAGCGCGGGCAGGTGATATGACTGGATTCACCAAGGGACGACCGCAGCCGCTGACGGGACATTTCGAGCAGCCCGAAGCGGCTGATTCGGCCGACCTGCACGCGGGCGCGGTCCATCTCCAGCGCCTTGCGCAGACGCGTTTCCACCTCGCGCTGGTGCTTGCTCGAACTCATGTCGATGAAATCGATGACGATCAGGCCCCCCAGGTCACGAATCCTGAGTTGCCGGGCGACTTCTTCGGCAGCCTCGAGATTGGTATGAAAGGCGGTTTCCTCGATATCGACGCCCTTGGTCGAACGCGCGGAGTTCACGTCGATGGAGATCAGTGCTTCGGTGTGGTCGATGACCAGCGCGCCACCGGACGGTAGTGCGACATCGCGATCGAACGCGCTCTCGATCTGACTCTCGATCTGGAACCGGTTGAACAGTGGGACCGGATCCGAGTAATGCCGGATCTTGCGCAGGCTGTTCGGCATCACCCGCTCGACGAATTCCATGGCCTGACGGTAGACGGTCTCGTCGTCGATGACGACCTCACCGACATCATTACGCATATGATCCCGCAGAGCGCGGATGATGACGTTGCTTTCCTGGTGGATCAGCGCTGGTGCCTGCGCTTCGGACGAGGCTTCGAGGATGGCTGCCCAGAGCGCAGTCATGTAGTCGAGGTCCCACTGCAGTTCCTCAGTGGTGCGCCCAACTCCGGCGGTGCGTGCGATCACGCCCATTCCCTCCGGGATCTTCAGGTCGGCCAGCGCCTCGCGCAGCTCGGCCCGATCCTCGCCTTCGATGCGTCTTGATACACCGCCGGCCCGGGGATTGTTCGGCATCAGTACCAGATAGCGACCGGCAAGGCTGATGTAGGTGGTCAGTGCCGCGCCCTTGTTGCCGCGTTCCTCCTTCTCGACCTGAACCAGAAGCTGCTGGCCATCCCTGAGGAACTCGCGGATTGGCTTGTCAGTGTCTTCGGGAGCGCCCACGGCTGAGCGTGCGATCTCCTTGAACGGCAGGAACCCGTGGCGCTCGGCGCCAAAATTGACGAAGACGGCCTCGAGACTGGGCTCTACCCGGGTGATACGGGCCTTGTAGATATTCGCTTTCTTGCGTTCCCGCGAAGGTAGCTCGATATCAAGATCGTAAAGGCGCTGGCCATCGACCATCGCCACGCGCAGCTCTTCCGGCTGCGTGGCATTGATGAGAATCCGTTTCATTCATTGAACTCGTTTGGGTGCCGCCGCCTTCCGGGAACCACTGCGCGCGCAGGGCGCTCCGGGGTCTGAATGCCGGCGATGGGTGCCCGGTGCCGCCTTGAGCGGGCGGGAGGGTACCCAACAGCCAGGCATCGACCAGAAACAGCGCCAGCAGATGCTTGCAGGCGCGCGCCGGGGGAAGACAGGACTGGGTTATAAGGATAGGTATCACAGATCGCTTTCGGCGAGAGCTGGCCGGCCGTCTCGGCCATGCCAGCAGGTAATTCAGGGGGAATGTCGCGAATCAGGAGCGCGCCAGTCCGGGTACCAATTTAGGGCAAAAGCCGCTGTCTAGCAAGCATAAAATGATGATTGCACCAGAATGGCCGCAGAGAGTACCGGCCCGCTCGTATACTTGCGGCCCATCCCCATGGGCTAGAATTCGCGCATGAATGAGGAGCGCAAGACGAACATGCTCATGGTGCCGCCGGCTGCAGAGGGGCAGCGTCTGGATAATTTCCTGTTGCGGCATCTGAAAGGGATCCCGCGCAGTCTGGTCTACCGCCTGGTGCGCAAGGGGGCGATACGGGTCAATGGTCGGCGAACCAGGGTCGATAACCGGGTGGTCGGTGGCGATGAGATTCGCATTCCTCAGCTGCAGGGGCCTGACGATGGCAAGCGCGAGATACGGGTCCCGGATGGTGCCTTGCGCGCCCTGCGCCAGTCGGTCATACACGAGGACGAGGATTACCTGGTCATCGACAAGCCTGCGGGGATGGCGGTCCATGGAGGCAGCGGACTGGCTTACGGGATCATCGAAGCCATGCGTACACTGCGGCCCGAAGCCAGTCTGGAGCTCGGGCACCGGCTGGATCGCGAAACCAGCGGCTGTCTGGTGTTGACCAAGACACGGCAGGGCCTTGCCGCGTTTCATGCCGCGCTGCGCGAAGGCACGGTTGGGAAACGGTATCTCGCGCTGTTGAGTGGTCGATGGGACGGTCCCGCGGTTCGTTGCGACCTGCCGATTGCGCATGATCGTGATGATCGTGGTCGGCGGCAGATGCGTACGGTGGAGGGGCCGGAAGGGGTCGCACGCAGTGCGGTCAGTGTGTTCACCCCGATCGAGGCGTTCCCGGGTTTTACCCTGGCGCAGGTCGACATCGGGACTGGCCGGACCCACCAGATCCGGGTCCATGGCCAGGCGTTGGGACACCCGGTCGCCGGCGACCACGATTACGGAGACCCCGAAGCCAACCGTGCGGCTCGCGAATTGGGGCTGCGACGAATGTTTCTGCATGCTCAGGCGCTGCGGTTTCCGGAGAAGGGCGGAGAAGAGCGACTATTTTCGGCACCGCTTCCGAGCGATCTTCAGGAGTTTCTGGGTGCGCTTGCACAAGCAAAGGCCCCGCAATGATTCCAAACAGCGCTGACGATGCCCTGGCGATGGTGGTGTTCGACTGGGACGGAACGCTGATGGATTCGATCGGACGCATCGTGCGTTGCCTGCGTTTCGCGATCGACGAGATCGGTGCGGAACCGCGGACCGACGCGCAGCTTCGGGAAATCATCGGATTGGGTGTGCACCAGGCGACACAGGCTTTGTATCCGGGTACTGACGACGCTTTCATGGATACCCTGGCGCGGGCCTATCGCATGTATTATCTGGAACGCGATTCGACTCCGACGCCGTTGTATCCCGGCGCCGTGTCGATGCTGACAACGCTGGCCGAACGCGGCTACCTGCTCGCCGTGGCCACCGGGAAATCGCGCCGTGGCCTCGACGCTGCACTGGAAGACACCGGTCTGAAGAAGCTTTTTGATGCGACCGCGACCGCCGATGAGCACCCGTCCAAGCCGGACCCGGCGATGCTGCGCTACCTGATCGATCGGCTCGGCGTCGATCGGCGCGATGCGGTGATGGTCGGCGACAGTACCTACGATCTGCAGATGGCCGGGCAATTCGGGATGATGAGCGTCGGTGTCACCTATGGGGCGCATGACGCCGAGCGGCTACGGTGCTTCGGTCCGCGGGCATTGATCCAGGGCCTTGCCGAACTTCCGCCGCTGCTTCTGCGAGGCAACGCCACCTGAATTTCGGGAAGGAACCGATGTCTGTGTGAGTGCGCAGCGTCCAATCGCCTTGCGGACCTGGCCTGCAAGCGTCCGCCGGGGCATCGGTTACTGCATTCAACATGGACTGCCGACACTATCGGCACACCCGTATTCACACAAGGATTCAAATATGGCTGGCTGGAACGCGGAAGAAAAGCCCGGTTGGGAACGGCAGACGCTGGAAACACTGCTGCTTGCACAGGTCACCGAACAGCGGCGGGCAAGACGCTGGAGTGTCTTCTTCAAGTTGTTGGTGTTTATTTACCTGTTTGCCTTGCTATTCGTGGTGCGTGGAGCCGACCTCGGGTTCTCCGGATGGCTGAACGGTGACAAGGAACCAACCGAACACGTGGCGGTGGTCGACATCGAGGGTCTGATCGCAAGTTCCGCCACGGTCAATGCCGAGGACATCAACAAGACACTCCGCGAAGCCTTCGACGATGACGATACCCGGGCGGTGATGCTGCGGATCAACAGCGGCGGCGGCAGCCCGGTGCAGGCAGGCTTGATCCATGATGAGATCCTCCGGTTGCGCGGACTGCACGAAGACATCCCGGTGTACGCGGTGATCGCCGATGTCGGTGCATCGGGCGCCTACTACATCGCGGTCGCCGCAGATGAAATCTACGCCGACAAGGGCAGCATCGTCGGCTCCATCGGCGTTCGTCTTGACAGCTTCGGTCTGGTCGATCTCATGGAGAAGTGGGGTGTCGAGCGGCGCCTGTTCACGGCCGGAGACAAGAAGGGTTTTCTCGATCCGTTCCTGCCGCTGGACGAAGACGAGGTTGCCCACATCACCGATGTCATTGGGCAGATTCATGAGCAGTTCATCGACGTCGTCCGGCAGGGACGTGGGGGTCGCCTGCAAGAGACCGAAGACCTGTTCAGCGGCCTGGTATGGACGGGGGCGGATTCGGTGGAACTCGGTCTGATTGATGGTCTTGGCGATGATCGATCGGTCGCCCGAGAGGTGATCGGCATCGACAGACTGGTACAGTTCAAACCCAAAAGGACGTCCCTGCAGCTCCTGCTGGAGGATCTGGGTGTAACCATCGGCAACCAGATTCGCAACTGGGAGATGGCGCCGCAATGGCGGTAACGCTCATGGCTCGCCGGAAGACGAACGTTGCAGGTGCGGATGGGCGCAGTGAATGCCACCGAACCGCCCGGGACCCGGAGGTCAGGGGATTCCCCGGCACGGTCCCGGTGCGGCTCGGCTTCGCCTCGCGGCACCCTGCGGGATCGCTTTCCTGACCAACCAGTCGGGCCGGAGGGCAGGTCTACGCCGGCACGATGGCCTCCGTGCTCAGCCGTCGATGCGCGTGACGCGGGCGATGATGCCGACGACGGGATTGTCCACGTAGAACAGGTCGTCACCCGAATTCATTCGCTGACTACCGCGTACGGGAACGGCAGGCCAGGTGTCCGTGTCGGCGCCGGTGGCGTGCGGTACGTGGTAGATGAGATTGGTGTCCAGATGCAGGTAGCGGCCGACCCAGATGCGCAACTGGCCTTCGAGTTCATAACGGTCCTGCTGGGGCTGCAACGGTTGCAGGCCAGTGGTGGGGAGTGCTTCGGGACGGTCCTGTTCGCGCTGGCCCAGATAGCGCCCCCCCTGGACCCGGATCCACGGAGCGGTGTCATAATCGCGTCCGCGTTGATGCCAGGCCAGGCGCGCCAGCACCCGACCCTGACCCGACCGCTCGACCCGATCGACGACATGGCTCAGTCCGAAGCCGCTGCGCGCTGGTCGGATGGGCCCTTCCCCGATGCCGAAGCCAGACAGATCGGCCCGCATGGGACGCGCAACCCGATCCATGAAGGCCTGACTTTCCGGGCCAAGCTGTTCGAAAATCACCAGTTCAACGCGGTATTGACGCCCCACCTGAGCGGTCAGCGCCGAAGGCAGAGCGGCAAGCAATGGCAGGGCGGTCAGGGCGGACAGGAATCGGCGGCGCGGGAAGGGATTCGTTTTCATGGCTGCATCCTCAGGCGGCCTTGCGCTCCAGCGCAAGCTGGTTCAGCAGGCGCTCCACCAGGGAGACGCGCGCCTGCAGTGTCGTGCAATCGGCAAAGAAGCGGAAGGCCTTGTCGCCATCGAGCTTGTAGGCCTTCGGGTCGGATTGTACCAGGCGAATCAATGCGTTCACGTCAATGTTCGGATTGGAGCCGAACACGAACCGGCCGCCGGCCGGGCCGAGCTCCAGCTTGCGGATTCGCAGTGGCGCCAGCTTGAGGCGCAGGCGGGTAGCGGCCATGAGTGCGCGTGCCGGTTCGGGCAACAGGCCGAAGCGGTCGATCAACTCGACTTCCAGATCGCGGAGTGCCGGCGCGTCCGGCGCACTGGCCAGGCGTTTGTATAGAATCAGGCGGGTGTGTACATCCGGGACGTACGGTTCGGGAAGCAGTGCGGGGAGTCCCAGTTCCACTTCGGTGACGGCGTCTGGCGACACATCGAGTTCGGGCAAGTGTCCCGCACGCAGCGCGTTCACCGCGCGGTTCAGCAAGTCGTTGTACAGGGAAAATCCGACCTCGGTGATCTGACCGCTCTGTTCCGCGCCGAGCAGTTCGCCCGCGCCGCGAATCTCGAGATCGTGGCTGGCCAGGGCGAAGCCGACCCCGAGATCCTCGAGCGAAGCGATGGCCTCGAGTCGCTTGCGGGCATCCGCGGTCATCGCCTTGGGCGGAGGCGTCAGCAGATACGCATACGCACGATGATGCGAGCGTCCGACCCGACCACGCAGCTGGTGCATCTGCGAAAGTCCCAGTTTGTCGGCGCGGTTCATGATGATGGTGTTGGCCGTCGGCACGTCGATGCCGGTTTCGATGATGGTGGTGCACACGAGTACATTGAACCGGCGATGGTAGAAATCGAGCATGACCTGTTCCAGGTCGCGCTCGCGCATCTGTCCGTGCGCAATACCGATGCGCGCGCCGGGTAGCAGATCCTGGAGTCGTTCCGCGGTACGGGTGATGGTTTCGACTTCATTGTGGAGAAAGTAAACCTGGCCACCCCGGCGCATTTCGCGCAGGCAGGCCTCCTGAATGATGGCATCGTTCCACTCGTTGACGAAGGTCTTGATGGCGAGGCGCGCGCGTGGAGGCGTGGCGATGATGGACAGATCCCGCAGACCGGCGAGCGCCATGTTCAGGGTGCGGGGGATCGGGGTTGCGGTCAGGGTCAGCATGTCGACCTCTGCGCGGAGTTTTTTCAGCGATTCCTTGTGACGTACGCCAAAGCGCTGCTCCTCGTCGACGATGACCAGCCCCAGATTGCGGAACTCGAGTCCGCTCTGCAGGAGCTTGTGGGTGCCAATCACGATGTCGACCGTGCCGTCGGCCATTCCCTGCAGTACAGAAGTCTGGTCTTTCGTGCTGCGGAAACGGGATAGCGCTTCCACGCGCACAGGCCAGTCCGCAAAGCGGTCGCTGAAGTTCTGGCCATGCTGCTGCGCCAGCAGCGTTGTGGGTACCAGCACCGCGACCTGTCGATTGTTTTGAACCGCCACGAAGGCGGCACGCATCGCCACCTCGGTCTTGCCGAAGCCGACATCCCCACAGACCACACGGTCCATCGGCGTGCCGGCGGCCATGTCGGCAAGAACCGCGTCGATCGCCTGGGCCTGATCGGCCGTCTCCTCGAACGGGAAGGCTGCGGCGAAGGCGTGGTATTCGGGCGTTTCGACGGCAAAGGCGGTGCCCTCGCGTGCGGCTCGGCGGGCGTGAATCTCGAGCAGTTCCGCGGCGACATCCCGGGCCTTCTCCGCTGCCTTGCGCCGGGCACGGGTCCATTGCTCGCTGCCGAGACGGTGCAGGGGTGCGTGTTCGCCGTCGGCGCCGGTGTAACGGCTGATCAGATGCAGCGACGATACGGGAACGTACAGCCTGGCCTCGTCCGCGTACTCCAGGGTGAGAAATTCCGCGGGCTGGCCGTTGATGGTCAGGGTCTGCAGCCCGAGGTAACGGCCGACGCCGTTCTCCTCGTGCACCACCGGGGCTCCGATATGCAGGTCGTTGAGATTCTGGATGATGGCGTCGGCATCGCGGGTCGGCTTGGCACGCCGCCGGGACTGCAGTGCGCGCTCTCCGAACAGGGCATTCTCGGGCACCACTGCAAGGTTGCCGGGGAGCAGAAAACCCTCGGACAGCGTGGCCACCGTCAGCATGGCCGGAATTTCGGCTGCAGCAACAAACGAAGGCCAGTCCTCGACCGGCTCGGCGGTGATCTGCTGTTCGCGCAGCAGCGTGAGCAACGCCTCGCGCCGCCCGGCGGATTCGGCGGTGAGCAGAACCCGCTCGCGGCCATCAAGGAAGCTGCGCAGGCGTTCCGCCGGTTCCGGACGCCCCTGCTGGATACCGAGCTCGGGCAGCGTCGCACGGTTGAAGGCGACGCTGCGCCCGCGCCCGGACGGCAGCGGCGCGGCGGCCGGCCCCAGCCCGATTCCGGACCGCCCGGCAAGCGCCGCCGCCAGCGTGTTTTCGTCGAGGTACAGTTCGCCCGGGGGCAGGAGTGGGCGGTCGGCCTGATGGCCCAGCTGATCGAAGCGGGCAAGGACCTCGGCCGCGAACCGACCGGCGGCTCCGGCGATATCGCCGAACTGTACGACTCGAGCCTCCGGGCAGTATTCGAACAGCGTGTCCAATTGCTCGAAAAACAGCGGCAGATAGGATTCCACGCCCGCGGGGGCCAGCCCCTCGCTCACGTCGCGGTAGATGGCGTGCCGGGTCGGGTCGCCGGAGAACCGGGTACGATAACGACCCCGAAAGGCCTTGATCGATTCGGCGTTCAGCGGGAACTCGTGACTGGGCAGTACATCGAGCCGTTCGATCCGTTCGGTGGAGCGCTGGGTTTCGGGATCAAAGTGGCGCAGCGAGTCGACTTCGTCATCGAGGAATTCGACCCGCACAGGGAGCATGGCTCCCATCGGAAACACATCCAGAATCTCGCCGCGTACCGCGAATTCGCCATGCGTCAGCACCTGTTGAACGGACTGATAACCGGCATCGGCGAGATTCTGCCGCAGGTCCAGTCGATCGAGGCGCTGGCCGACCGTCAGGGCCAGACATTCGCCCTGCAGCCATTGCCGCGGCGGCAGGCGCTGCATCAATGTTGCGACCGGAACGACCACCAGTCCGCGGCGCAGCCCCGGAAGTCGGTGCAGCGTGCGCAGGCGTTCGGAAACGATGTCTTCGTGGGGTGAGAAGACATCGAACGGCAGCGTCTCCCAATCGGGCAGACGCAGGATCGGCAGGTCGGTTCCGGAGGCGAAGAAACGCCATTCATCGATCCATTGGTCGGCGGCCTCGGTGCTTTCGGTCACCACGAGCAGGGGATGTTCGAAAGCGGCGGCGGCCTGCGCCAGCGCCAGAACCGCGGGCGTGAACCCGAGGTCTGTCCAGGTTTCGAAACCAGAGGAGGGGAGACGACCGGGTTTCAGGGGGTCGCGGGTGGCATCGGCCATGTCGCGTTCACTGTCTGGAGGTGGAGTCCGCGCATTATACGGAGCATGGCGATCGTGTGCGGCCTGCCTGCGGGAGTTCAGTGCAACAATGCGGTGACCACGCGATCTGGCGTCATCACCGCGCCCGATATGTCAACGCGGGCCGGTGGCACCACAGCTGTTCATCCCCAACAGGCTGTATGCGGGACACCAGCGCATCACACCGGTCGCCAGCGGGATGATTCCGAGCAGGCCCCAGAGTGTCTGCGGACCGACAAAGACCAGGGCCAGAAGGATGACGCCGACGGCAATGCGCAGGCCGCGGTCAATGACGCCTACGTTGACTGTGGGTTTCAGATTCATCGTCAAATTCCTGTTTGCGGGTGGAATTGTTCGATGCCTTTCGTCCTCCGTGAGTTCCGTCGCTGATCCGGATTCAGTCGATGAACCGCCGCAGTAGCCCTTCGTAGGCGTCGATACGACGATCGCGCAGAAACGGCCATTGGCGGCGGACCTGTTCGGTACGCGCCGGATCAAGTGTCGCGGCGAGAATCGCGGGTGTATCCGAGCCGGCCTGGGCAAGCAATTCTCCCTGCGGGCCGGCGATGAAGCTCGAACCCCAGAAATCGGCCCCGGCGCCAGTCCCGGATGGGTCCGCTTCGAACCCGATCCGGTTGCACGCGAGCACCGGCAGGTTGTTGGCGACGGCGTGGCCGCGCTGGACGGTGATCCACGCCTCGCGCTGGCGTGCCCGTTCCTCCGGGGTATCCTCCGGGTCCCAGCCGATGGCGGTGGGATAGATCAGGCACTCGGCGCCGGCGAGCGCCATCAGCCGGGCCGCCTCGGGATACCACTGATCCCAGCAGACGAGAACGCCCAGGCGGCCGACCGAGGTATCGATCGGCTTGAAGCCGAGATCTCCGGGAGTGAAATAGTATTTTTCGTAATAGCCCGGATCGTCCGGGATGTGCATCTTGCGATATTGGCCTGCGACCCGTCCGTCGCGCTCGAAAACGACCGCCGTATTGTGATAAAGCCCGGGTGCGCGGCGCTCGAACAGCGAGCCAACCAGCACGACGTGATGTTCGCGGGCCAGTGCCGACAGGGCTTGAGTGGAAGGCCCGGGGATGGTTTCGGCGCGGTCGAATTCCGCAGGAGTTTCGATCTGGCAGAAATAGGGGCCGGTATGGAGTTCGGCCAGTACCACGAGTTCCGCGCCGTCTTCCGCGGCCTGCGCCACAGCGGCAGCGGTCGCGGCCAGATTGCTGTCGCGGTCGGTGGCGTTGCGGTGCTGGATCAGGGCGACGTGCATCGGGGTACCTCGGGAACCAGGGCGACTCAGTGGGGCAGAACGCCAGCAGGGAACTGCATGGTCAGGCAATGCAGGCTGCCGCCCTGGCGGATCAGTTCGCGGCAGTCGACACCCACCACGCTGCGTCCGGCGAAGGCGGCGCCAATCGTTTCGAGAGCCATGGCGTCGGCTGGATCGTCGTACACCGGCACCAGCACGGCCTCGTTGATCACGAGAAAGTTCGCGTATGTCGCCGGCAGGCGCTGGTCACCATCGCGAATCGGCGCGGGTTGCGGCAGGCCGACGAGCGTATAGGGCTGGCCCGAGGGTTGCCGGAATCCGGCGATCTGCTCGGCCATCCGGCGCAGGCCGGCGTGCTGGGCGTCGTCGGGATCGTCGCACTGCACGTGGGCAATGGTGCCGGGATCGCAGAAACGCGCCAGGGTATCGATGTGGCTATCGGTGTCGTCACCGTCCAGGTGTCCGTGGTCCAGCCACAGTACCCGCTCGGCACCCAGGTGCTGGTGGAGGCGCTGTTCCAGGTCGTTCCGCGACAGGCCAGCGTTGCGGCTGGGTGTCAGAAGGCATTGACTGGTGGTCATGATGGTGCCGGCACCATCCGACTCGATACTGCCCCCCTCGAGGACGAGCTCGATCGTTTCAACCGGGACTGTACCGAATCGACCCTGGCCGGACAGGGTTCGGGTAATCAGGTTGTCCCGGTCAGCAGGGAATTTTCCGCCCCAGCCATTGAATGTGAAGTCCAGCAGTAGCGGCTGCTCGTCATCGAGTACGGTAATCGGGCCGTGGTCGCGAGCCCAGGTGTCATCGGCCGGCGCGATACCGAGCTGCACGCGATCGAGATCGGCTCCACTCTGAGCAAGGAGCGACAGTACATGGGCGCGGTGTTCGGTATCCTGGCAGACCACCAGTAATGATTCGTGCCGCGCGATCGCGGCTCCGATCGCCGCGAAAACAGGCTCGACGCGATCGAGTCTGGGGGCCCAGTCAGTATTTCCGTGTGGCCAGGTCAGCTGGACTCCGCTCTGCGGCTCCCATTCCGCGGGCAGCCGGCGGCGAGATGGAACGGTTGTCATCGGGGCTGGGGTGTGTTTGGCCCGTGCACTACGCTGTGCAGGACGAAGGCATTCTCGAAAATGACCGAGAACCCGGGGTAATCCCAGCGAGTGATCAGGGGGTGGGAAGCTGCGGTGCCGCCGACGGGCGGATGGCGGCGCAGCGGTTCGCCGTGCCGCTCGATGACCCGGATGCGGTGCTCGCCGCGCACCGGTAGCCCGGGCTCCTTGATCACCGCATAGGTATCGGGTGCAAGCTGAAGGATCTCTGCCTGCACGGGGTGGGCGAGGATCAGGCACAACAGGGTGGCCAGCAGCCGCAATGGCATGATTCCCCCGGACATGCATATGCTCCCGTTTCGAGACCGTTCCCGGGATCATACACCGGCATCGGGCCGATGGCATTCCGATGCCGTTCGGTCATCCGGTTGCGAAAGGTAGGCGGCGGGCTTCGGCTCTGGCATGATTCGCGCATGTTCAAGCCGCTTCCGATTGCCATTGGTCTGCGCTACACGCGGGCAAAGCGCCGTAATCACTTCATCTCGTTTATCTCTGTGGTGTCCATGGTCGGGCTGGTACTCGGTGTGACAGCGTTGATCACGGTACTGTCAGTCATGAATGGGTTCGAGCGCGAGTTGCGTGACCGCATCCTTGGAATGGCCTCACACGCCACCATTCAGGCGCTGGATGGCTCGCTGAAGGATTGGGAACGGGTGTCCGGGCGCGTCGAGAATGCGGATTCCCGCGTCCTGGCAGTGGCGCCCTATGTCGCGGGAGAGGCGATGCTCAGCGCCCTTGGGAACATTTCGGGTGCGCTGGTTCGTGGAGTCGATCCGGCACCAGAGCAGCGCGTAGCGCAGATCGAGGAGCACATGATCCGGGGTAGCCTCGAGGATCTGGAGAGTGGTTTGTTTCGCATCATTCTCGGCTATGAGCTGGCGATCCAGCTTGGGGTCCGTGTCGGTGACAATGTGGTGTTGATGGCGCCTCAGGCCAGTGTGACCCCGGCGGGTGTGTTGCCGCGCATGCGCCGCTTCGTGGTGGCCGGTCTGTTCGAAGTCGGGATGTACGAGTTTGATCGGAGCACGGCCTTCATTCATCTCGACGACGCCCGCGCGGTGTTCCAGACGGGGGAAGGCGTGACCGGTCTGCGTCTGCGACTGAGCGACATGATGCAGGCGGGTGTGGTCAGCCGCGACGTGGCCCGTTCGCTCGGGGGTCTGTTCCGGGTTTCGGACTGGACCCAGCAGCATGCCAGCCTGTTCCGCGCGATCCAGATGGAAAAGGTGGTGATGTTCATCATTCTTTCGCTGATCGTCGCGGTTGCGGCGTTCAATATCGTATCGACGCTGGTGATGCTGGTGACTGACAAGCAATCGGACATCGCGATTCTGCGGACCCTCGGGTTGAAACCGGCTTCGGTAATGCTTGTATTCATCGTGCAAGGGGTGATCATCGGTGCGGTTGGTGTGCTGCTCGGGGTGATTGGGGGAGTCAGCCTGGCATTGAATATCGACGTCGTCGTTCCGTTCATCGAGCGCGTGACTGGAACGCAGTTTCTCTCCGCAGATGTTTACTATATCAATGAGTTACCGAGCGATCTTCGCCTTCAGGATGTATTGCGTGTCAGCGGACTGGCCTTTGTCCTGACATTGCTCGCCACGCTGTTTCCGGCCTGGCGCGCCGCCCGCACACGGCCGGCCGAGGCCCTTCGCTATGAATGACGCGGAGGTCATTCTTGAATCAGAGGGGCTGGAGCGGCGTTTCCGCGAAGGCACACTCGACGTCAGCGTCCTCAGGGGAATCGACCTGGAGATCCGGCGGGGCGATCAACTCGCGATCATCGGGGTATCGGGTTCGGGCAAGAGCACGCTGCTGCAACTCCTTGGTGGCCTGGACCTGCCCACTGCGGGACGAGTCGCGATCTTCGGGCAGGACTGGGCACGAATCAGCGATGCGCAGCGTGGAGTCCTGCGCAACCGGCATATCGGATTCGTGTATCAGTTTCACCATCTGCTGCCCGAGTTCACGGCGATGGAAAACGTGGCAATTCCGTTGATGATCCGGGGCGATTCGACCCGCAAGGCAAAAGCCGAGGCGGCCGAATGGCTCGGGCGCGTGGACCTCGCCGATCGCGCCGCGCACAAACCTGCGGAACTCTCCGGGGGTGAGCGGCAACGGGTGGCGATTGCCCGGGCCATGGTCACCCACCCGGCGGTCATTCTGGCCGACGAGCCAACAGGCAATCTGGACCGTGATCGAGCCCACCGCGTGTTCGAACTGCTGCGGGAGATGAATCGGGCGAGTGGCAGTGCATTGGCGCTGGTCACGCACGACCCGGCCCTGGCCGCAAGCATGGACCGCACCATCAGGATCGTGAATGGCTTGCTGGAGCCGGCCTAGGAGCCCAGGTCCGACAGGCTCCTAGGAGCCGCTCTTCGTCCGGTAGGGGTTCTGCTGGCTTTTCATCAGCTTGCGCCGCAGGCGGACCTGTCGGATCTTCAGGCGTTCGACGACGCTGAGGCGCCAGAGAATCCGAATCGTGATATAGCCTGCGGCCGAAGCGATCACGGCGAGTACAAGGCTGCCGGTCAGCAGCGGTTTCCAGATGGCCAGCAGGTCTCCGGCCAACCATTCGACGGAAATCTCCACGTGGAATGAACGCCTGGGTTCATTCAGGATCCAGCGACCGATGGTGTATGCGGTGTAGAATATGGGCGGCATGGTCAGGGGATTGGATACCCAGACCAGCAGCACCGATACCGGCAGGTTCACGCGGACCCCAATCGCGATCGCGGCCGCAAGCAGCATCTGCATGGGTATGGGCAGGAAGGCGACAAAAAGGCCTACGGCAAAGGCACCAGCGACGGAGCGCCGGTTCAGATGCCACAGATCAGGCGCGCGCAGGCGCGGACCCAGCATTTCCAGGGCGCGATGCCCCCGGACCGAGTCATAGGCCGGGAACCACTTCCTGATGAGTTTTTTCGCCATGGATCACTGGATGCGCCAATTGGCGCGGATAAGCGTCCGGGAAGCGGGCGCGATCGGCGATCGCCGGACGAAGGCAAGGCCGAACACAATCATAGAACCGTTCAGACGCGGATGGAACCATGATCCCGCTTGCTGCGGGTGTGGTGACGGGGGCCTTGTCGCTGCATTTTTTGCCGGCGTTGCCCGATTGGCCCTGGGGTGTCGTCGCCGTGGCGTCGCTGATCCTGGTCTGGCACCGCTGGAGCCGGCCTCTCGGTGGATGGCTGCTGGGCTTCGCGGTCGCGGGCATGTCCGGCGCCGCGTGGCTCGAGCACGCAATCCCCGAGACCCTGGCCGGTGTCGAAGTGGAAGTGATCGGCACGATCGTTGGTATCCCTGATCATTCGCCGCGCCGCAGCCGTTTTCTGCTCGATGTCGTGGACATCGTAGGCGGGCCCGAAGCGTTCCGGGCCAAGCGGCTACGGGTGACCCGCTTCCCGGCGGACTCGGCCCTTGGATCCGGGGACCGGATTCGTGTGGTCCTGCGTTTGCGGCCGCCGCGCGGATTGCACAATCCTGGGAGCTTCGATTACGCGGCCTGGCTATATCGCGAGGGGATCCACGGGCTTGCGAGCGTTCGCGGCGAAGTGGAACTGCTGGTGCAGGGCGTACGCCGTTGGCAGGGCGCGGATCTGCATCGCATCCGGGCGCATGTGGGTGAGGTGATGCTTGAATCGCACCCGGGTGCGCGCCATCCGGGGGTAATGCAGGCGCTGGTCATCGGCGAGCGCGCGGCGATGGATCGCGACGAATGGCGGCGCTTCCTGCATACGGGTACCAACCACCTGATGGCGATCTCCGGGCTCCACGTGGGACTGGTGGCTGGATTCGTTTTGCTGCTGTCGCGCTGGTCGTGGCGCCGCGTGTCGTGGCTGCGGCGGACCGTTTCGCTTCGCTTGTTCGGCGTGCTGACCGCGCTCACGGCGGCCAGTATCTATTCCGCGTTGGCGGGCTTCAGCATTCCCACGCAGCGGGCCTTGGTCATGCTCATTCTCATCAGTGTGGCGGTGCTGTTGCGCCGTGACGCATTGACCTGGCGGGTTTACGCGGCCGCGCTGATCCTGGTCGTACTGCTGACGCCGGCGAGTGTGCTCGCGGCCGGGTTCTGGTTTTCCTTTGGCGCCGTGGCAGTGATCCTGTTGTTGCTGCAAGGCCGGGTGACGCGATCGGACGCGGGAGCCTGGCTGCGGATACAGGTGGTACTGGCGATAGCGCTGCTTCCGCTCAGTCTGGCCTGGTTCCAGTTGGGGTCATGGATCGCTCCGGTGGCGAACCTGATTGCGGTCCCGGTGATCACTTTTGCGGTCCTGCCGATGCTACTGGCCGGAGCGGGCCTCGCGTTGATCTGGGCGCCCCTGGGTACGCCCCTTTTGTGGTGGTCGGATTCATGGCTGAGCCTCCTGCTCGGCGCATTGGGAATTCTTCTGTCCCTGCCCGCAGCTGTGAGCGAAATGGCCGTGCCGCTCGCCGGCATCGTGCTGGCGACGGTGGGTATTCTGATTCTCCTGCTGCCGCGGCCGCGTCGTTACCTGCCCTGGGTCGTTCTGGCTTGCCTGCCGCTGTTTCTGCCTTGGTCACCGCGCTTGGCTGTCGGCGACTTTCGGGCCGAGATGCTCGATGTCGGGCAAGGCCTCGCGGTTGTGGTTCGCACGCGAAGCCATGTACTCGTCTACGATGCCGGACCGGCCTGGACCGATGGCTTCGACTCGGGTGCCGCCGTGGTGCTCCCCGCGTTGCGTCGGCATGGGATCCGGCATGTGGATCGGATCGTGGTAAGCCATGAAAACATGGATCATCGCGGTGGAGTCGGCGCAGTCTTCGCCGGGATGTCTGTAGGCGATGTGCTGAGCCGGCGCGGAGGAGTCCACCCGACCGAGAGACCCTGTGAGGCAGGCCGCAGCTGGGAGTGGGATGGCGTTGGTTTCGCAGTCCTGCATCCGCCGCCGTATTGGAACGACGGGAATACCGCTTCGTGCGTGCTGGCGGTCCGGGGCCGCAACGGTCGCCTGCTGCTGACTGGCGACGTCGAGGGACTCGGTGAGCGTGTGCTGGTTCGTTCTTCGGTTGATGGGCTGCTTGAGACCGACGTGTTGCTCGTGCCGCATCACGGCGCATCCGGGGTGCTTTCCCGCGGGCTTCTCGAAGCGGCCCGCCCGGCGGTGGCCTGGGTCAGCACCGGTTTCGACAATCGTTTCGGGCATCCTGCGCCGGACGTCCGGCAACGACTGGATGCCCATTGTGTTGCATTGCTCGATACCGCGGAACGGGGAATGCTCTGGCTGGAAACCGACGACGACGGCATCCAATTGGGACAGGGAAGCCGTGTCGAGCGGCCGCGCTTCTGGCATTCTCGCGTCGAGACGGCATCTTTGCCGCCCGGCAATTGCTCGGCCGGAACCCACGCGAGCCGGATAACGCGCGGGTCGTTGTCCGTCGCGGTAGAATAGTGAAATGACGACCAATTTTCCGGACACCATCCGACCGATCCGTTTCGACGACGGCGTTCTGTACCTGCTCGACCAGCGCCTGCTGCCGGGAGAAGCCCGGGAGAACGCCTATACCGATCCCGTGGCCGTCGCCACGGCCATTCGCGAGATGGTCGTGCGCGGAGCCCCCGCCATCGGCATTACGGCCGGCTTTGGCGTCGTGCTCGCGTGTCAGGCGGCGAAAAAGGCTGCTGCCAATGCCTGGCGCGCGGAGGTGGACGCCGCAATCGATCGGCTTGCCGCGTCGCGTCCGACCGCCGTCAATCTGTTCTGGGCACTGGATCGGATGCGCCAGCTGCTCGGTCGCTGCGACTCTGCCGCGGCAGCGTGTACCGCGACGCGTGACCTCGCCGAAACGATGCTGCAGGACGATATCGCCGCAAACCGACGCATGGGCGAGCTGGGATCTGCGTTGATCGCGCCGGGGCGGGCGGTCCTGACCCACTGCAACACCGGCTCCCTTGCGACCGGGGGATTCGGCACGGCCCTCGGCGTGATCCGGTCCGCATGGGTCGACGCGCGGATTACCGAGGTATTCGCCGATGAGACGCGACCGTGGCTGCAGGGCGCGCGTCTGACTGCGTGGGAACTCGTCCAGGATGGCATCCCGGTGCGCCTGCTGTGCGAGGGCGCAGCGGCGAGTCTGCTGCGCTCCGGCAAGGTCGGTTGGGTGATCGTCGGTGCCGACCGTATCGCGGCGAATGGCGATACCGCGAACAAGATCGGCACCTACGGTCTTGCCGTGCTGGCACGTGAGCATGACGTGAAGTTCATGGTGGCCGCCCCGATGAGCACCATCGACTTTTCGACTCGGGATGGTTCGGGAATCCCGATCGAAATGAGACCAGAGTCCGAGATTCTCGATGTCGGGGGTCAGCCGATCGCCCCGGCGGGCGCACGCGCCTGGAACCCGGCGTTCGACGTGACACCGGCGCGGCTGATCACGGCCATCGTCACCGAACGGGGCGTGGTGCTGCAGCCGGACCGGGACAAGCTGGCGTCATTGGCGATCGAACGACGCGGTCCGTGACATCGCGCGGGTGCGCCGAGTTTCCGCCACTATGGTAAAGTGCCCGGTTTATCGAACCCGGAAGATACCCCACGCCAATGGCTGAATTCGCCAAGGAAATATTCCCGGTCAATCTCGAAGACGAGATGCAGCAGTCGTACCTTGATTACGCGATGAGCGTGATCGTGGGGCGGGCGCTTCCTGACGTTCGCGACGGTTTGAAGCCGGTCCATCGACGGGTTCTGCATGCGATGCGCGAGCTCGGCAACGAGTTCAACAAGCCCTACAAGAAATCTGCCCGCGTGGTCGGCGACGTCATCGGTAAATACCACCCGCACGGCGACAGCGCGGTGTACGACGCGATCGTGCGCATGGCTCAGCCGTTTTCGATGCGCTACATGCTCGTGGACGGCCAGGGCAATTTCGGCTCTGTCGATGGCGACGCGCCCGCCGCGATGCGTTACACCGAAGTACGCATGGCACGAATCGCACAGGAGCTGCTCGCTGACATCGACAAGGAAACGGTCGATTTCGTCGATAACTACGATGGTTCCGAGCGCGAACCGTCGGTTTTGCCGAGCAAATTCCCGAACCTGCTGGTCAACGGTTCCGCAGGGATCGCTGTGGGCATGGCGACCAACGTGCCGCCGCACAATCTCGGAGAAGTCATCGATGCCTGTGTCGCCCTGATCGACGATCCCGAGATCGGGATCGATGGTCTGATGGAGCACGTACCCGGTCCGGATTTTCCGACCGCGGCGATCATCAATGGCGCCGATGGTATTCGTGATGCCTACCGAACCGGACGTGGGCGTGTGTACATCCGTTCGCGCACCCATACCGAGGCAATCGAAGGGGGTCAGCGCGAAGCCATCATCGTCACTGAATTGCCTTATCAGGTGAACAAGGCCCGGCTGATCGAAAAGATTGCCGAGCTGGTGAAGGAACGCAAGCTCGAGGGCATCAGCGAGCTGCGCGACGAGTCCGACAAGGACGGCATGCGGATCGTGATCGAGCTCAAGCGTGGCGAAATGTCGGAAGTGGTCCTGAACCACCTGTTCATGCACACGCAGATGCAGAATGTCTTCGGCATCAACATGGTTGCGCTGGTCGAAGGCCAACCGAAGCTGCTCGATCTTCGTCAGATTCTCGAGGCCTTCCTGCGTCACCGGCGTGAGGTGGTGACCCGCCGTACAATCTTCGACCTGCGCAAGGCGCGTGAGCGTGCACATATCCTCGAGGGGTTGGCCATCGCACTGGCCAACATCGACGCAATCATCGCGCTGATTCGCGGTGCAGCGAATCCGGCCGAAGCCAAAGTCGGCCTGCTGGGCCGTGCCTGGAGTCCGGGCGGGGTCACGGCGATGCTCGACCGCGCCGGAGCGCGGGCGTCACGCCCGGAGGATCTGGCGGCGGAGTTCGGGCTTTCCGCCGACGGCTATCGGCTGTCCGAGGCGCAGGCGCAGGCGATCCTGGATCTGCGGTTGCATCGCCTTACCGGACTCGAACAGGAAAAGATCCTCGACGAATACCGGCAGCTGCTGGACCTGATCGAGGATCTGCTGGATATCCTGAGTTCCGGGGAACGCCTGCAGGAGGAGATCCGCAACGAACTTCTCGCCGTGCGCGAGCAATACAACGATGCGCGTCGTACCGAGGTCCGTGCGGCGCACGCGAATCTCACACTGGAAGACCTGATCGGTGAAGAGGATGTCGTGGTTACGCTATCCCATGCCGGTTACGTGAAATACCAGCCGGTGACCGCGTACCGGGCACAACGGCGCGGCGGACGTGGCAAGGCGGCGACCAGCTTCCGTGAAGAGGACTTCATCGATCGCCTGGTGGTTGCCAATACCCACGACACCATCCTCTGCTTCTCCAGCCGGGGCCGTGTGTACTGGATCAAGGTCTACGAGTTACCCCAGGGTAGCCGGGCCGCGCGTGGCAAGCCCATCGTGAATCTTCTGCCGCTCGAAGCCAACGAGCGGATCAACGCGATTCTGCCGGTCCGGACGTATGCCGAGAACCAGTTCGTGTTCATGGTGACGACTTCGGGCACGGTGAAGAAAACTCCGCTGACCGATTTTTCGCGACCGCGCAACAGCGGCATCATTGCGGTCGACCTGCGTGAGGGTGATCGTCTGGTCGATGTCGCATTGACCGACGGCGGACGCGACGTGATGCTGGTGACCTCCGGTGGCAAGGCCGTGCGCTTCCCCGAAACCGACGTACGCGCGATGGGGCGGACTGCCTGTGGTGTGCGTGGGGTGCGTATGGATGCCTCGCATCAGGTCATTGCACTGTTGATCGTGGACGAGGGCGCGGCTCTGTTCGCGAGTGAATTCGGGTTTGGCAAGCGCACGTCCTTCGATGAGTTCCCGGTACACCGGCGTGGTGGTCAGGGGGTGATCGCCATGCAGTGCGCCGGGCGCAACGGGACACTGGTTGGCGCGGCACGGGTGCTCGACGATCACGAAGTCATGCTGATTACCGATGGCGGAACGCTGGTACGTACACCCGTGGAACAGATTCCGTTGATTGGCCGCAATACGCAGGGTGTGCGTTTGATTCGGCTCGGTGATGGCGAGCGGTTGGTGGAGCTCGCGCGCGTTGAACGCCTGCAGGGGGAAGATGCCCCGGATGAGGGTGACGGGCCGGCGCAGGGTTCCGAAGTCGATACACCACCCGGGGATGCTTCGGAGACCGATGTCTCCGGGGCTGAGAATGGAGATGGAGAATGAGCCGAGTATTCAATTTCAGCGCGGGGCCGGCAGCCCTTCCCGAGCCGGTATTGCAAAGGGCGCAGGCGGAATGGATGGATTTCCGTGGCGCCGGCATGTCGGTGATGGAAATGAGTCACCGGGGGAAGACGTTCATGGAAGTGGCCGAAAAGGCCGAGCGGGATCTGCGCAAGCTGCTGTCGGTTCCCGACGACTACGCTGTTCTGTTTCTGCAGGGTGGAGCGACCGGGCAGTTCGCTGCGGTGCCGTTGAACCTCTGCAGCGACGGGCAGGCGATGGATTACATTGACACCGGCGCCTGGTCGGGCAAGGCCATCAAGGAGGCGCAGAAGTATGGTTCCGTGAATATCGTGGCGAGCAGCCAGAGCCATGGCTATGCGTCGATCCCGGATACCGCAACGTGGAAGCTCGATCCGGAAGCAGCCTACGTTCATTACACTCCAAACGAGACGATCGGGGGGGTGGAATTCCATTTCATACCGGAGACGGGAGCGGTGCCGCTGGTCGCCGACATGTCTTCGACGATTCTCTCGCGGCCGCTCGATGTTGCCCGTTTCGGCGTGATTTATGCCGGCGCACAGAAGAACATTGGCCCTGCTGGGCTGACCCTGGTGATCGTCCGCAGGGATCTTCTCGAGCGGAAATCGGCGTCGGTTCCCTCGGTGCTGGACTACGACCTGCAGGCGAAGAACGATTCCATGTACAACACGCCGCCGACGCTGGCCTGGTATCTTTCCGGGCTGGTGTTCGAGTGGCTGCTGGAGCAGGGGGGGCTGGCGGCGATGGGTGAGGTGAATCAACGCAAGGCCGCCAAGCTCTATCATTTCGTCGATAACTCCGAGTTCTACCGCAACCCGGTGGACATTTCGGCCCGTTCCTGGATGAACGTGCCGTTCATTCTGGCGGACGACGCTCTGGACGGCAGTTTCCTGAAGCAGGCTGCGGAAGCCGGTCTGTCGGGTTTGAAGGGGCACCGCTCGGTGGGCGGCATGCGTGCGAGCATTTACAACGCGGTATCCGAGACCGCTGTCGATACCCTGATCGAATTCATGGCTGACTTCGAGCAGCGCCATGCCTGAACAAGGACACGCCATGTTTCGCATTCAGACGTTCAACAACATTGCCGTGCGTGGGCTCGAGCGGTTTCCTCGCGAGCGCTACGAGGTCGCCTCCAGCCTGCATGATCCGGACGCGATCATGCTGCGCTCGCACAACCTGCATCAGACACCGATTCCGGATTCGGTCCATGCCGTCGGACGCGCCGGCAGCGGCGTGAACAACATCCCCGTCGAGGCGTTATCCGGTCGGGGTGTTGCGGTTTTCAGTGCGCCGGGCGCGAATGCAAACGCGGTCAAGGAACTCGTCGTGTCAGGACTCCTCCTGGCAGCGCGCAACCTGATACCGGCGGCAGAATACGTGCGGCAGCTGGATCCGCGCGATCCCGAGTTCCAGAAGCGGGTCGAGGATGGCAAGAAGCGTTTCGTCGGCTTTGAACTTCCGGGGCGCACCCTGGGTGTGATTGGTCTCGGTGCGATCGGTGTGAAGATTGCCAACGCGGCCCGGGCGCTGGGGATGAACGTCATCGGCTACGATCCGAAGATCACTGTGGAGAGTGCCTGGCGTCTCGAGGCCGATGTCGATCGTGCCCGCAGCGTGGACGCAGTGATCAGCCAGGCCGATGCCATCACCTTCCACGTGCCCCTGAACGATCAGACCCGCAACCTCCTTGACGCCACGCGGATTGGTTCGCTGAAGCCGGGTGCGATCGTGCTCAACCTCGCGCGCGAGGGCGTGGTCGATGATTCGGCGTTGGCCTCCGCGCTCGATGCCGGGAAGGTTCACGCGTACGTGACGGACTTTCCGTCGCCGGCGCTCGCCGGCAATGAACGGGTGATCATGCTCCCGCATCTGGGCGCATCGACGGTCGAGTCCGAGGAAAACTGTGCGGTGATGATCGCGGACCAATTGCAGGACTACCTGGAGAACGGCAATGTGCGCAACTCGGTGAACCTGCCGAATCTTTCGCTGGAGCGCAAGGGCGAGGCGCGGCTTGCCATCGTGAACCGGAACCTGCCCGACCGGGTTGGGCGCATTTCGCATGTATTGGGGGAAAAGGGCGTCAATATCGTGCATATGATGAATGAGTCACGCGGTGATCTGGCCTATACGCTGCTTGATGTCGAGGACCCGATCGATGCCGAGACCTTCGAGGCCATTGCCGCGGTCGATGGGGTTCTTCGTTCGCGGATACTGTAGTGGCGGATTCGGCAGATCTCGACCGTCTGCGCGATCGCATCGATCGGATCGATGCTGAGCTTCTGCGCCTCCTGAACGAGCGAGCCCGCTGTGCCGAGGAGGTCGCTGCGGTAAAGCGCGGTGAAGGGGATCAGCGATTCTATCGTCCGGAACGGGAGGCCGTGATTCTGCGGCAGGTGCGCGAGCACAACCCCGGGCCGCTCCCCGCCGCAAGCGCGGTGCGCATTTTCCGTGAGATCATGTCGGAGTGCCTGGCGCTGGAGCAGCCCCTGCAAGTCGCCTATCTGGGCCCGGAAGGTACCTTTACCCACCTGGCCACTCGCAAGCATTTCGGGCAGGCGGCCACCCTTCAGCCGCTGACGTCCATCGACATGGTTTTCCGCGAGGTCGAATCCGGGCGCGTGCATTTCGGTGTCGTGCCAATCGAGAACAGCACCGAGGGCGTTGTCACGCATACCGTGGACTGTTTTCTCGAATCCCGGCTCCTGATCTGCGGCGAGGTGGTTCTGCCGGTACAGCATCATCTGCTCTCGCGTGCCGAGCGCGTGGCCGATGTGGAGATGGTCATGGCGCACCCACAAGCGCTGGCGCAGTGCCGACAATGGCTGGACCGGGAGTTGCCGCATGCGGAACGCCGTCACGCAGCCAGCAACGGCCGGGCGGCTCAGGACGCCGCTGAACAGCCGGGTGCTGCGGCCATTGCCAGCGAGGCCGCAGCCGAGCGATACGGATTGAAGACACTGGCCCGCAACATCGAGGACCGGGGCGACAACACAACCCGTTTCCTGGTGATTGGTCGATTGGCAACCGGTGCAACCGGTCGTGACCGAACCTCGATCATGCTCAGCACCGCGAACAGGCCGGGCTCGCTATTCAGTCTGCTCAAGCCGATCGCGGATGCAGGGATCAGCCTGACCCGTATCGAGTCGCGTCCGTCGCGCTGTGTCAACTGGGATTATGTATTCTTCCTGGATCTCATCGGTCACCAGCAGGACGCCGTTGTTGCCACCTGCCTGGATGAATTGCGCAAGAGCGCGGACATGCTCAAGATTCTCGGCAGCTATCCGCAGGCATCGACCTGATGGGCCGAGTTGAATTTCATTTTGCGGTCGGGTTGCGGTGTGGCTCCTGTTCGTTCGAGGAATGGTTTGATCATGATTGATTTCAATACCCTGGCGGTGCCGGGCGTGCGAGCCCTCAGGCCATACGAACCCGGCAAGCCCGTCGAAGCTCTGGAACGCGAATTGGGAATCCGTCAGGCGGTCAAGCTGGCTTCGAACGAGAACCCGCTGGGCCCGAGTCCCCGCGCCGTGACTGCGATCGGGGCGGCCCTCGGAAATCTGCACATCTATCCGGATGGCAATGGGTTCGCGCTCAAGGAAGCGCTTGCCAGCCGGCACGGTGTCGATCCGAAGCAGGTGACTCTGGGTAACGGTTCCAACGAGATCCTGGAACTGGTGGCACGGACCTGGCTCGCACCCGGAAGCAACGCGGTGTTCTCCCGGCACGCCTTCGCGGTTTATCCCTTGGTTGTCCAGGCGG